>DAOMNN010000233.1:0-1504 GCA_035443825.1 Rhodocyclaceae bacterium | reverse complement strand
TGCGTTCAGCCTCGCCCGGCGTTCGCGCCAGTCTGGCAGGCTGGCGTCGAGCAGTTCCAGGAAGTGCGCGCTTTGCGTCAATTCTCTGCGAACACTTTGCGTTCTCCTTCAATGTTCTCAATATCTTGCCACAGTCGTTGCTCGAGCTCCTTGGGCAGTCGCATCATCCAGTCGAGCACCGAGAAGAAGTCCAGGATGCGCTGGTGCGTCCAGTCGCGCTCGTACAGCAAGCGCACCAGGCGGGGTTTGGCATCGAAGCCGTCACCGGCCAGCGTGTTGCGCGACGCAGGAATCGGGGTACCTCTCCGATCGTTCCTCCTGTCGCATATGCGTTGGTTCCGCGCTTGAGTGGCAACGAGGGGGATGTCATGCGGCGTATTCCGCGTCGTGCTGCACTGCGAAATGCCTGTCGGATTTTTTTACATTGTGCGCTCATCCGTGAACGCGCCGGATGTGTACCTCGCGCGCAAGCTCAGGCGATACGCGGACTTCATGTAAATGGCATCCAAATTGCATGGAGGCGGGCCGGCACAGTTGCCCGTCTCGCGAGTTGCTCAGGTGCCGCTCAATCGCTTTGTCATAATGGATATCGCCGAACATGAACTTCGTCGTCCAAGCCTGCCGCACGGCTACCGCGTGCGCCTTCGTCACCCTTGCTCTCGGCGCCGCAGCCTCCAGCGCGCACGCGATCATGCTCACGATCGACCCCGGCCAGAGTTGGGTCACGTATATGCCCGGCGGCTTCAGCTTCGGCGGGCCGGATGGCGGCGTGACGTCCTCTGAGCCTCAAACTTTCGCGCTTTCCGGCCGCTTCGACCTCAAGCAGGAGACCGTGCCCATCACCCTCTCATTCGACCCGCTGACGGTTGTGGACCGGGAACAGATCCGCTTCGAGGCCATCGCGGTGAATAGCGGCGGGGCGGCGGGCTTTGCCTTCCCGACCTACTTCGCCGTGCTCACAGGGCAGACCTTCGCCGCAAGCGAAGACCCCTGCACCTGGTTTCCGTCCACTGGTTCCTGCTCCTCGATGGGCTCGTTCGGCCACTATGCGGGCAGCTTCGACGGCACCACCCTGTCGATGACCGGCACCGACTATGCGGGCGATTTCTTCTCCTCAAGCAGATTCGACTTCACCGTCGTTGCCCGGGTCGCTACCGTGCCCGAGCCCGACACGCTGGCCTGTCTTGCAATCGGTGCGTTTGGGCTGGGGGCTGCACGTCGCCGCCGAGGCGGGTGTGACGGCGCGGGCAACACGACCCCTGTTTGAAGCCTGTCCGCATCTTCCCTGGCTTGAGTTTGTGTGTCTGGCCACTGCGGACATGTTGCGCGGGAGCCGTGGTAGTCGCCGTTTTTCGCGCCAGCGGGCATTTCAGTCTCCTGGGTGAGGGGCTGGAATGCCATGCGGAAGGACGACAAGAGGCAATGTGCGAGCGCTGGAGCGAGCGCCTTCAGGCAGGTATATACTTCGTACAGTCTTTATCTGTACGCGGAGGTCGCATGTTGA
>DAOMNN010000232.1:0-1514 GCA_035443825.1 Rhodocyclaceae bacterium | reverse complement strand
TCATCCCCGACGCGCTCTGTCCGTGAGCGAGTCCAGAACGGCGATCACGCCTTCACGCGAACCGGCAAGGGACGGGCTTGTCAGGTAGGTGCCGCCGACCACTAACGAGGGCACGCTCGGAATGCGAAAACGCCGTGCCAGTTGCGTGGCCTGTCTCACCTTCGACGTCACCGCGAACGAATGCCATAGCTCCCGGAAGGCCTTTTCTTCCACTCCGTGTTCTGCGAAGAACCGGGACAGACCCTGCTCGTCGTGCAGGAGGCGCCGATCGCGATGAATCGCATCGAACAACGGCACATGGGTGCGGGCGACCAGGCCCAGGGCCTCCGACGCGTAGTAGGCATGCGCATGAGCCTCCCACGAAGGATTCAATACGGGGGGCACGTGCCGATACGTGACATCGTCCGGCATCGTCTTCCGCCAGGACAGCAGATAGGGCAGCAGGTCGTAGCAGTGAGGGCATCCGTACCAGAAGAAGTCGATCACCTCGATACGGCCGTCAGGCGCGCGAACCGGATCCTGTGCGATGCGCCGATAGTGAACGCCTTCCTCCAGGTGCTCTCGCGCCGGCACCGAAGACGTCCCCGCAGCAAGCGGCAGGAGCGTGGCGAGTCGCAGAAAGCGACGGCGTCCAACTCGCGTGATCGTGTTCATGAATGATCCCTCCACAAGTCGAGGTCGGCAATTGGGATTCGCGATCGCAAGCAGGACAGGGCGCCCCAGGTCACGCACTCGCTGCGCGGTGATTCGCGAGCCATTTCAGGTCGTCGGGTTCGTCGATGTCATGCAGTGTCCGTCCGACGTGGGCTCGCCACCCCAGTTCGGCGAGGCGCCTGACGGTCGTGTCCGCCACCGATCCGGTGCTCCAGGCAATGTCCGTGAACAGCCGCGGGTGGTGCCGGTTCAGCCCTAGTACGGCGTAGCCGCCATCCGCGGTCGGGTGCAGGACGGCATCGGCATCGACGAGTAGCGTCGCGGCATCGCGCAACAAGGCTGGGCTCATCTCGGCGCAGTCGGTACCGACGAGCAGCAACGCTTCATCGTGTGCGTCCGCTCGCCGTGCGATCCGCGCCATGCGTACGCCGATGTCACCGTCACCCTGTGCGGTGATCCCGATGTCGGCCGGTAGGTCGATGCCGACCCATGCATCGTCGTCGATGTCCGGCGTGACGCACAACTCCACGGCGCCGACGCCGGCCTCGACGGCGGCACTCAGCGTGGTCTGCAGCATACGTGCGGCCAACTCCGCGGCGCCGTGCGCGCCCAGTGCCGGGATCAGCCGGGTCTTGGCGAAACCCGGGCGGGGGGCCTTGGCGAGAATCGCGATGCGCAGGGGCCTCATCGATATACTCTCGCAAGTTCGTCGGGCGGCGTTCCGCGCCAGTAGGCGAAGCGCAGTCGCCACATCAGCGCGATCGTGCGCCATACGCCACGCGTCTCCCAGCGCCGCCCCGAGGTGCACACCTTGTGGCGCAGACACGCGGGCGACGACAGCTCCAGCAGTCGACGCGACA
>DAOMNN010000231.1:0-1519 GCA_035443825.1 Rhodocyclaceae bacterium | reverse complement strand
ATCTGCCCCTAGGCGTCGTCCGGAAGACCCCGATTTGCTTCTACTCTGTCCTCACGCATACAAAGCCGGTGTATTCGTCCTCTCCCAAAACAAACCGTTCCTCGTACAGTTCGAATCCGGTCTCACGGAGAACGCGCCGCCAGGTTTCCACAGGGAAGATGCCCATCGTCCAGCGATCGGTTTCTATCCTTAGTTTTCCGTCATGACGAATGAGGTACAGGATCGTCGTCTCATATTGATCGTCCGTGGGGTCAGGGTCGTAGATGTTCTCAACAAATACGACCTCCACCCCGTCGCGCGCAGAGGAGGTCGTCGTGGTCTTGTTCTGCAAGAAGGTCTCGGGCGTGACGTCGGGCGTGACGACCAGAACGCCCCCCGGGTTCAGGTGCGCATATGCGGTACGGAATGCCGCCCTGAAGTCCGAGAGGCAGTTCATGTGCGAAATGGCATCATCCATCAGCACAGCGTCGAATGTCCTGCCGAGCGAGCACGAACGCATGTCGGATTCCACGAAGGCACATTCGGGATTCAGATCCTTCGCCTGTGCCAGCATGTAGGGGCTGATGTCGATTCCGGTGACGCTGAAGTCCCGCTTCAGGTTCAGGACGTTTTTGCCGCCCCCGCACCCCACGTCGAGCAGGGTACGGACTGGACGTTTCGCGTACCGACGAATCTGGGTGATGACGTGCTCACAATATTGCGCGTACTCTTGAGTGGCGTCGCCCCACATTGGCCACAACCACGCTAGATCCGTATACAGGCGGAAAGTGTCCTTCATGCACCCCTCGCGACCAGCTGCTTCATGTAGTCGCCCGGGATACGGGATACTCCAGCCGCCCGTACTCTCCACTCACCCAGACGGGCGTTCACAAAGGGGCTGCTCTGGCGGAAATCCGGCTGGGTCTTCTGCAGATAGCTGCCGAACGTCCCGAGGTGAGCCCACCCGGAATCGTCGGCCAATTTCTCAAGCGCTTCCATCAGAAAGTCGGTCGGAAAAGCCGGGCACTTCATCGCGGTTGCCGGCGCCGGGGCCGCCTCGGGGGCCCCGGCCGCGAGCGATGATCCATTCGTCGACGCGCCGGCTCCCGCCGCAGCAACCGGCTTTCGCAGCACCTCGGTGAAGATGAACTCGTGGCAGGCGTTGCGGAATGCCTCGGGCGTCTTCTGCTCGCCAAATCCATAGACCAAGAATCCCTCTTCCCGTAGCCGCAGGGCCAGGCCGGTGAAGTCGCTGTCGCTGGTCACCAGGCAGTAGCCATCGAAGCGGCGCGTGTACAGCAGATCCATCGCGTCGATGATAATGGTGCTGTCGGTCGCGTTCTTGCCGGTCGTGTAGGCGAACTGCTGGACGGGCTTGATCGAGTAGCGATTCAGGACCTTGCTCCACGCAGAACCTCCTCGATGTGCAAAGCTTCGCCCTGCCGCCGCGATTCTCTGGCGGCGCCCCGGCATCCCGCACGGAAGGCAAGCATGACCCCACTGACCCACGCCCAGCGCCGCGCCACCTGCATCCACGAGG
>DAOMNN010000230.1:0-1531 GCA_035443825.1 Rhodocyclaceae bacterium | reverse complement strand
CCAGGGCCATCGCACTCGAAAGTCATAACGGATGAATTCCCAGCATTTTCATACGGATATCGTCATCCCAAGCCGCCCGCTTGCGCTTGAGTCGCAGGCTCGTTTTGGCGGTGTCGGTCTTGTCTGCACGAATCAGGTTCAGCACGATCTTCTTGAGCAGCGAGAGGTTCTGCGGTGCGTTGTCCTTGCGGATCATGCAGTCGTCCTCGCCGAAGCAGACATCGAGCATCCAGTGAAGGCGGTTCTCGATAGCCCAATGGGCGCGCACGGTATTGGCCAACTCTTCGGCGGTGAGTTTGCGCGAGCTGATGTAGTAGCGCTCCTCCAGCTCAGCGACCTTGTCGCCGACCACGCGTTGCGAGACGACACAGCCGACCGTCTTGCAGCCAGGCCACAGTTCGGGGTCGATCTCCTTGCCGCTGGCGGCGACCCAACTGAGCTGCATCACCGTCCTGCCATGGGACTTGTCGATGTGCTTGAAGCCGTCGTTGGCAGCCTGCGCATCACTGATCAGGTCGCGCACCTGCTGATGCAGCGTAGGCTGGTTGCCCTTGACCGCGAGCAGGTAGTCGCCTCCCTTCTCCACGATCTTGGCAGCGATCTCGCGCTGGCAGCCCATCGCGTCGATGCTGACCAGCAAGCCCTTGATGTGCAAGGCTTCCAGCAACTCCGGAATGGCGGTGATCTCGTTGCTCTTGCCCGCCACTTTTTCCTGGCCGAGCACCAGTCCGAGTTCGGTCGAGAACGCACTGACCATATGCACCGGCGGCGCATCGCCATCGGCCGAGCGGCGCAACGTCTTGCCGTCGACGGCCACCATGCCATCGAGTGCGCCAACGATTCCGCCCACCCAACGTCGGAACACCGCTTCGAACTGCTTCGGGTCGAGCACGCGGAACACGCGCAGGAACGTGTCCTGCGAAGGGATACCATTCTTGAGCACGAGGAAGCGCCGCAGCCAGTCGGCCTTGAGCCGACCCCACAGCGCGATGTCCTCGAAGCTGTCGGCGTCCGAGAGCATGGCGCACACCGCGATCACCAGGATCTCCCGGAAGTCGTGGCGGGTGCCGTTGCTGGGCTGACGCGGATCTTCAAGCTCACTGAGTTTCTCCATCAGACTGACTCCCGCTCCGCGCATTTCCATCGCCCAAAGGACGAGAGTAGACGCGTTTTCGAGAGGGTTCACAAGATGGCTGCATAACCTATTGAACGTGAACGACTTTCTTGGAAAATCTCAAAAAGGCCATGTCATTCGAGTGCGATGGCCCTGGTGTCTTCGCTCGAACATCGGCGAACGGAAGTCGTCGCGGCAATCGACCTGTTGTTCCAAGGTTTTTGACCAAGGAATCGGGGGCTGACCCCATTTTTGCCCCTGCGCAAGTACGCACAAGCCTGCGGCGAGCGGCTGATCATCGAGATGGTCTGAACACGGCACTCCCCGCACAGCAAGGCCAAAGCACACAACCGTGACGCCTGCCCGTTGAAGGCGTCATCTTTACCGGCTAGGCTTGCGGCGTCGCATCATTGCCCC
>DAOMNN010000229.1:0-1537 GCA_035443825.1 Rhodocyclaceae bacterium | reverse complement strand
TCTCACGACACGATCGGACGCGTGTTCGGGATGATCGCGCCCGACGAGTTCGAGTGCGCGTTTCGGCGCTGGGTGGGCATGGTGGTACCGGCGCTGGCCGGGGATACAGTCGTGGCGATCGACGGCAAGACCAGCCGGGGCTCGGGTGGCAAGAACAAGGCGGACGCCAGTCCGCTGCACTTGGTCAGCGCGTTCGCGGCCGGCATGGGCGTCGTTCTTGGCCAAATGGCGACCGCCGAGAAGTCGAACGAGATCACCGCGATTCCCGAACTGCTCGCCAAGTTGGCGATCGAGGGCTGCGTGGTGACGATCGACGCGATGGGCACCCAGACGAAGATCGCCCGCACGATCCGCGAGCGCGGCGCGCATTACGTGCTGTGTGTGAAGGAGAACCATCCGAACCTGCACGATTCGATCCTGTTTGCCGACATCGATCCGCGAGGGCCGCTGACGCCGAGCTCGACCCATGAGACCACGATCAAGGACCACGGTCGCATCGAAATCCGTCGATGCCGCGCCTACGCCGCGATCGATCGCCTCTACAAGTCCGAGGACTGGCAGGACCTGGCCAGTTTCGCGGTGGTCGAGCGCATCCGCACCGTGGGCGATCACACCAGCACCGAGCGCGTCTTCTACATCAGCAGCCTGCCCGCCGACGCCGAGCGCATCGCTCGGGCCGTACGCAGTCACTGGGAGATCGAGAATCGGCTTCACTGGTGTCTGGATGTGCAGTTCAACGAGGATCAGTCACGGGTACGCAGCGGCTATGCCGCCAACAACCTGGCCATCGTTCGCCACATCGTGATGAACCTGCTGCGGCTCAACACGACGCGCAAGGCGAGCATCAAGTCCAAGCGCATGCTGGCTGCGACGATTGACGAATTTCGCGCCGAGCTGCTTGGGGTTATGACAGGAGGGTGCGATTGCCCTGCGGCAGGGGGCACGCCAGCGTGACAAAAGTTCAGTCCACAGGCCCCGCTGAATGGAGGCTGAAAGTCGCAGCCTCCTTGCTGCTGCTTTTGCTGAGCACCTCCGCACTGGCTCAGTCCTGCCCCCAGGACAACCCGCTACGCTCAACCGGAACACTCAATCTGCGGATCGACAACGACATGTTCGGCGGTATTGGACAAGATCAAGGGTACTCCAACGGGTTTCTCGTCAGTTGGGTCTCCCCTAACCTTTTGGACTATCGCGACGACCCTTGCCTACCCCGTCTCTTCCGTCGGCTGAATAGCTTTCTCACGGTGCTGCAACCCGATGGTTTCGACGAACAGAACATGACCATCGGCTTCGGGCAGATGATGTATACCCCGAGCGACAAAACGCGCAGCGATCTGATCAAAGACGACCGCCCTTTCGCCGGCGCAATGATGTTGAGCTTCGGCTACAACGCGCGACGCGGCGATACGCTGCGTACCTCACAAATCCGCGTGGGTGTTGTGGGCCCATCCTCCCAGGCAAGGCAAACCCAGAATTGGTGGCATGACACCATCGGAGTGGACAAATTCAATGGCTGGAGACACCAACTGCGCGACGA
>DAOMNN010000228.1:0-1545 GCA_035443825.1 Rhodocyclaceae bacterium | reverse complement strand
CCTACGGGAGGTTGGCATGGCCGTGCCGTTCGGACCTTTTTTTCGCGGCTGGCGCCGCTACGAAGTCGTGCGCTCGCCCCATTGCCGGACTTGCCCTTGGCAAGCTTGACGCCCAGAATGAAACTCGTCCTTCCATGTCGACCCGAGTAGTGCATCGCATCACAGTACCAGCCCTCCTCCTGCTTGCGGCGCTACCGACCATGGCCGCCACGATCACGGTCGGCCCCGACGAGACCGTCAAACGCATCGCGGATGCGGCAAGGCTCGCGGCTGACGGCGACACCGTGCTCGTCATGCCGGGCGAATACCGTGGCGACGTCGCCGTATGGACGCAGAAATCGCTCACGATTCGCGGAGTCGGAGCCAGACCGGTGTTCATCGCCGACGGCGAGGATGCCGAGGGCAAGGGCATCTGGGTCATCCGCCACGGAAACTTCCTGATCGAGAACATCGAGTTCCGGGGTGCGCGCGTCGAGGATGGAAACGGCGCAGGAATCCGCTTCGAGCGCGGACGACTCGAAGTGCGCGACAGCGCCTTCTTCGACAATCAGAATGCGATCCTGACAGGTAACTTCCACGACGCGGAGTTGATCATCCGCGACAGCGTGTTCGCCGACGCACCCCGCCCCAATCACACTCTGCCGCACCTGCTCTATGTCGGCAAGATCGCGCGTTTCGAGCTAACCGGAAGCCACTTCCGCAACGGGTTCGAGGGCCATCTGATCAAGTCTCGCGCGCGCGGCAACGAGATTCGCTACAACCTCATCTACGACGGACCCGAAGGCGGTGCTTCGTACGAACTCGATTTCCCCAACGGCGGCGTTGCCCGCATCGTAGGGAACGTGATCGGCCAGAGCGACACGACGCAGAATCCGATTATCATTTCTTACGGGACCGAAGGCCAGATATGGGCGGAGAACCGCATTCAACTGGCGCACAATACGCTGGTGAGCGATCGGCTCAGGGCGGCCAAGTTTCTGCAGGTGTGGGACCAGCACTTCGCCGATGGGGTGGAGGTCGAGGCATACAACAACCTGACGGTCGGACTGGGCGCATTCACGCTCGGCACCAGTGGGATCTTCAGCGGCAACTTCCCGCTGCCGCCCGGGTTATTCGCTTCAGACAGCCTCGACTTCAGGCTTGGCCCGAACTCCTTGCTACGTAACAGGGTGGATCCTCTCGACCCGGACGACCCGCTGCGTCCGACGGCCGAGTTTTCCCTGCCGGTCGGAACGGCGCCGCTGTATCCCCCTTCGGAATGGGTTCCTGGCGCTTTTCAATCGCATGACCCCGCAAGGTGAACGCGGTCCGGGTAGAATTTCGACATCACGAACGAGGACTGCAGCATGCCCGACACCAACCCGCCCGTCACGACCAAGAGTCTTTCCCCTGCGATCAAGGCCGAGATCCTCGCCGAAGCACTGCCCTACATCAAGCGCTTCTTCGACAAGACCATCGTGATCAAGTACGGCGGGAACGCCATGACCGATCCCAAGCTCAAGGACTGCTTCGCGCGCGACGTGGTCCTGCTGAAGCTGGTTGGCC
>DAOMNN010000227.1:0-1550 GCA_035443825.1 Rhodocyclaceae bacterium | reverse complement strand
TTAAGCAAGCGCTGCTGTCGGTGAGTTGGAGCGTACGCGACATCCTCGGCGAGCCGGGCATCAGCGGCAATTTCCAGCCCCTGTACCTCCCCGGCGGCGTACTGGTCGCCGTGTGCTTGGTGACGATCATTTTGCACAAGATGTACCTCCCTTCCTTCGGGAGGGCGGTCAAGGAATCCTCCACCACGCTGCTGAGCGCCGGCTTCGTACTGGTGTTCACCGTGCCGATGGTCCGCATCATGATCCAGTCCGGCGTGAACGCGAACGAGTTCGCGAGCATGCCGATCTCGATGGCACTCTGGGTGGCATCAGCGGTCGGGGACATCTACCCGATATTCGCCCCGACGGTCGGCGCTCTCGGGGCCTTTCTTGCCGGTTCGAACACTGTGTCGAACCTGATGCTGAGCCAGTACCAGTACAGCGTTGCGCAGGCACTGGGCGTCAGCGGCGCAACAATGGTCGCAGCGCAGTCCATCGGAGCGGCGGCGGGCAACATGATCGCGATCCACAACGTGGTGGCCGCGTCGGCGACCGTGGGGGTCATGGGGCGCGAGGGGCAGATCCTGCGGCGCACCATCATCCCGACGATCTACTACGTGGCTCTTGCCGGAATACTGGCGATGCTGTCTATGCATGTATTGAACTTGGGCGACCCCTTGCTGGGCGTGAAATTGCCGTGAGTAACTGACCGTTGTAAGCACTATTACCCGAACTCGGCAATATTGACCGTAGCTGTGTGATCGCGCTTTGTCGGCAAGAGCCCAGCGCGGGCAGGGCGTCACGACTGCGCTGGGTTCTGATCGAATGTATGGAGCGTACGACTATGACCACTACCCTCAAACAGATAGGTGCCTTCTCGTCGCCACCGCGTGTCGGCCTCTTCGTCACCTGCCTGGTCGATGCGATGCGCCCCAGTGTCGGCTTCGCCACGCTCAAGCTGCTGCGCGATGCCGGATGCCGTGTCGAGGTACCGGACGCGCAGACCTGCTGTGGCCAGCCGGCTTTCAACAGCGGCGACACCGCCGACGCGGCGGTGCTCGCCCGCCATTTCATCGAGACTTTCGAGGGCTACGACTACGTCGTGTCGCCTTCCGGCTCGTGCGTCGGCATGACGCGGGTGCACTACGCCGAGGCCCTGGCAGACGATCCCGCCTGGGCCGAACGCGCGCGCCGGCTCGGCGAACGCACCTACGAACTCATGAGCTTCCTGGTCGACGTGATGCACTTTGCGCCCGCCGACGTGAAGCTCGATACCAGCTTCACCTACCACGACAGTTGCTCCGGCCTGCGCGAGCTCGGTGTCCATGACCAGCCGCGCGCCCTGCTGGGCAAGGTGTCCGGGCTCACGCTGAAGCCGCTCGAGGGTAACGATGTGTGCTGCGGTTTCGGCGGCACCTTCTGCGTCAAGTACCCGGCGATCTCGAACGCGGTCGTCGGCGAGAAGGCCGACGCGATCGACCGCAGCGGCGCGAGCCTGCTGCTCGGTGGCGACCTCGGTTGCCTGATGAACATGGCCGGCAAGCTCAAGCGCAAGGGCTCGAGCGTGCGCA
>DAOMNN010000226.1:0-1576 GCA_035443825.1 Rhodocyclaceae bacterium | reverse complement strand
GCGCAGATCGAAGCGCTTCTTGCGCGCAAGCAGGTGATCGAGTCGCTCCAGGGCAATCGCGCCGAGACCGTCCACATGTTCAATGAACTTGCGCGGCGCATGCCGGAGGGCGTGCACCTGAACACGGTCAAGCAGACTGGTTCGCGGGTGCTGCTGACCGGTTACGCACAGTCCAATGCCCGGGTCTCGCACCTGATGCGAAGTCTCGAGGAGTCACCATATCTGGCGCAGCCGGGCCTGGTCGAGGTGCGTGCCGCGACGGCGAACAACCGCAGACTGAGCCAGTTTTCGCTCAACATCAGTCTGGTGCGTCCCGCTGCGGATGAGAGCAAGGGGGAGGCGCAATGACGACGGGTCAGCGCAGCGGGGCGCAGAAAATGGATCTGGGACGGCTTGCAGCCGACTTCAGGGGGCTCGATCCCAACGACCCCGGGCTTTGGCCAGCCGCACCGCGGGTTACCGTGTTCATCGTGCTGCTGGTGGTCACGGTCGCTTTAGCGTGGTGGTTCGTGTGGCGCGATCAGGTGGAACTTCTCGAGCGCCGCCAGGCCGAGGAGGTCCAACTCCGGCAGGACTGGGTATCCAAGAAGCGTCAGGCGGTCAATCTCGAAGAGTATCGCCGGCAACTCGCCGAAACCGACCGCCAGTTCGGGGCCTTGCTCAAGCAGCTTCCGAATCGGGCGGAGATGGATTCGCTGCTCTCGGACATCAACCAGGCGGGTCTCGGACGCGGATTGCAGTTCGAACTGTTCAAGCCGGGTGCAGATGTGATTCGCGATTTCTACGCGGAGATGCCGATCGAGATTCGAGTCATTGGCTCCTATCATGATCTCGGGCAGTTCGCCAGCGATGTGGCCAAGATGCCGCGGATCGTCACCTTAAGAGGCATCTCGCTCGAGAAGCAGGGGGAGGTTCTCAAACTTGATGGCCGGGCGATTACCTACCGCTATCTCGACGAAGAGGAACTCGCCCAGCAGCGGAAGCAGGCTCAGGCCGCCCAGCAACAGCGACGCAGGTGACGGACATGATGCGCCATGTATTGATTATGACTTGCAGCCTCGCGCTGGTCGCGTGTTCCGCCGAGGAGGAGAACATCCGGGCGTGGATGGCCGATCAGGAGCGCGGTATGGTCGGCCGCGTGGATCCCTTGCCCGAGGTCAAGCCCTTCCCCGTGGTGACGTACGATGCCGATGCCTTCATCGAACCGTTCGCGAGTTCGAGGATAGTGCCCGAGACGCGTGTGGCCTCAGGGGGGCCGGACCTGACACGGCAGCGCGAGCCGCTGGAAGCCTATCCGCTGGAGTCGATCGCCTTGGTCGGCGTGCTCATGCAGGATGACGTCGTGCAGGGGCTGGTGCGGGTGGACAGGACCATTCATCAGGTCAATCAGGGTAATTACATGGGGCTCGATCATGGCGTCGTGACCGATATCAGCGAGACCGAAATCACCCTCAAGGAACTTGTTGAAGACATTAACGGCGACTGGGTCGAACGCACCAGCACGCTGCTGTTGCAGGAGCGGTAGGAGTATGACTATGAAACGACAAACCATGATGATGCTCTTGGCAGTGGCCGC
>DAOMNN010000225.1:0-1596 GCA_035443825.1 Rhodocyclaceae bacterium | reverse complement strand
GCGACAGCCAGAGCGATCAGTTTCTTCTGCATGAATCTCTCCTCTTGTTTGAAGTTGAAACCGGCCTGCGCCGGCCCGACTTACCTCTCGATTGAGAAGGCTGGGGCCATTGTGCGAATCCACTGCGGGCCATGCAAGCAGAGGAGCGGTAAAACGCCCTCATGGCGCCCCACTTGTTGCATGGACGCAACAAACGCGAGGACATGCGACGGAATGACCGAAGCGGAACTGCAAGCGGATCAGAAAATGGAGTTGATCGGCGAGGTCGCCGAACTGACCGGACGCTCGGTCGATCGGGTCGACTCGCAGCGCGCGGGCAAGCCCCTGCCCGGACAGCTTCTCAAGGGCATCCGTCGGGTCGACCCCGCCAGCGAGCATGCGGAACTCGCATTGCGCCACCTGTACGCGAACGAGGACTTCTTGCCCTACGTCCGGCGCATTCTCGAAGAACGCAGGCAGTCATGGATCGGACAATCGTCGAGACGAAGCTCGAATCGCTACGCCGTGCGGTGCGGTTCCGCAATCCGGCCGTGCATAGCTATGGTGTCATCGACCGGGCAATCGTGTTCGCGCTCGCAACGCGCCATCTGTCCGACTTCGAAGACTTCGCGCGCGCGCGAGATCCATGCACGACCTCCGCTGACCCGGGGAGAACCACCCCCGGTCATTCGCCCACGTTCGCCTCCTCCGGCTCTCCCTGCCACAGCATTTCGTAGCCAAGTTCGCTCGTCGAGGTGCACATCTCGGCCAGTGCCGAGAACTTCTGCTTGAATACGGCATCGGCGTGCGAGCGTTCGTGCTGTTCGTAACTCTTCCAGTAAGTCACGATCGCAAGGTGTTCGTCGGCGCTTTCTTCGTTGAGCGAGCCTTCCTCGGACAGGAAACCGGAGAAGCGGAATACCTGGCCAGCGATGAAGCCGCCCTTCTCGTCGCCGTAGGTATCCTTGACGACGTTGCACATCTCGCCGAGGGCGAGCTCGACGTCGTCCATGTCGGTACCGGGCTTGAGCTTGATGACGTTGAACAGCATGCGTGCACCGAAGGGGATGGTGATGGGTCCGAACATTATTGGATTCCTCGTGTTGGGGTAAATATAAGTGTTATCTTATATCTAAAAGTTCCCCTGGTTGATGGTGCGGGGGAGCTGCCAGGCTCGTCGCATGAAGGTTTTTCGCGCCTGACGGCGCTCCCACAGCAGCTTGGCACGGCCTTACCATCCGCGTGGGAGCGCCGTCAGGCGCGAATCGCCTTCACGGAACCACGGAGGGATTTAGCACTCTCATGCACAGAGTGCTAAAATTGCAGTCAAGGAGGATCAGCACATATGAGTCAAGCCCTGTCACTTCCGGTCCCTTCCGCCGTCGGCAGCATCGACCAGTACATTCAGACCGTCAATCGCATTCCGCTCCTGAGCGAGAAGGAAGAGATCGAACTTGCTATCCGCTTGCGTGACGACGGTGATGTGGACGCGGCGCGCAAACTGGTCATGTCGCACCTGCGCTTGGTCGTTTCGATCGCTCGTGGTTACCTCGGTTACGGCCTGCCTCACGCGGATCTCATCCAGGAAGGCAATATCGGCCTGATGAAGGCCGTCAA
>DAOMNN010000224.1:0-1628 GCA_035443825.1 Rhodocyclaceae bacterium | reverse complement strand
GGGAGACGGCTGCGACGACCTGTTCGTGGGTCGTCTTGTGGCGGGCCATGAGGCGGGCCGAGGCGACGGTCTTTGATTTGCAGAACCAGTGACAGGTGTGCTGCATCAGCAGCATTTCGGCCGACAGGACGTACGCTCGATCCTTGGGTGAGCGGTTGTCCGCGTTCTGGACCACGTTGGCGATGCCGCGGGCGTGGATGTCGAGCGCCTTGCGCAGGTCGAACATCGCTCCCGGAAACAGGCGATCGGCAAAGGGGATCGAGAAGGGCAGCCGGCTGACGCGCGCAGTTGCCGCGTCGAGCGTTGCAATTTCGGCCGCAAAACGATTGAACTGGCTGCTCAGTGAGGCTTCGTTGGACTCCATCAGCTCCAGGATTTGTTCGCGCCTTTGTGGCGATTCTTCGCCGAGCGCCCGCATGTAGCCTTCGGTAAGGGCTTCCATCAGCTTTTCGATGCGATAGTTTTGCAGATGGCCGCCCAGTAGCGCGATGCGCTGCTTTTGCTCCCGTGAGGCGATCGCATAGGCGCCCAAGGCGAGCGCGATAAACAGTACGTAGGTTTCCATGGCCGCATTGTCCTTTGCTTCAGGGGGGGCGGCAATGGGCTTCATTCGTTCCGGCAACAGATGTCACTCACCCCCATGCGCCCGCTTCAACGCCGCAATATTCAGCTTCTTCATCCCCAGCAACGCCCGCATCACGCGCGCCGAGGTTTCCGGATCGGGGTCAGCTAGCAGTTCGGGCAGGATCTTCGGTGTGATCTGCCATGACACCCCGAACTTGTCCTTGAGCCAGCCGCATTGTTCGGCTTCGGGCACGGCGGAGAGGGCTTGCCAGTAGTGGTCGATTTCGTCCTGGGTATCGCAGTTGACGATTAAGGAGGTGGCTTCGGTGAAGCCGAAGTCGTGCGGGTGGGCGCTGTCCATGACCATGAAGGTTTCGCCGCCGAGTTGGAACTGGGCGTGCATGACGGTGCCGGCCGCGTCGGGGCCGGCACCGTCGTGGCGCAGGATGCCTTCGACGCGGGAGTCGGGGAAGACGGCGGTGTAGTGTTCGAGCGCCTCTTCGGCGCGGCCGCACTGCGGGCCGACGAACAGCAGCGACGGGGCGATGGCCTGGCCGATGTCGGCGCGCTTGCCGAGCGCGAGTTGCCACGAGACGCCATACCGGTCGTCGAGCCAGCCGTAGCGTTTGCTCCAGTCGTAAGCGTCGAGCGGCATCCGCACCGTGCCACCGTCGCCGAGCGCGGCCCAGGCGGCGTCGATGTCGGCCTCGGTCTCGAACATGGCGAAGAGCGAGATTGCGGGCGTCAAGTGGAACAGCGGACCGCCGTTGAGGCCGAGCAGGGTGTAACCGTCCAGTTCGAACTCGACGGTCATAACCGATCCGGCGGGGCGGCCGTGGATCTCGTGGCCTTCTTCGCCGTAGCGCGCGATACGGCCGATGGTGGCGTTGCGGAAGATCGAGGTGTAGAAGTGCGCCGCGTCTTCGGCGGCATCGTCGAACCATAGGCAGGCGACGATTCGGTTCATTGTGGGGGTCTCCTGGGGGGTGTTCTCGTCCGGGCTTGTTTAACCCATCCCCACCCCAACCCTCCCCTTGAGCAACTGTGTTTGAAGTCAAGCGAAA
>DAOMNN010000223.1:0-1687 GCA_035443825.1 Rhodocyclaceae bacterium | reverse complement strand
CTAGACGACCATCGACCCGATAACCCGCCGCACGCCGGAGCGCGTCGGATCGTGCCTTGAGATCCGGATCATCGTGTTGTGAGGCTCGCTCCATTGCTGTCGCCGCCGTCGACTACTGCGGCGATCGAGCGATGCCCGCCACGACAAGCGCCGAGAGGTCCGGCTCGCAGAAGTTCTCCGGCGTGGCATCGAGCTCGGAGAGGCTGCGAGGAAAGGCGAAAAGGCAGGCATCGCTCGACGCGTATCCCATGAGCCGGGCGGTGTTCTTGGCGATCAGCTTGAACACGCGTTGGGCGGTGCGGTCGGGGTCGCGATCCACGCGCCCACCGTCGGCGAGCTGCTGCAGCCTCGCAAGCGAAACGATCGAAAGGTGAAACGGCGTACTCGTGTCTCCCGCACTGGCGGCAAAGTTGAAACGCGCCGGTTTCAGTTGCATGTCGTCGGCGATCACGACGAAGCGCACGACGGTCCCGTCCCGTCGCCAGTCGATGCCGCCGATCAAGGCATCGAGTAGCGGACGCGCATCCATGAGCCCGAGCGTTGGCCGGAAAGGTTCGAGATCCATCTTGGTCGGGATCGTCACGATCGGTGGTGCAAGGGTGTCCTGCAGGCGCGCTACCAGTTTCGGAACGAAGCGTTGGTCGGCGATCTCTTCGTGGATGTGAATGGCCACCGCTGTCGGACGCAAAGTCCGGCCGGCAGCACGGTCATTTGCCAGACTGGGGCTGGTAGCCAGGAGCGACAGCAACATGCCCATCACAAGTTGCTTGTACCTTGTCGGCTTTGATTTCTTCGGCATAATTCAGGGCAGCTCTTGATCGGCGGGCAACGCATGCAGCATAGCTACAATTTCGACGTCCTGCTTGTCCACCCCCGCCTTCTGCAGCAGGGCTCGGACATGACAGCCGATGCGCGTTGGGCGGCCGACGAGAGCCCTGAAGCGTGCGTGGTCCTGTCCACGCGTGCGCGTGAAACCGTCGAACGATTGAGAAAGGCGCTTCCCGATCTGCAGCCATTGCCGGTGGAGGCAGAAGAAGTGCCGGATCTGCTCGGCGCCGTTCAGGACCCGGAAGTGTCGATCCGGCGCCTGCATCGTTTCGCGCGCCTGGTCGGCACCTGGGAAAGCGGAAGGACCCTGATCGGCGTCTACGACAACTCGATCGAGGTAAGCCTCGCCGTAGACGTCGAGCGGTTGAACAGCGGCAACCTCAATGAACCCCTTGCGCGCTTGCTGACCGGCCTCGAATCCGCCACGCACTTCAACTTCCTGGACCAGGAGGGGCGTCGAACGCTCGAGCCCGCATCAGCCGCTGCCTTGCTGCTCGAGCGCCACAACAAAGGCCTCTTGGCACTGCAACGCGCAACGCGCCGATCGCGACGGCTGCAAGCCCTCGCAGCACCCAGCGCCATCTTGATGACGATTGTGGTCGCTACCCTCGTGTTCCTGATCGTCCGAGGCGCAGTCGCGCACGGCAGCCTCGTGCTGCGCACCGATCCGGCCAGAGACGCGGTCTTCGTCACGACCACCCTGACACCTGCAGCGTTGGGCTTCAGCCTGTCACCCAGCTACACGCTCGAGGGCCACATCCTGGAGACGGGCGAGCGCGCTCGTCTTCCGGTGTCGCGGGATGTGTATATCCGTGCGGCGCCGGGCGCCCGCCACACCGTCCTGCACACCAGCGATCCC
>DAOMNN010000222.1:0-1697 GCA_035443825.1 Rhodocyclaceae bacterium | reverse complement strand
CCCTGTCGAAGCGGGAGATGACGAACACCTCCGGTCGATCGCTCCCGAGGTTCAGCGCATAGTCTTCCGCCTGGCTGGGTCGCAGCCGGATCGAAAAGCCGCGCCACAGGAAAAGCTCGCCCCCCGGCCCAGACCTGACCCGCGTGCCTTCGCGCACCGCGGATGCGAACTGTTCGCCGACCACCACTCCGCTCACCTGCCACAGCATTGCATCGGCGAACTGATCACCGGGCGGCGAAGCGATCATCACCGCAACCGGCAGCACCGCGTCGTGAGTCCAGATTGCGCTCTCGATTTCCGGCGGCAAGGGCTCGGGGGTCAATCAGGCCTCCAGTTTGCGGCGTGAGGGTTGTCAGACATATTCAATATAGTCGACCGGTCTCCGGATGCAAAAGAACTTGATGTAGATTAAAAGCCTTGCCTAGAGTGAGGTTTTGGGTGGGTCCGGGACCGGCTGCGCCCGATCAGGTGTCCTCGACGCTGATCGTAGGGAAGCCGCCCGTCGCTTGCGGTGCCCGAAGCGACAGTCTCGCCGCCATCGTGCGGGCGATGGTCCGGTAGGCACCGGCAAGCGGGCCGTCCGGTTCGGCGACGATGGTCGGTCGGCCGCTATCAGCCTGCTCGCGGATGCGGATGTCGAGCGGCAGCGAGCCGAGCAGTTCGAGCGCGTACCTGTCGGCCATGTGTCTCCCCCCGCCGGCGCCGAAGACGTGTTCTTCATGGCCGCACTGGCTGCACACGTGAAGCCCCATGTTCTCGATGACGCCAAGCACCGGCACGCCGACCTTCTCGAACATCTTCACCCCCCTGCTCGCGTCAAGCAGCGCGATGTCCTGCGGCGTGGTGACGATCACCGCGCCTGCGACGCTGACCTTCTGCGCCAGGGTCAGCTGGATGTCGCCGGTGCCCGGGGGCATGTCGACGACGAGGTAGTCGAGGTCCTGCCAGTCGGTGTCGCGCATGAGCTGCTCGAGCGCCTGGGTGACCATTGCGCCGCGCCAGATCATCGGCTCCTCCTCGTCGATCAGGAAGCCGGCGGACATCACCTGCAGGCGGTAATTGGTCAGAGGCTGGAAACGCTTGCCGTCGCGCGACGAAGGCCTTCCGCTGATTCCCATCATTCGCGGCAGGCTGGGTCCGTAGATGTCGGCGTCGAGCATGCCGACCCGGGCGCCGTCATCCGACAGCGCCAGCGCGAGATTGACCGCGGTCGTCGATTTTCCGACCCCGCCCTTACCCGATGCGACTGCAATCACGTTGCGCACGCCGGGAATCGTGCCGGCACCGTGGTCGCCGCGGTGGGCGCGAATCGTGCTCGTGATGTCGATCTCGATCTGCCCGATGCCGGCGATGCGCTCGAGGACGCCGCGCACCGCTTCGCGCAGTTCGCCGGTCATGCGCCTGACCGGAAAGCCGAAGCGCAAGGCCACGCTCACCCGGTCGCCGTCGATGCTGATCGCCTCGATACAGCCTGCCGAGACCAGATCGCGCTTCAGATGCGGCTCAACCCACGTGGCGAGGGCGGCCTCGACGACTTCCCGGTCAATTCGATTCATTCCTTGCTCCTGATCGGCCGGCATGTGTCGGCGTATGTAAGCCTGCTTGATCGGTCCGCCCGGTTCTGCTATCCCGGATATGGACGACGCCCGCATCGGAGAGTGAGATGATTCCGAAACGCCCATGTTCCCTGCTGGTCG
>DAOMNN010000221.1:0-1706 GCA_035443825.1 Rhodocyclaceae bacterium | reverse complement strand
CCATCTTCGAGCTCGGCATGGCCGAGTACGACAAGACGATGATGTTCCTGCCGCTGGAGGAGGCGCAGCGCTACTTCTCGAAAGTGGGCGAGGTGGACATCCTGGAGGTGATCATCTCCGATCCCGAAGCGGTGGATGCCGCTTCCACCGCCATACGCGCGGAGGCGGGTCCGACCATCAACGTGACGGATTGGCGACAACGAAACGAGACGTTCTTCACTGTGCTCGAAGTCGAGCGAAACGTGATGTTCATCATCCTGTCGCTGATCGTGCTGGTCGCGGCTTTGAACATCATCTCCGGCATGATGATGCTCGTGAAGGAAAAGGGGCGCGACATCGCGATATTGCGCACCATGGGTGCCACGAAAGGCGCCGTCATGCGCGTGTTCCTGATCACGGGCGCGTCTATCGGTGTTGTCGGCACGCTCGCAGGGCTCGTGCTCGGCGTGGTGTTCTGCATGCACATCGAGGAGATCCGCCAGTTCGTCACCTGGATCGCTGGCACGAAGGTGTTTGACCCGAACGTCTATTACCTCACGCGCCTGCCGGCCGACATCAATCCGGTGGAGACCGGTACCATCGTGGGCATGGCGCTTGCGCTGTCGGTGCTCGCAACCCTCTATCCCTCCTGGCGCGCGTCGCGGCTCGATCCCGTCGAAGCGCTGCGCTACGAATAGGAGGGCAGCGAGGTGCTGGACAATGAGGCGCATATTCCCGTTCTGAGGCTCATCGAGCTGCGCCGCACATTCCGGCAAGGGACGCGCGAGATCAGCGTGCTCTCGGGTGCCTCCGTCGATGTTTGGCCCGGCCAGTGCGTGGCCCTTGTCGGCCCGTCGGGTGCGGGCAAGTCGACTCTGCTTCACGTCGCGGGCCTGCTGGAGACGCCGGATTCAGGGCAGGTCATCGTCGCCGGTCGCGATTGCGCCACCCTCGACGATCACGCTCGCACGCGCATCCGCCGCACCGACATGGGCTTCATCTACCAGTTCCACCAACTCCTGCCCGAGTTCTCTGCGCTGGAGAATGTCGCGATTCCGCAGATGCTCATGGGACGTTCGCGCCGCGAGGGGGAAGATCGCGCCCGCAAGCTCCTGACCTCTCTGGGCCTCGCCGAACGCCTCCAGCATCGCCCCGCCGAGCTTTCCGGCGGCGAGCAGCAGCGCACGGCGATCTGCCGCGCCTTGGCCAACCGGCCACGCCTCATTCTCGCCGACGAGCCGACCGGAAACCTCGATCCGAAGACCTCGGAACTCGTTTTCCATGAACTGCTTACGCTCTTTCGGAGCGAGGGCGTGGCGGCTCTGATCGCCACCCACAACCTCGATCTTGCCAGCCGAATGGACCGCGTGGTTGTCCTCGACGGCGGCCATCTGGTCGAAATTTCGCCGCAGGCCGTGTAACAATCGCCTCCTCAGACCCTATGTTTCCTCGGGAACAGCGTGGAAATGCACGCCGTGGAACATGAGGCCCCGAAAGGTGCAACCGCTGAGGAAATCGCGGTCGCCTCGCTGGAGCCGAACCGATTTTTGAGGAGTAAGCCATGCCGTTCGAGAGAAAAGGCCTCCACGCCGCTGCCATCGCAGCGGCAGTCCTCGTCACCTCGCCGGCACTTGCCGCCGACGGGCCGCTGGGCGTTTGGGTCAACGACACGGGCCGCGGCGCCATCGAAATCAAGCAATGCGGCGACAAGCTCTGCGGACACGTCG
>DAOMNN010000220.1:0-1714 GCA_035443825.1 Rhodocyclaceae bacterium | reverse complement strand
CGCTTCTGCAGCAGGTCGAACGTGCCCAGCGCGGTGAGCGCGGCGAAGATTCCGAAACCCCACCACCATCCGGGCCAGCGCAGTGCAAGCGCGAGCGACAGCACGGTCAGGACGATGCAGGCGGCGTAGGCCAGGTAGCGGCTCATCCAGCTCCTTCGAATCGAGGTGTGCCCGGGGCCGGGATCGAACCGGCAAGGCCGCGAAGCCGGCGGATTTTAAGTCCGCTGCGTTTACCAGTTTCGCCACCCGGGCATCTCCATAGCCTGCCTGAGCGGCCGGTTGAATGGAACCGTGCCGCCGCCGTGCGAGTCGCCCGGTAGACAAGCGACCTCCAAGTGTGTGGCACGGGCATCCGCGAAAGCCGCTGCCTGCGGGTCGAAAATCAGGCCGACAGCTCGATCCTGGCTGGCTTTCCCAGCTTGGCCGCAAAGGTGACCAACATGTCGAGACTGAACTTCTCGACCTTGCCGCGGGCCAGATCGGACACCCGCCCCTGGCTCACGCCCAGGACCTTGGAGGCCGCAACCTGGGTCATCTTGCGCGCCTTGATCGTCTTCTCGAGCTGGGCCATGAGGTCTGCACGGAGCGCGAGCACCTGGACCTCCGCCTCATCGAATCCCAGGTCGGCGAAAACATTGCCGCTGGACGTCGTGATCTTGTTTTCGTCCCTGGCACGCTTGCTCATGGGGCACCTCTCTTTCATGGGATCAGTTTGTACCGGGCCTTGCCCTTCTCGATGTCCTTGGCTGCCGTCTTCTGGGTCTTCTTCTGAAAGGCATGCAACACGTAGACATCCGTGGCGCTTTCAACGACGTAGAAGACCCTGAAGGCACCATCCCTGGTGCGGATCCGGACCTCCCGTGTACCAGCGCCGACATCTGGCATGGGCTTCCAGTTACGAGGATCAACGCCCTGCTGGACCAGGCGCAGGTCAGTACCCGCTTCCGCGCGAGCGTCCGCCGGGAACCCGCGCAAGTCGTCCAGTGACGTGCCGACCTAATGAAGCTCCTTCATGGCACCAATATTCATGTATTTATATATTCCGCAAGCGTGCCCGCAGCGCGGGCTCTCCAGACACGGACGGATTCCTGGATGGTTGCTGCATCTTGTCGGCACTTGCCAACGATTGCCGATGCTTTGTCATCCGCGAAAAGGCATCACGCAATGCCGGAAGGCCAACGAGTAAGACCCTTGATCCATATGCGGTACGCGAATGGCGCGCCCGGAAGGGTGAGCCGCTGCCGCTTGCGAAGCATCGCTTCGCGTAGCGCTGAACGCCCGCCGCGCTGCGGCGGGCCGGAAATCCGACGGGCGCACATGAAAAAAGCCAACCCACGAGGGTTGGCTTTCCCGATATGGCGCGCCCGGAAGGATTCGAACCTCCGACCCCCAAGTTCGTAGCCTGGTGCTCTATCCAGCTGAGCTACGGGCGCGTTGCGCAGAAGCGGAATTGTGCCGAATCGACGGGCCCGTCGTCAATGCATGCGCGACGGATTTCGATTGGCGATAACTGGCGGAGACTGAGGGGCGAACGATGGGCTGCTTGCAAGCCATTGGCTTGCGGCCCATCTGAGCGCCCTCGCGCCCGGCGCGAGGGCCGGGAATCACGAAGTCGTAGCCAGTACAACTGGCGGAGACTGAGGGATTCGAACCCTCGATGGAGCTTTTGACCCCATACTCCCTTAGCAGGGGAGCCCCTTCGGCCTCTCGGGCA
>DAOMNN010000219.1:0-1742 GCA_035443825.1 Rhodocyclaceae bacterium | reverse complement strand
CCGCTCGCCGTTGCGCCGTGAAATATGTCTCGCTCTGCATAGACGTATTCAAGGCCGACATCGAGCCACCCGGTATCGACCGTAGTGCCCCTGAGCTGGGCAAAGGGGCTCCAAATGAAATTGAAGACTCCCTGCTGCAGTTCTCTGTTCAGCGATGTGGCCGCCGCCGACCCTGGCGTGAAGCTGCGCGCATAGTCCGGGTAGTCATGCCAAGCGTACGAGTAGGCAATGTTGCTGCGGAGCTGCGGCGTCCAGAAAAGGCGGTAGGCTAGGGTCGCGCCATAGCTCGTCACAGCGTCGAAGCTAGGGTCCGCACCGGGCAAGCCGACGCTCGAAATCGCATCTTGTCCGTTGCTATTCCCTGCGAAGTAGCGTCCGAGGCCTTCTCCATAGTAAGTCGCGCCGATCAATTGATCGGGGCCGAACGCATCCGACAGCCACCGCATCGGAAACAGCACACGCCCGGCTACGCCGCCACCGAGGATGTCATCGCTGAGCGCCGGTGGTGCGGCTGCAGTACCGGCCGTGCGGATGCTGAGTTGTCGTAACAGACCACGAGCGTCGATCTCCAGGCCATCGTGGCGATACGTCAGCCTCGCAAGCACATCAGGCACAGACGTAAATGCGGGGCTGAGACCTCCGGCGACCCCCCCGGCTGTCGTGATAACGCCGTCGCGGGAGGTATACTGCGTATCCGGCCACTCCAACGAAACCTGACCGGTCAATCCGTGAGCGAGTTGTGAGATTGCACGGATCTGTGGTTGGCGCACGAATGATTGATTGAGATTGGTTGCGTCGTTCAAGGTTTCGAACATGCCTTCGTTCCAAAGGCTATTGGCTTGACCGAAGAGCACGCGAAATTCATCCGTGCCGAGTTCGGCCCAAGCTTGACGCAGGCGGAAGACTGCGTTGTTGGACACCGGCGCGCCACCACCGAAATCGCCTTCGATGCGCGTTTCAAGAGTGCCCAAGCTCGTAAGCGTGCGGCTATCCATGCCGATGCGACTGAATCTGGCCGTCATGCCGAAGTCGCCGCCCTGGATATCGGCGAGGCTACCTGTCAGGGGAATAGCAAACGGCGGAGGTGCATCCGACTGGTTGCGGCCGTTAAAATCACTGTGCGCGCTGGCCTTTGCAAAGCCGTAGACTCTGACTTCCGTATTGGTTCCGGGAACCCGCATGGAAATACCGGGCAGGTCGGAGCGGAGTGCGTCCTCGAACTGAGAACCCATCGGCTCAGGTGGACGCAGGCCGGGCACACTCGTCGCTGCCTGTTGCAGCACAGGAGCGGGGTCGTAAGGCGCAGGCTGTACAACGGCCCACGCCTTCAACGCGTCTTCGGCTTCTACTTCAATTCCTTCTTGCGGCTGTAGCTTGCGCTTCGGTTCCCGTGCAGCGGCACGCGTGGGTTCGGCGCGAATTTGGGTATCCTGCTGGCGGGTTTCCAACTCTTCGACGCGGCGCCTCAGCGCCTGGATCTCCGCCATCAATTCCGCTGAGGTCGGTTGCTCCGTCTGCGCCGCGCTCGTCGGAATGGAAAAGAAAAACACGCTCCAACAAAGAAGGATCCGCAACATCATATTTCCGCTCCCCCTACGTGTCTGGAAACGCAACGGGTACGTTCTCAATCAAAAATTTTCATACACAAAAATCGCAAAGTATCACTTGCAGTTCCTGCAGCTATCTGCCGAGCGCTCGCCAT
Source organism: Rhodocyclaceae bacterium (assembly GCA_035443825.1). Classification (GTDB taxonomy): domain Bacteria; phylum Pseudomonadota; class Gammaproteobacteria; order Burkholderiales; family Rhodocyclaceae; genus DAOMNN01. Next base: position 40 of record DAOMNN010000219.1, on the reverse strand, counting down.
CAGGGACTTTCACGATTAACGTGAGATAGATTCGAGAGGG
>DAOMNN010000218.1:0-1744 GCA_035443825.1 Rhodocyclaceae bacterium | reverse complement strand
GGATGCGGACGTCACGGTTGGGGTACTCGATGCTCAGTCGTGCCTCGAACTCGGTAAAGAAGCGCTGGAACATCTCGCCGCCCAATGTGCCGACCGCATGCAGCTCGTCGTGCGCCGTATCGTGATCGAGCAGGATCGCGGCGAGGGGCTGGGGTGCGGGGCCGGACAACACGGTGCCGCCGGAAAAAGGGTCGTAGCGGCTGTTCTCGGCGCAGCAGCTGATCACGCCGGTTACCGGATCCTCACCGTTCCTCGGTTCGCGAAAACTGATGTAGCTGATTCCGCGCGCCGGATGCGCCATCTTGTGGGCGCAGATCGCCGAATAGGCCACGACCGAACGTGCGGGTCCGCTGCCGCCGGGCCAGTCGTAGCGCTCACCGCTTTCCGTCGTCAAGCCGTTCTGCCCCGGCACCGGCCGTCCGAGATTGAGCAGAAAGCACGGGGTGGCCGCGTACGGGTAGGGGAAGACGTACTGCACGCCTTCATGAATCTCCTCCATGCGCAGCGGTTGACCCCGGTCGTCGAGCAGGCGGACACGGTGATAGTGCCGCGTGGATGCTCCGGACGGAAACACCCGGCCACTGCCGCCGGCCAGCAGTCCGGCGCCTACGGTGCATGTCTTGACGAACGCGCGACGATTCATTGCGAGCTCCCCGAATGTTCGATTGCGGTGCCGCGATCAACCGGTCTGGCTGGTCACTGCGAGTCGGCCCAGACAGTGCGCCAGCACGAAGTCGGCCACCGCCTCGGGCGCATTGATGTCGAGTCTGGGCAGGTTGCCGGTGTCGAGGGTCGAAGAATCGGTCGCCACCGCGACGACGTGCGGGTCGTCGGGAAACAGCAGGGACTCGCACGCACCTTCGCGATATACCTCCACCTTGGGGATCGGCGCCCGCTTGAACCCTTCCACCAGCGCGATATCGCAATCGGACAGCCGTGCAAGCAGATCGTCCAGCGTCATTTCCGCTTCGTCGCGAAGTTCATGCACCATCGACCAGCGATTGCGCGAACTCACCACTACCTCGCGACAACCCGCCTGCCGGTGCCGCCACGAGTCCTTGCCACGGTGATCGATATCGAAGGAGTGATGCGCATGCTTGACCAGCGATACGACCAGCCCGCGTGCGGTCAGGATCCGGATCACCTGCTCGACCAGCGTGGTCTTGCCGCTACCCGACCAACCGGCGAAACCGATCACTTCCATGGCGTGTCTCCCCACGATGATGGGTTCGGGACGGCGTGTCGCGAATGCGGCCCGCGTCCCTTTTTCCCGATAACTTACCTCATTCGGAGCCAAAGTGGGATTGCAGCGAGCCCGATTCCCGGATCGGCGCTGCCAAGTTCCGTATCGGGAGTACGATTGCGCCGGGGGGCAGGGTTCAGCAAGGCACGACGCGACCAGGAGATCTACTCATGTTGATGACGACCACGCCGGCGATCGAAGGCAGGACCATCCGCAGCTATCACGGCATCGTGACCGGAGAGGCGATCATTGGCGCCAACTTTCTCAAGGACATGTTCGCCGGCGTGCGCGACTTCGTCGGCGGGCGGGCCGGCGCCTACGAGAAGACCTTGCGCGCGGCGCGCGAGAACGCGTTCGCGGACATGAGCGAGGCTGCCGCAAAGCTCGGCGCCAACGCAGTCGTGGGCGTGGACATCGATTACGAGGTGCTCGGCGAGAAGAACGGCATGCTCATGGTCACGGTTTGCGGCACGGCGGTTCACATCGACTGAGTCCGTTCCG
>DAOMNN010000217.1:0-1767 GCA_035443825.1 Rhodocyclaceae bacterium | reverse complement strand
CTCTTCTTGATGATCAGCTCGCTATGGACGGGGGCGGCGAGGGTGAGCGGCATGGGGGCGATTCTAGCGGATGGCCCCAGCCCCAGCCCGAGCCCGAGCCCGGCAACATAAGTGCACCGGAGGTCGGCAGCGCAAGAAGACGGGGCCGCCGACCCACGAGGACGGCGGCCCCGATGAGGGATGGCGCGATCAGGTGCGACGGCGCAGCGCGGCCAGTCCGAACACACCCAGGCCAAGCAGGGCGAGCGAACCCGGCTCGGGCACGGCATTGCGACCGCCCGAGTCGGGGGTGTTTTCGACCAAGGGCTGTTCAAGCACCGTACCGCTGAGGTTCAGGCGCAACTGGTAGTTGAAGCGACTCGAGGCCGCACCGACGTTTTCGTCCGACAGGTCGAGCAAGTAGCTTGCACTAAACACGCCGGCCGCGCTGGTGTCGAGCCAAGCTGTGTAGCTCAGGCTTGCGCCGGCAAGCAGGTTGACAAAGAGATCCAGGTCGGTGCCGAAGCGGTCGGTGTCGCCGCTACCCGTAACGCCATCGAGATCGAGCCCGACGCGGGCGCCGCCAGCATTCGCCAGGCCGAAGCCGAGCTCGGCGGTCTCACCCACGTAGAAGCTGCCGAAGTCGAGATCGAGCGACAGGCCGCCGGCCGTGAAGCTGGGTGCGGCATGCAGCAGGTACTCGTAGTCCAGGCCGACCGTTCCGCTCCATTTGAGCGTGTAGGTCGTCGATTCGGTACCGGTGAACAGCCCAAGGTCCTGGGCCGCGGACAGGGTCGGCGCGGTGAAGGACACGAGCGCGCTCCCGACTCCGACATAGGCATCGAGGGCGGACGCGGCGACCGCCGCATTCACCAAGGGATCGTTATGGATCGACTTGGTCGCACCGTCGTCGCAGGCACCGCGACGGTTGGCGGTGCAGTCGTCTCCTTGCGCGATCGTTCCAAAATTCTGCGAAACGCCCGGCGCACTCACCTGCGCGCTGCTACTGCCGGAGCCGGTCGTTGTTCCACTCTGGTTCGGTCCGGTATTCGCTCCATCCGTCGACGTGGTGGATGTCAGTTGCTTGCGCTTCGAGTCGACAACCAGGGTCGCCCCCATCAGCACGCCCGTGCTGGCATCGAACCGCGTCAGCGCGGCGGTGTCGAGCAACGCGCCGTTGTTCGTCGTACTACCACCGCCTTCCTGGTCTGTGACCGAGGCGCTGCCGGAAAAATCAAGCGTTCCGCTCGTCACCACGAGTGCATGCGCAGGCAGCGCCACAAGGCCGGCGCCGAAGGCAAGGGCTGCCGCCAGCGGGCGGAAGGTGTTGATCGGCAAGTGGGTTTTCATGATCGCTCCGGAGAGTTGTTGTCGTTCGCGATCATCTTAAGCACACTTCATGCCATGACTATTTTTATATATTTTTCAGTATCTTACCTATCACGCGCACCATTCTGGAGCGCGACTGTAAATCCGCACGACAATGCATTGGCAGGAATCCGACGCCGAGGAACGAATCGCCCGTACCTAGCGCCCTGACGCCCCCTCGTCAAGCAATCTGCGCACGAACGGGCCGAAGACTTTGCTCGCCAGCGTGAAGAAGTTCGCACCCAGCCGTTGATCGACGCCAGGCAACGCACGGCGAAAAGCCGAGTCGTGCCCCTCGCCAGATTCCATGCGCATGACACTGGCCCATTTCTCCGTCGCCTTTCGAGCGTTGTCGGTATTTTTTACATTGCTGGTAATTCATGTGGAATTAGTCCGGAATTGGGGTCTGACCCCCAGCAC
>DAOMNN010000216.1:0-1772 GCA_035443825.1 Rhodocyclaceae bacterium | reverse complement strand
GGCGTGGGCGGCTTCGGCGATCGCCACGCCTTCGCCGGCGCAGGGATCGAGGATGGACATGGCGCCGGGAGACGGCGCCAGTGCGGACAAGGCCCGCTCCAGCGTCGGCTCGTCGGTGGGGAAGTAGCCGTTACGGATGAAATTGCGCGCCAGGCGCGGAAACATGAGTGCCATGGATTTCTCCTGATGATGGATGAGGGAAGGCGGGCACGCGCGGCGCGCATGCCCGTGGGATGGCTCACGCCACACGCCGAAGCGGTGCGTTCGCGGCCAGTTCGTACTGCGTGGCGCCGAGGGTGCCGTTGCGGATCAGCTCGCCCAACGCCTTCGTCAGCGCCGGGACATCGAGGGCCAGCCGATGGCCTTCCAGCGGCCCGAGGGCCAAGGGAAGACCGGTCAGCATCCGCCGTGTCTGCAACAGCTCCAGCACGGTGTCGCGCCAGTGGTCGAGCAGTGGCAGCGGGCAGGTGTCCTGCACCAGCGTCCACAGCCGGTCGAGCCGGTGAGCGGAATCCCTGGGCAGAAGCGCCAGCGCGCTGGCGTTGGCCTTGTCTGGCTTCACGCAGCGACGATCGAACAGCCACACATTCGTCAGCGAACCGAACAGCGTTCGCCGATAGGCGCGGGTGATGCGCTTTTCCAGGTTCTCGACGTTGCCGACGAAGACCGGGATGGATGCGCCCTGCTCGGTGATGACGTGGAACTGGTCCAGCCCCTGTTCATCCCGGCCGAGGGTCAGGCGGGCGAGGAACTCCTGAACGGCGGTGTCGCGCGCCCAGATCGAGAGAAAGACGAGATTGCCCTGCTCGTCACCGACGCAACCGTCGGCCATGAGGTCGGGGCATTCGTCGATGCGGTACAGCGGTTTCGCGGAAGAAGGTGCAGGCATGGTGATGTCCTCTTGGAAAAGAAGGAGCAACCACAGCCCGCGGGGCCGTGCTCGCCCCGGTTGGGTGAAGGAAGATGCGTGCCGCTAGACAGCGCGTCCCGCGTGGAAGCGGTGAACCCGCTCGCGCCACTCGGAGCTTTGCACCGGCGCCATGTCGAGATAGCGCAGCGGGCACGAGTAGTAGTACGGATGCACGGACTCATCGAGGGACTTGTAGCCCCAATCGCCGCCCGAGCTTTCCAGCAGATGGCAGCCGATGTAGCAGACGGACTCACCGGCCGCGAGGCCCATGACGCCCGCCTGCCTGGCGGTGACGCGAACCACGGTCCACAGAACGTCGCCGTCCAGCGTGTGGTCGATGACTTCGCAGCAAGCGCGTTCGGACGCCTGCGGAGCGAGCAGCTCGCGGATCAACTGATCGCGCGTCTGACGAACGAAGGTCCAGCCCATGAGGGTCTCCTTGAAGAAATGGCCGGAGCCCTCCCCGTCGGGGGAGAACCCCGGCGGGTGGCGGAATGCCGCGCAAGGCGGCGGATGGATCAGGCAGCTTTGAGGTGCCAGTCCTGGGACAACGGAGCGAACTCGTAGCCCAGCTTGTCGAGACGGTCGCGCTGCTGACGCAGCACACGACGATCCACGGTCGCATCGAGCTTCACGGTCTCGCCCAGGGGCCACAAGGCACCGAACAGCGCCGCGTCGTCTGCCTCGGCCGAGGCCGCAGCGGACACGGGAGCCGGTTCGCTGCCGAACGGCGTGGTATCGACCAGGGGATCGCGCGGACTGCGCGGCTTCGCCTTCGGCTTGGCCGGGGGCGTTGCCGGCACGGGCGCCTGCGCTTCCTCGTCGATCGGATCGACTTCCTGCGGACTCAGCCGGCGGGCTT
>DAOMNN010000215.1:0-1788 GCA_035443825.1 Rhodocyclaceae bacterium | reverse complement strand
TCCCGGTGAGAAGCGAACCCCGACCCGACCCAGGCGCACCTCCATCTCCAGCGCGTCGGAGACCGCAGCTTCCAGCCTGTGCTTGTAGGTATCGGCATCCAACAGAACGATCAAGGCGACCGCGAGGCACACCAGGAGCGCGCCGAACGCGATGGCGGCAATGATGACGGGTCTGCGTGATTTCGACATCGACAGGCTCCAGCACGAACCGGGCATATTCGGTCAGGACGCGGGCGCCCGAACGCTTGCTCACAGTCTGCACTATGCGGGAATGCCTACGTCCGGGTCCACCGGATTCGGCGGTGCCGAGGCGCGCTGCCGGGCATGATCGGCACGCAACCTGCCGAGCGAAAGCGATACGCTCTCGGAACACATCGCCACTAGTCAGAATTCGATCTCCTTCGTCTGCCACATCCTCGCGTCGAACTTCTCCCTGTCGATCACTACACGCCCGTACCGGCCCATGGAAATGCGATCGACGCCGTAGTGCGTTTCAACGTTGAACAGGCCCTACCGACTTCGACCCGCGGCAACGTCACGTGTCCAAGATTACTGATTCCGGATGCCACGAAATCCCGGGACAAAGCCAGGGCTTGCGGCGGAACGATGCATTCTATAGAATATATGCTACACGATAAGCACCAGGAGAATTCGATGCGTGCCCACCGGACCGGCATTGCGGTCGACCGCGCGACGGTCCTTACGCGTGCCGTCGCCGAGGTCGCCCGCCGCCTGCAGATCGGCCCCTCCCTGATCGGCCGGATCGTGGGCGTGAGCCAGCCCACGGCCTCACGGTTGCTGAGCGGGGCCTACTGGCTCAAGGACACGCACAAGGAATGGGAACTCGCAGCCCATCTGGTGCGCGTCTATCGGTCGCTCTTCGCGCTGGTCGGCGGCGACGAGGCGCTGGCAAGGGAGTGGCTGCGCGCGCCGAACCGTGCCTTTGCCGGCGATGCGCCGATCAATCTGCTCTCGCGCGTGGATGGATTGCTTCGTGTCGGCGAATACCTGGACGCACATCGATCTCGCGTCTGAGAGCGCGCCATGGGGCGGCGACGGCTGGCGGATGGTCGAAGCTCAGCACAAGATCGCGACGATGGGGATCGTCGGCGGCGATGCGCGCGCGCAAGGCGTGCTCGAAGACATCCTCGAAGCGTCCAAGCCGCCACTCCCGCCCGACACGCAAGGCCTGTACTGGCTTCTCATCACGCCGTTTCGTTATGCCCCGTCGCCGGGTGGTTCGCGCTTTCGGGGCCGGAGCGATCCCGGGGTCTTCTACGGCGCAGAGGATCGGGAGACCGCGTGCGCCGAAGCTGGCTACTGGCGGCTACGTTTCTGGCTCGACAGCGACGCATTGAGAGATCGGCCGAAGTCGATCCCCGTCACCCTGTTCCAGTTCCGGATCGCGGCAAGGCAGCTCGTCGATCTCACCTTGGAGCCGCTTCGCGCACACCGCGCGATCTGGACCCATCCGACAGACTACACGGACACCCAGGCATTGGCCGAGAAGGCCCGGCAAGCGGGCACCGAAGCAATCCGCTACGCGTCGGTGCGGCATCCGCCCGGTCTGTGCCTTGCGCTTCTGACGCCGGAAGTCTTCCGGCGTGCCAACAAGCCCTTCCGCGACGTGCAGCAAAGCTGGACCCTGCATATTCAGCCGCCAAGGCACATCGTCTTTCGGCGCGACCTCAGCGAAGAGGTCTTCCAGTTCGCCTTCGGTACGCCTTGAGCCGGACACCCCCGGACACCATCCAGGGAGCGCCCGGTCTCGCCTCGACTTGGGAATGA
>DAOMNN010000214.1:0-1800 GCA_035443825.1 Rhodocyclaceae bacterium | reverse complement strand
GACCGAAGGCGGCGACCAGACGATCATAGACGCGCCCGGCGAAGCCGGCCGACTCTTCACGCCGATAGCTGATGAATACGCCATCTGCCGCCATGCCGCATGCTCCACTGAAGGATTGGATCGGTGCGCGACATTCTCAGGATAGACCCCCGCCGGCAACCGTGCAGATCGCATGCATATCGATGCTTTGACCGCATTCGCGCTCGCGTCGAGGCGCTTGTCGCCCAGGATGGACTCGCAAGAGCGGACGGTACTGCGAGCTCGACAGCGAACCGCTAATCCATCGTTGTCGGAAGCGATATGGTTGCCTGCGTCGGATTTACGTCACTCCATTAGTTTGACGCTTTCCAACTTGGCAGCCCTATCCCACCCATGCAATGTGCATTGCATTCCCATACTGGCAGCCTAAACCTGCGTTTGACTGCGCTGAGATGCTTGGCGATACTGCCCGTCAGGCAGCCGATCCCCGGCCCCTTCAGGCGGCGGGACACAACAAGCGATGCTGATGGTCCCTGCCGTGCGCTCGCTGATCCTCATCGCCGGCTACTACCTCGACTGGCGGTTCTCCGCGCGGTTCGAAATCGCGCCCGACGTCAGTGCCGTATTTCCGGCGAGGGGAGTTGTGCTGCTGGATCAATGGCTTTACGAGGCCAAGGGCGCCGGCAGAAACCGCACCGTGCTTCAAGGAGGCTAAGCCACATGCGCAACGGCAGCCGACGTCTAACGATCGCGCTTGTGGTGGTCCTGCTCGCCGTCGATCCGGCCCCGAGCGCCGGACAAATAGCCTATGTGCACGCCGATCTCGACGGTCGTCCCGTCGACCTGGCCGACTGGCACCCCGAATACCGTCAACGCTGCCTCCTGCCCGGCGGCGGGATGCGCGACAATGCGGCCACGCGCGCAATCGCCGAGACGATCGAACAGCTGGGCCAGGCGCCGCAACTGGGTGGCTACCTCCTCGACGCCGCGCGCAGGGCGGGAACGGTGGTCTGCATCGACGAGCGGGCCGACCTGTCATGCGGCTACTACGATTACCAGTACAACACGATTGCCCTTGGGGAGGCCTTGTCCCCGGCACACAAGCTGATCGTGCTTGTCCACGAGCTGCGACATATCGACACGGTGACCCGTGGCTATCGCGTGACGCTCGACTACGACGTGAAGGAGATGGTACGGCTGACCTACGCCGTCGAAGCCGACGCCCAGGCGATCACCGCACTTCACGCGTGGCGGGTGAAGCAGCGCGGCACGCCCGGACCATGGTTCGCGTTGCTCGACTGGGAACTCTACACCGACATCGCACGTGCACTTGAGCGCGAATTTCTGGCCAGCGGCGACGAATCGCAAGCGATGAAGGCCGCCTTCGAGCAATGGTACGCGTCGCCTTGGCGTCTGATGCGCTATCGCGAGAACTGCTACATGGGGTATCTTGACCTCCAGGACGAAACCAAGCGCGTTCCGCAGTACGCGCCGCTCCCGGAGGACTTCTTCGACGACTTGTGCCTGCTGCCCGATGGCCGCAACTACGGTTGCCACCAGAGCGTGCAGATCCGACAGCCGCCACGACTCCCATTCGATCCCCCGACGCGATAGAAGACGCTGTTCCCTATCGCGACCTTCCGACTTCCCCACGAAGCTCAACGCATGCCCCCCTTCCCTGTCGTCGAGTGGACCGAGCACGGCCAATCCTTCCGGGCCCGATGGCATTCGGAGCGTGCGATGGCGCCCCCGCCACGCATCGTCGCCGCCGACGACCGCATCAAGGCCGATACTGCCTACCGGCTCGTTTGCGAGGGCACG
>DAOMNN010000213.1:0-1898 GCA_035443825.1 Rhodocyclaceae bacterium | reverse complement strand
AGCAGCATCCGCTCCCAGTGACCGGCGGAAACGTAGTAGAAGCCCGCCAGGACGACGCCCGTGCGCAGCAGCAGGCTGCCCAGAACCCACAGTGCCGGCTGTCGGGACGACAGGCACTTGCGTACCGTCCACAGCAGGCCGCCAAAGAAGAACGCACCGAGCAGCACGCCGGCTGCCAGTGCCGTCAACAGGCCCGCGCTCTCATTCATCGTCGCCCTCCTGCTCCGCGCGTATCTCCTTGTCTTCGCGGCTCACCCAGTGCCATGCGTTGAGACAGCCGATGACGAGGCCGACGAAGAGCAGCGTGAGTGTCCATGAGTGCGATGCGGGATAGTGCTTGTCCAGCCACACCCCCAGTGCAGCGCCCAGCAGCGTCGGCACGGCAACCGACCAGCCGACCAGCCCCATCATCCCGAGACCGAACCAGACGGTGCGCGTGACGTGGCGTTGCGCCCTGAGTTTTCGCTCTGCCTTGGTGCCGATCTGGCCGGCCAGTGAAGGGAGCGGCGTGGCGTCAAATTTGCGCGGTTGGTGTTCGTCATTCATCGCGAAAGCTCGCAAAGCGACGCAGGAATCCACTTTCCAGTTTGGCCATCGCCAGGCGTGCGCTCCGCTCATGCTCGTCGAGGGTGAGAAATGCCCGCTCGACGGCATCGCGCAACTGGCCGAGGTCCGTACCGGCAATCGCCCGCCGCACCGACACCCGTACCTCGGGTCCGGCCTTCACCAGCACGCCCTGATCGACGGCCAGGTAGACCTCGCCTTCTGCTTGGGTCTCGAAGGTCAGGATGCCGGGCGGCAACGCAGCGACACAGTCGCGCCGGCGTGGCAGCAGGCCGAACGAGCCCGCACGCGTCTCCGCCACGATCCGCATCACGCCGGTCTTTTCGGCGAAGGTCCGGAAGGGAAGCAGAACCTTAAGCGTCATGCTGTTGGTCGGCACGCTCGACCTCCTCTTCGGGTTTGGGCATGGGTGAGGCTCTTGTCGTTCCCTTGACCTGATCGATCGTCCCGATCATGTACAGGGCCCGTTCCGGCGTGTCCTTGAACTCGTCGTGCAGGATGCGCTCGCAGCCGTCGAGCGCATCCTCGAGGCTGACGAACTGGCCCTCGAGGCCGGTGAACTGCTCGGTGGTGAAAAACGGCTGAGTCATGAATCGCTCCAGCCGGCGCGCGCGACCGACCACATTGCGGTCCTCGGGGGAGAGTTGCTCGAGGCCGAGCATGGCAATGATGTCCTTCAACTCCGCGTACTGCGCAAGCGTGCGGCGGACATCCTGCGCCAGTCGGTAATGGCGCTCACCCACAACGCCGGGCGTGGCCATTCTGGAGTTCGATTGCAGCGGGTCGATGGCCGGGTACAAACCTTCACTCGCGCGCTTGCGCGACAACACGATCGATGCCGAAAGGTGCGAGAAGGTATGCACTGCCGCCGGGTCGGTAAAGTCATCGGCCGGCACATACACCGCCTGGATCGAGGTGATGGCGCCGCTGGCGGTACTCGCGATACGCTCTTCCAGCCCCGCCAGTTCGGTGCTCATGGTCGGCTGATAGCCCAGCCTTGACGGCATCTGCCCCATCAGGCCGGAGACTTCGGAACCGGCCTGGATGAAGCGGAAGATGTTGTCGATCAGCAACAGCACGTCCTGGTGCGCGTCGTCGCGGAAATACTCGGCCATCGTCAGGGCCGCCTGACCCACGCGGAAGCGCGCTCCCGGCGGCTCGTTCATCTGGCCGAACACCATTACCATGTTGGGCAGCACACCGGCCTCGGTCATCTCGCGGTAAAGCTCCTCACCTTCGCGGCAGCGTTCGCCGATGCCGCAGAAGATGCTCACCCCCTTGTGATGGCCGACCATGTTGTGAATCATCTCGGTCAGAAGCACGGTCTTGCCCAC
>DAOMNN010000212.1:0-1917 GCA_035443825.1 Rhodocyclaceae bacterium | reverse complement strand
GCGCCTTCCGCCACACATCGGTGCCGGCCCCGCATGCGGCGGATAGCACCTTCGGGTCATCCGCCCTACGCATGCCACTTTCGCGAATCATCGTGCCCATCGCCTATGCCGCCTGAGCCGAGCCAGGGTAGCCCGGGTAGTAGGCACCTTCGCACGCGCCTGCCCGCACCGCGGCGATGAAGCTCGCCATGTCGGTGACCGGCTGCGAGAAACGGGTCGCGCAGCGGCCAACCGCCTCGGTCTTGTGGCAGTCGCTGCCGCCCAGCGTCGGCAGCGCCATGTGACGCGCGGCGTCGAGCGCCAGCACGTTGTCGCTTTCCAGATTTCCGCCGTTGTGGGTCTCGACCGCCACGATGCCGGTGACCTCGAGCAACCCCTCGAGCATGCTGGCGACCCCAACCTCGCGAAACGGATGAGCGGGCACGCAGATGCCGCCCAGCTCGGTGATGCGGTCGATCACCGCCGGGAGCGGCAGGTAATTGTCACGTCCCCAGATGTTCCAGCCATCGTCCTCGACGCCATAGGCGAGCATGTGGCCCCGGTCGGTGGCGATCTCGACCCCGCGCAGCACCAGCAGACCCTCGTCACGCCCGACCTGTTCGACGGGCCGCGAGGCCTCGTAGGAGTAATGCTCGGTGATCACGACCCCATCCAGGCCCAGCGCCCTGGCGCGGCGCACCAGGTCCACCGGTTCGAGCCAGTTGTCATAGGAGTACTTGGTATGACAATGGCAGTCGATCCACATGGCGCCTTCTCCGCCCGCCGCCACGGCCGCTCAGACGACCGTGTACTCGAGGTTGATGCGCTTCGAGGGCTCGAAACGGTGGCGCGAGAAGAATTTCTCCAGCGAGAAATCGTCCCAGTTGACCAACGTGTACACCTTGTTCACCCCGGCGGCCTTCATGTTCATCATGAACTGGTCGAGCAGTTCGCTCGCCACTCCGTGGTTCTGGAATGCCGGGTCGACACCGAGCGTGTCGATGGTCGCATTCGTCTCGGGGATGCCGAACTCGCCAAAATACACGTCACCCATGATGAAGCCGACCACCTTGCCGTCGATCTCGCATACCAGGGACGAGTTGATGTTGTGCTTGGGGTTCACGATCGCTTCGATCTTGCGCTCGTAGTATTCACGACGGTTCTGCTTCGAGGCCGCCTCGTCGATCGCCACGATGGCACCCAGGTCGTCCGCTTTCAGGACGCGCATGACACGCTTTTCTGCCGGCATTTTCTTTCCTCCTAATGATCTCTTCTGGTGCGCCCGCGCGGTTGCCCGGCGGTCGCGCCGCTCAGAACAACTCGTCTTCCTGCGGGGCGCCGGCCGACTTGCGGGTATACACCGTGCCCAGCACCTTGCCGCTTGCCTGGTCTTCGTCCAGGCATGTGGTGCAGCCATCGCCTTCGGTCTGCCACGATTCGACATGCACCTCGTAGCCCATGGCCTTGTAGTTCTCCACGATCTCCGACAGACGCGGCTCGCCGATCGTCGTCTGGCGCCGCCAGCCTTCGGCCAGCAGACGGCCGTCGACCTGTTCCTCGTGACTCACCGATGCCTGCTTGATCGGGATCGTCTTTCTTACGTTGGTCATCGCGAAGCCCTCCGTCATTGCCGCCCAGCCCATGTCGTCCTCCTCACCACGAATGCTTGATCGCGCCGGGCGTGCACGCGGTGGTACAGGGCAGGCTGGTGTAACCACCGGCCGGCTTGCACTCGGAGCAGTCGAAGGCGAGCGTGCGCGTGAATGCCTTCTTCACCCACGCCACTTCATCGTCGTAGTCGTCGGTGATGATTTCGAACATCTCCTTCGGGCACGCCGTCAGGCAGGCACGATCGGCCGCGCAATCGATGCACTTGTCGGTATCGATGCTGATGTAATACTCGCCGGAACCGTCCTTGTATCCGTAGTTCGCGATCAT
>DAOMNN010000211.1:0-1933 GCA_035443825.1 Rhodocyclaceae bacterium | reverse complement strand
CGATGATAGTGCAGATTACCTGTGTGAAAGTAGGTCATCGTCAGACTAACCCCATTCAACATACACGCCGCCTCGACCAACATCAGGCGGCGTGTGTGCGTCTACGGCACGGCGCGGGCCGCTTCATGGCATCATCACGGCGATTCGACCGGTAGGACCTGACAGTCATGGAAAGTCCCCATAAAGGAAAGTCCGGCGTGAGGCGGGTCTGGAACGCCTTTCACTACTCGATGGCAGGCTTGCGGGCCGCCTTTGTGCACGAGGACGCGTTTCGACAGGAGTCGATACTCGCTCTGGTTCTAGTTCCGGTCGCGCTGGTGATTGGTGGGTCCGGAATCGGCAAGGCGCTCATGGTTGCGAGTGTTTTGCTCGTGCTGGTCGTTGAATTGATCAATTCTGCGATCGAAGCGACAGTCGACCGCGTCTCGCTGGAAGAGCATCATCTGGCCAAGCGGGCGAAGGATATCGGCAGTGCTGCGGTGATGATCAGCCTCGTTAACGTCGCACTTGTCTGGTCGCTCGTGCTTTTGGGTTAGGGCTTCGATGTATGCCTCGCCGTGGTATTCGTTTCGAAGTCGCCTCCCTCCCGGCCGAAGAGACGGCGGGCTTTGCTGACTGCGCCTCGGGTGACCTGACGAGGGTCGTGGAGCACAATCAAAAATCTAATTTCGGACTTTTCAGGCTATGGATTTCGACGTTGTGGTAGTGGGTGGCGGGTTGGCAGGTGCGAGCCTTGCTGTCGCCCTGCGCCGAACGGCGCTGCGCGTTGCGGTGGTCGAGGCGCATGAGCCCCATCAGCCGGAGGGCTGGGACAACAGGATCTATGCGATCAGTCCGGCCAATCGCCAGTTCCTTGCCGATGCGGGTATCTGGCAACACCTCGATGCCGATCGCCTGAACCCCGTGACAGAGATGGCCGTATTCGGGGATGCGGGCGGTGCGCTGCGCTTCTCCGCGTACGAGTCCGGTCTCGGCGAACTCGCCTGGAATGTCGAATCGAGCCTGATTCAGCGTGAATTGTGGGAAAGCCTCAAGCGGCAGCACAACGTCCGCCTCTTCTGTCCGGCGAAGGCTTTGGCCATGGAGTTGGGGCACAATGGTGCGACGCTGACGCTTGGTGACGGACTTGTCCTGAGAACCAGACTTGTCGTCGCGGCGGATGGTGCGAAATCGTGGGTGCGGGAACAGGCGGGAATCCGGGCACGGGTGTCCGCGTACGACGAGATCGGGGTCGTGGCGAACTTTCGGTGTTGCAGGCCGCACCGTGACATCGCGTATCAGTGGTTTCGCGAGGATGGCATACTTGCCTGGCTTCCGTTGCCCGGAGACCGGATCTCGATCGTGTGGTCAGCCCCCGAGGATTACGCACGGCAGCTTCTCGCGCTCGATCCGGACAGCCTTTCACGCACCGTCGCAGAAGCGGGTTCGGCTCTGCTTGGAGAGCTTGAGCTGGAGTCGCCAGCGGCCGGATTTCCGTTGCGTCTGATGCGGGTCGATGAAACGGTTCGCCCCCGACTTGCCTTGATAGGTGACGCCGCGCATACCATTCACCCGCTTTCGGGGCACGGCATCAATCTCGGTTTTCAGGATGCGCGAGCGCTGGCCGGACGTCTCGAGACCTTGCCCGAATGGCGGGATCCGGGCGATATCGCGGTGCTGCGCGCGTACGCACGCGAACGTGCCGAAGAACCGATGCTGCTTCAGTATGCCACCCATGCACTGAATCGGCTGTTCTGCAACCGCAACCCGCTGGTGTCGATTCTGCGCAACACGGGAATGAACCTGACCGCGCATCTACCGGTCGTACAAAGCGCGCTCGTCCGATATGCGGTAAGCGGCAGATTCTGAGCACGGGGCAAGCGCAAGTTTCGGTATTGGTGACCTGCTCCCCATTTTCAGTACCAGCCTAAAGTTAGTAGAGTCCGTTTTCAGC
>DAOMNN010000210.1:0-1971 GCA_035443825.1 Rhodocyclaceae bacterium | reverse complement strand
AGGCCGATTATGTAGATGCCTCGATTATGTTGAGCGTCCGAGGTAGCAAGCCGTAGATCCCAGTGTGCTCGAGCTTTTGCTTGCCGGGATAGGAGTCTGAGCTCGACATAATTTCAGCGCTCTCCTGAAGTGGAGTTTCTACTCCAGGAGACGCTCATGAACCCATCCGCCCAATCCCGGCGCACGCAACCTGCGTGCCCAAGCGCAGCCCTCTCCGATGCCATCGCCGACGAACTGCGGCGGTACGACGACCACCTGCATGACGTCCGTGGCCTTGCGGCAAGCACACGCCGCAACCATTGCCGCATCGTTGGTCTGTTGTTGCAGAAGAAGTTTGCCGGCGGCGTCATCGACATGGCCAGGCTGCACGCAGCCGATGTTCGGCGCTTCATCGCTCGGCAACTGGGAGACAGCCCCTCGCATTCTGCCGCTGCGCAAGTCGCAACCGCCTTGCGAAGTTACCTCCGCTATCGGACGATCTGCGGCGACTCGGTTGCCGGTCTGAGCGCAGTCATCTCCTCACCGGTGCAGTGGAACCTTGCAGTGCTGCCCCGCGCCCTCAAGCCGGACGAAGTTCAACGGCTGCTCGCCGCACTCCCTTATGGACGCAAGCCCCGGCGAGGTTATGCCATCGTCCGCTGCGCACTGGACATGGGGCTACGCGCTGGCGAGATCGCGAACCTGTCGATCGACGACATCGACTGGCGAGAAGGCACGGTCACGCTGAAGGGGACGAAGTCGCGACGGCGGGACGTCCTGCCGCTGCCGATGACCACCGGGCAAGCCTTGGCGGACTATTTGCAGCATGAGCGCCCGGCAGCCCCAAGCCGGGCAATCTTCCTTTGCCGCCGCGACTCGCGTGACGTTCCAGTCACAACCTATGCGATTCAGAACGTGATCCGCCGGGCGTGCCAACGGGCCGGCTTGCCTGGTACAGGATCGCACGTCCTGCGGCATACGCTGGCGTGTCGCCTCGTCGAGAACGGCGGCTCACTCAAGGAAGTTGCTGATGTCTTGCGGCACCGGTCTCTGGAAACCTCCCGGATCTACGCGAAGCTCGACACGCCAAATCTCGCCGACGTTGCGCTGCCCTGGCCGGGGAGTGAATCATGAGCCGACGCCGAAGCCTGCAGGCCAGAATCGACGACTATCTGGCCGAGCGCCGTCGTCAGGGTTTCCGTCTGCGCTCCGGTGACGCCTTCCTCTCCAGGTTTGCCCGCTTCGTGGCGGCCAAACGCCATCGTGGTCCGCTGACGGCCGAACTCATGGCCGAATGGGTGCGTACCGCCAAGGATGGCAATGGCGATGCAGGCACCTGGGCGCGCAGTTGGGGACGACTGCGGCACTTCATCTGTTACCTGCAGCAGTTCGAGCCGGATACCGAGGTGCCCGAGGCATCGCTCTTCGGTCCGGAACCCGGCCGCGTTGCACCCCACATCTACCATGACGACGAGATCGTCGAGTTGCTCGCGGCAGCACGCACACTCGGCCCCACTGGCAGCATTCGGCCCTTCACCTACGAAACCCTGTTCGGTCTGATGGCTTCGACCGGACTGCGCGTTTCCGAAGCCATTCACCTGCGCGATGCGGATGTCGACCTCAAGCGCGGGATGCTGACGATCCGGCAGACCAAGTTCGCCAAGTCCCGGCAAGTGCCGATCCATCCGAGCACGGTCAAGGCGCTGGCTTGCTACCGAAGACAGCGCGAGAGGCATCTTCCGACGACGGCCGGCATGCCGTTCCTGATCAGCAGTCGCGGCCGCCGACTGGGGCTGCCGCTCGGCGATCGACAGGCACATCGCGTCTTTACGGGCCTGCGCGACAGCCTCGGCTGGATCAATCGTGGCGGACACGAGGCGCCCCGCTTGCACGACTTGCGCCACACCTTTGCCGTCAGGCGGTTGATCCGCTGGTATGCCGACGGTGCCGAGATCGACCAGAAGATGCTGGCCCTGGCGACCTACATGGGCC
>DAOMNN010000209.1:0-2017 GCA_035443825.1 Rhodocyclaceae bacterium | reverse complement strand
ATCTTGCTGCGGCCGTAATCGAAAACCCCGATACCGCGTTCGCACGCGCGACGCATCAGCTCCCAGTACTTGAAGTCGTTGGCGGCCAGATCGCGTGCGGCGACCGCGTCCCCCGCGTAATACGGCAGCACCTCGTCGCGGAAGTAGAAGCTCAGCACCGAGGACAGCGGCGCGCCGGCTGCATCGGTGACCGTGAGCACCTCGCATCGTTCACCGAATACCTGTCGGAGGCGCTCGAAGAATCGCCGCGGCAACGCCGGGGTGCCGTGGCGCAGGACATTGTCCGCATAGAGCGCAAAAAAGGTATCCACACTTGCGTCGATCCGGCTCACCAGTCCGTTCTTGATCCCTTTGCGCACCATCGCGCGCTGCTTGCGCGGTATGGCAGCCATGTTGGCCTCGACATCCGGAAGAATCGCCTTGCGAAAGCCCACGTAGAGATCCTGGCGCGGCCAGTCCGCATGGCGCGGATGCACGTTGCGATACTCGAGATGCTCGACGCCGAGGCGCCGCGCGATGGCTTCGGCTTCCGCTTCGAGCGCGGGCACCGCTTCGGCATCGCCGGCAATTCCGCCATAGACGCAGAACGGCAGGGAAACCAGCGAATGGCCGAACAATCGGCTCTTGATCCGGGCCAGCGGCAGCACCCCGACCACCTCCCCGGCGCGCTCGGCGAAAAGGAAGAAGGTCCGGTGACGAAAGACGTCCTCGATGATGTCTTGCCATGCGGAAAGATGAAAAAAGGTCGCCTCGGGACATTGCTCGACGAAGGCATCCCAGCGCACGCGGTCCGCGGCGGTGAGCTGTCTTATGATGAGCGCGGGACGATCCATGCCTTCAACCCCGCCCCGTCATGCGGCGTCACGAAAGATCTCGTCCGCACGGCCCCAGGAGAAATCACGCAGGAGACGACGCAACCGGCCTTCGGTGCGTTCGAGGTTGACGTAATGACGGAAACGCGTCTTGGCCGACGCCTCCTGCACGCGTGGCTGTTCGGGGTCGACCTCCCACGGATGGAAGTAGAAGATCGCCGGACGACCATCCTCGCGATTGACCCGCTCGATCTGCCAGCGCGAAACGGCATAGGGGAGGAGCCGAAAGAAACCGCCTCCACCCGCAGGCCAGTTGCGCCCCATCAGTCTGACGGTGCTCACCGGAACCTCGACCAGACCGCAGTCGAGGCGATAGGGGAACCGCGGCGCGTCGGGCATCCCGTAGTGATCATGCTTGATCGGATACACGCTGGAACTGTAGGCATAGCCCGCCTCGGCAATGCACTCGTGCGCCCACGGGTTGGATTTTCCGATCGAGAAACTGGGCGCCCGGTAGCCGACGACCGCCTGTCCCGCGACATCCTCGAGGACCATGCGTGCGAGCCGGATGTCGGCCAGAAAGGACTCCCGCTTTTGCGCACTTGCCCGCTCGTGGCCATAGCCATGGCTGGCGACCTCGTGGCCTGCATCGACTATGCGGCGAATCAGCTCCGGATACCGCTCCGCGATCCAGCCGAGGGTGAAAAAGGTTGCATGCGTATCGGCCTCGTCGAGCAATCCGAGGATCACGTCGACATTGCGTTCGACTCGGCAAGGCACGCTCTCCCATTGCGTACGCGGGAAATGCGGCGCGAGGGCCGAGACCTGAAAGTAGTCCTCGACATCGATGGTGAACGCGTTGGTGATCCTGGCAGTCATGATGCGTCCGCACCTTGTTCGTGCATTTCAAACCAGCGTGCGAGGTGGGCCGCGATCCGTTCCGCAGCCCTGCCGTCCCAGCATTCCGGAACGCGACCGCGCTTTCCGCCACTCGCCAGAATGCCCTCGGCAACCTCGATCAGGGTGCGGGGATCAACTCCGACAAGGGTGTTCGTGCCCTGCTCGACCGTGATCGGCCGCTCGGTGTTCTCGCGGATGGTCAGGCACGGTACGCCCAAAGCCGTAGTCTCTTCCTGAATCCCGCCCGAGTCCGTGAGAACCATCACGGCGCCCGACATCAGGCCAAGCATCTGCAGGTATCCCTG
>DAOMNN010000208.1:0-2026 GCA_035443825.1 Rhodocyclaceae bacterium | reverse complement strand
CGGCCGGGGCTACCTCCATCGCGAAGGCGACCAAGGCTGCGAAAACCTCGACGAGCAAGAAGGTGGCGGCCGGTGGGTCGGCCAAGGCGCGTCCGGTTCAGTCGTCCGTTGAACCGGCCGGTCACCCCGAATTCGTCCGTTTTTGAGGAGCATGCCATGACAGCACTGGTCAAGAACGAGTCTCGCGCCATGGTTGCGAAGGACAGCGTCGCGTCGGCTGGTGGCGCGGAAGAACTGCAGCAGTACCTGACCTTCATGCTCGGCGGGGAGGTCTTCGCGATCGGCATCCTGCACATCAAGGAGATCATCGAGTACGGGCAGCTCACGACCGTGCCGATGATGCCGGACTCCATCCGCGGCGTGATCAACCTGCGGGGCGCGGTGGTGCCGGTCATCGACCTGGCCCGCCGTTTCGGCGGGCGACGCAGTGACGTCACGCGGCGCAGCTGCATCGTCATCCTCGAACTTGAGGGCGAGGACGAAACGCAGGTGATCGGGGTGGTGGTTGATGCGGTCAATGAGGTGCTCGAGATCGCCCCCGCGGAAATCGAGCCTCCACCCGCATTCGGGGCGCGCATCCGAACCGATTTCATCGCGGGGATGGGCAAGGTGCAGGACAGGTTCGTGATCATTCTCAATGTCGATAACGTGCTCTCCTCGGAGGATCTGACGCTGATCGGCCAGTTGGGGCAGGAAACCGATGCCTGAGCACAAGCGCATTGAAGCTGGAAGTTTGAAGAACCCTTTCATGAAAGGAGTACGACCGTGGATCTGATCCGCAATCTGAACATTCGCGCCAAGCTGTTGCTGATGGCCGGCTTGCCGATTCTGGCGCTCCTGTGGTTCGCCGTGGTCGGCGCGACTGCCAAATGGCAATTCGCCGATGAGATGAACGACCTGGGGGAACTGACCTCGCTGTCGGTTCACCTGGGAGGAGTGGCACATGAGCTTCAGGCCGAGCGCGGCATGACTGCGGGTTTCATCGGCAGCGGGGGCACGAACTTTGCCGCCGAACTGCCCATGCAGCGCCAGGCGACCGAACGGCGCCTGAATCTGTTGCGGTCCTTTCTCGCCGAGTTCGATGTGTCGCGATTCGATCGCGGGCTTGTCGAGGATCTGAACAACAGCCGCAAGCAATTGGATGACCTCGGCGTCAAGCGCCAGGCGATCAGTGCCTTGTCCATGCCTCAGCCGGAGGCGGTAGGGTACTACTCGAGCACCATCGCCGGCCTGCTCGGCTTGGTGGACCGCCTCAGCACGCTCAGCACGGACACCGGAATTGCGCGTCTCGCGGGCGCCTACAGCGGATTGCTGAAAGCCAAGGAGCATGCAGGGATCGAGCGTGCGCTGCTCACCGGGGCGTTCGCCGCGGACAGCTTCGCACCCGGCGCGTTCGCGCGCTTCATCGGCAATTCCGCAACGCACGAAACCTGGCTTGCGCAGTTCCGCGTCTATGCCCATCCCGAACAGTTCGCCTTTTTCGAAGAGCGCATGCGCGACAGTGTCGTCGCCGAGGCTGGACGGATGAAACAAGTTGCGATCGACCGTGCGGGTGAACCCAGTCTGGGCGTTAATCCCGACGTCTGGTTCAGGGCCATGACCGGCAAGATCGAACGTCTTGCGGAGGTCGAGAACCGCCTTGCCGCGGATCTGGAGGAAGCGGCCACGACTGGCGAGGCGTCCGCACGCATGGCCATGTGGTTCGATGTCGGTCTGGCCCTGGTGAGCATCGCGACGGCGCTGACCCTGCTGTGGCTGGTCACCACCCAGGTCACGCGATCCATCTCGCAAGTGCTGTGTGCGGCAAATGCGCTCGCCGAAGGTGATCTGACCACGAAGATCGAGGTAAAGAGCAAGGACGAAACCGGGCAGTTGCTTGCCGCCATGCAGGCGACCATCGCGAAGCTCTACCAGATCATCGGAGAGGTCAGGGCGACGTCCGACAACCTTGCCAGCGGGGCCGAGGAGGTGAGTGCGACGGCACAATCCTTGAGTCAGGGTGCGAGCGAGCAGGCGGCGTCGGTCG
>DAOMNN010000207.1:0-2028 GCA_035443825.1 Rhodocyclaceae bacterium | reverse complement strand
AACCCCTGCCGCTTGACTAGATAGTTTAAGTATGAAATATTTAGCCCAACGCCCCATGGTCGACGTCCGGGGCGAACCGGAGGAGATGGGGCATGCGTATCGTCTGCATTGGCGGGGGTCCGGCCGGACTGTATTTCGCGATTTTGATGAAGAAGCTCGACCCGACACACAGCATCACCGTCGTCGAACGTAACAAACCGTACGATACCTTCGGTTGGGGGGTGGTGTTCTCGGACGCGACGATGGACAACATGCGCGAGTGGGACGCCGAGACTGCGGAGGCGATCGAAGTTGCCTTCAACCACTGGGACGACATCGAGCTGCGGTTCAAGGGTAGTACTATCCGCAGCGGCGGCCACGGTTTCGTCGGGATCGGGCGCAAGAAGATGCTCAACATCCTGCAGGCTCGCTGCGAGGCACTGGGAGTGGAACTGGTGTTCGAGCAGGAAGTCGAGTCCGACCTGCAGTTTCCGGACGCCGACCTGATCATCGCATCCGACGGAATCAATTCGCGGATTCGTGGCCGCTACGAGGACGTGTTCAAGCCGGACATCGTCACCCGTCCGAATCGCTACATCTGGCTGGGCACGAACAAGCTCTTCGATGCCTTCACCTTCTTCTTCGAGAAGACCGAGCACGGCTGGTTTCAGGCGCACATCTACAAATTTGACGAGAACACGACGACCTTCATCGTCGAAACCCCCGAGCACGTGTGGAAGGCCCATGGCCTGGATCGCTTCGATACCGATCAGTCGATCGCTTTCTGCGAGCAGCTTTTCGCCCACCATCTCGATGGGCATCGCCTGATGAGCAATGCGCGTCACTTGCGCGGCTCGGCATGGCTGAACTTCCAGCGTGTCAAGTGCGATCGATGGCATCACTTCAACGGTCGCAGCCACGTCGTGTTGATGGGCGACGCAGTGCATACGGCGCATTTCGCGATCGGCTCGGGTACCAAACTCGCGCTGGAGGATGCGATCGAGCTTACACGCCTGTTCGGTGAGGAGGGCGATACGCCGGAACACATCCCGGATGTGCTCGAACGCTACCAGGCCGTGCGCAACATCGACGTCCTGCGCTTGCAGAATGCAGCGTGGAATGCGATGGAATGGTTCGAGGTGTGCGGCGAACGCTACTGCGATACGCTCGAACCGGAGCAATTCATGTATTCCATGCTGACCCGTTCGCAGCGTATCTCGCACGAGAACCTGCGCCTGCGCGACCGGGGCTGGCTGGATGGTTACGAGCGTTGGTTCGCGCAGCGTGCCGGTGTGCAGGTTGCGCCGGACGCGAATCCGCCACCGCCGATGTTCACGCCCTTCAGCCTGCGCGGAATGACCGTGCCGAATCGCGTGATCGTATCGCCGATGGCGATGTACTCTGCACAGGACGGTGTGGCGGGCGACTTCCATTTCGTGCATTTCGGCTCCCGTGCACTTGGCGGGGCCGGTCTGCTGTATACCGAGATGAGTTGCGTGTCGCCCGATGCGCGAATCACCCCGGGCTGTGCCGGCATGTACAAAGCCGAACATGTCGACGCATGGCGGCGCATCGTCGATTTCGTGCACGCGAATTCACTGGCGAAGATCGGCATGCAACTTGGCCACGCCGGACGCAAGGGTGCGACGAAGCTGGCCTGGGAGGGCATGGACGAACCGCTCGAGGCAGGCGGCTGGGAGCTGCTCTCGGCCTCGCCGCTACCCTACCTGCCGCACTCGCAGGTACCCCGCGAGATGACGCGCGCCGACATGGATCGGGTGAAGGATGATTTTGTCCGCGCTACGTCGATGGCCGCCGAGGCGGGTTTCGACATCCTCGAGTTCCACTGTGCCCACGGCTACCTGATGTCGAGCTTCCTGTCGCCGCTGACCAACCGTCGCGAGGACGAATACGGAGGCCCGATCGAGGGCCGCGCGCGCTATCCGCTCGAGGTATTCGCGGCGATGCGTGCCGTCTGGCCGGCCGACAAACCGATGTCGGTCCGCCTTTCGTGCCACGACTGGTTCCCTGGCGGCAACACCGGCGACG
>DAOMNN010000206.1:0-2128 GCA_035443825.1 Rhodocyclaceae bacterium | reverse complement strand
GGGTTTGCATTGAATATGCCACAGAAACCCGGGAGCGTGATATGCAGCGGGCGATGCTGTTCGACGTCGTGCGGGACCGCATTCGCGTCAAGCACTACAGCTACCGCACCGAGACTTCTTACCTGGGCTGGATCAGGCGTTTCATCCGCTTCCACAATGGTCGCCATCCCCGCGACATGGGCGGACCCGAGGTGGAGCGGTTCCTTACTCACCTTGCTACCGAGCGCAAGGTCGCGGCGTCTACCCAGAACCAGGCGCTGTCGGCAATCCTGTTTCTCTACCGTGAGGCGCTGGAGATCGACCTGCCGTGGCTCGACGGACTGGTGCGCGCGAAGCGCCCGCTGCGGGTACCGGTCGTGCTCTCGCGCGACGAGGTGCGCAGGGTGCTTGCGCAGCTGGAGGGGGCGCACTGGCTGGCCGCGAGCCTGCTCTATGGCGCCGGGCTTCGTGTGTCGGAATGCCTGCGCCTGCGTGTGAAGGACCTGGATTTTGACTACCGGCAGGTCACGGTGCGGGACGGCAAGGGCGCAAAGGATCGCTGCACTATGCTGCCTGATGCCGTGGTCGGGCCGCTGCAATGCCAACTGAAGCGCGTCCGCTCGCTGTTCGAGGCGGACCGGGCCGCGAATCGGCCGGGCGCGGCCCTGCCCCCGGCGCTCGAGCGCAAGTATCCGGCCGCGCCGTTCGAGTGGCCGTGGCAGTTCGTGTTCCCGGCCAGAAATCATTGTCGCAGCCCTTACACGGGCGGTGTGGTCCGCTATCACTTGCTGCCCGACGTGTTGCAGCGGGCGGTTAAGCGCGCCGTGCGTGCCGCCGGCATCGCCAAGCCGGCCTCCTGCCACACCTTCAGGCATTCCTTTGCCACGCACCTGCTGGAATCCGGCTACGACATCCGCACCGTGCAGGAGTTGCTCGGCCATTCGGACGTGTCGACGACGATGGTCTACACGCATGTCATCAAGCGCGGCGGCCGCGGCGTGAGGAGCCCGCTGGACTGAGGGGCCTCGGCCCGTCATGCGGTCACGTGCAGTCACTAGTGCAGCATCGACGCAGGAAACACCTGCGCGGCCTCGGTGTGAATGAAAAAGCTGGTGGCGACCCAGCCGCCGTCATGGCGCCGGTAGGTCTGCAATCTCGCGAACGAGACACCGTTGTCGTAGTTGATCGCGAAGTACACGATCCTCGAACGCGCCGAGATCGTCACCTCACGGACGATGTCTCCGTCCTTGACGGCGCCATAGAAGTCCTCGATCTGGCGCAGCATGTTGGCCTGGCTCAGTACGTTCGTGTCGCCTTCGAGTGCGCCGCCTTTCACCCAGGCACGAATGGCGGCAGCGGCGCCTTCGTCACGGTAGGCCGCGATGCCGGCCTGCACGAGCTCCGTGGAGCTGTCGGCGCCTGACTCGGCGTTTGCGGCTGGAACGGCCAGTGACAGGCCGACGGCGAGGACGACAAGGGCTGTGCGCATGATGCTCTCCTTAACCGTGAACCCTGCTCCCGCCTGGGGCATCAGGACGCCCGTTGGCGATCATCTCTATCCGCCGGCGCAGCAAGTGCTCGCCTGCAATGCCGCCGGCCAATCCGAGCAGGCCCGCGACGACGGCCAGGAACGCGATCTTCCAACCTTCCGGGACCGTCTCGGCAAACCAGTTCTCGTTGATCCAGCTGGCCAGCAGGAACCCGGCGACGGACCCCGCGACGGTGATCACGGCCCGCGCGGTCCCGACCTGCTTCTGTGCCTCGCTGACGATGCGACGGACTTCCCTGTCGCTGCGCAAGGCGAACAGCGGGAATTGCTCCCTGGCCCATTTCAGGTCGCGCTCTTGAGTCCGCACGATTCCTTGTCCTCCCGGGCGCTCGCTACCATGGCTGCAAACGCGCGGTGAAGCCCTTTACCGCCGCGCGCTCACTCTGCGGACAGCTCTTCGAGGAAGCTCTGTGTGTCCGCCTGGATCTGCGGCAGCAGTTGCATGACTTGCTCCTGTGACAGCTGCATCATGCGCTCGTTGAGCCGGGGCGTCTTGTCGACGACGCTCCTGCCGATCGGAGAGTCGTAGAACTCGATCATCCCCTCGAGCTCACGGGTGTCGAACAGGTCGACGTAGATATCGATGTACTTGTCCTTCAC
>DAOMNN010000205.1:0-2170 GCA_035443825.1 Rhodocyclaceae bacterium | reverse complement strand
GCGACCTCGGAGGTCGGCAGCGCCCAGACCCCCATCTTGTGGATCTCGCGCCCGATGACCAGTCCCTTGAACTCCTTCTCGACGAGGAAGATGGTGAGCTTCTTCTCCTCGCCGGCACGCGCGAACACGGTAAAGAAGTCGGCGACCGGCGCGGAGGTGATCCATGTCTTCTGGCCGTTGATCAGATAGCCGCCATCGACCTTCCTCGCGCTCGTCGCGATGCCGTCCAGATCCGACCCCGCGTTCGGTTCGGTCATGCAGATCGCGCCGATCCTCTCGCCCGCGAGCGCCGGCTTGAACAGGCGCTCGATGATGTCCTCGTTGCCCAGCATGTGCAGGAACTTGCTGCCCATCAGGGACTGCATCGCGACCGCACCGGCGAGCGACATCGAGCCGCGCGCGATCTCGGCGAGCGCGAGGCAGAATTCGGTGAGTCCCAGACCGCTGCCGCCGACGTCCTCCGGGTAGCGCATGCCGAAGAAACCCAGCCCCGCGAGTTCGCGAAACAGCTCGAGCGGATATGCGCGCGCCTCGTCGAGCGCAGCTGCCTGCGGCGCGATGCGCGCGTCGCAGAATCGCGCGAAGGTGTCGCGTATGGCCTGCTGCTCCTCGGTGAGATCGAAATTCATTGCACTTCTTCCGGATCGAAGCCGTACAACTCCCGCGCCGCATCCGGGGAGATCACGCCGTTCCTGATCTCCTCGGCGAGCACCTTGCGGTTGCGTCGCTTCGGGTCGCCGTAGCCACCGCCGCCACTCGCGACCTGGTGGTAGATCGTGCCCTTGGGAACGCCGGTGATGAGATCCTTGTTGCGCGGCACCACGGTGCGCCCGTCAGGGAACTTCAGGCGAATGAAGTTGAGCCCGGCATCACCCCCGCCGAACAGGCCGAAGGCGGGTTCGAAATCACCGTCGCCGAAGGTCACCAGCTGGGTGTCCTCCGAGCCGATCTCGAAGATCGTCTCGACCCCGAGACCGCCGCGCCACTGCCCCGCGCCGGCCGAATCGGTGAGCAACTCGTGACGGATCAGGCGATGCGGCGTCTGCTGCTCGAACATCTCGTAGTCCTGGTCGAGTACGCCCCCAGAAGCGTCGATCATGCCGATGTGGTCATAGCCGTCGGTCCCGAGCATGGCGCCCGAACCGCCCTTCAGACCCATGAAGCCGATGTCCACGTAGGCCTCGTTGTTCTTCGGGTCGGTGCCGGTGGTCAGCGAGCACAGCAGGTTGTTCCAGCCGGCGGTGACGCGGTCCGGCATGACCGGGGCGAGTGCGCGCTGGATGGCGTCGGCGTTCGGCGGACACAGGTGATTGCCGAAGGTCGTGGCCTTTGGATACGCTGCGTTGAGAATCGTGCCCACGGGAATGACGATCTCGATCGGCTGCACCATGCCTTCGTTGTGGGGAATGTCCGGATTGACCATCTGCAGCAGGGTCAGGATCGTCGCCGACGCGCTCGAAGTGAAGGTACCGTTCACGAAACCGTTGGTCTGGGCGTCGGTGCGCGAATAGTCGAACTTGATCGACTTGTCCTGGACCTCGATGTCGACCCGGATCGTGAACTTGCTGCCCTCGTGGCGGCCGTCGTAATAGACGTAGCCTTCACCCGAATAGCGGCCGTTCGGGATCTTCGCGATCTCCGCTTCCATCATCTTGCGCGTGGCCTCGAACAGCGCCTGCTTGTGCGCCTGGTAGCTCTCGAGCCCGTACTTGTTCAGCAGCTCGAGCAGGCGCCGCTCGCCGACGGTGCAAGCGCCCATCTCGGCCTTCATGTCGTGCTGCACGATGTCAAGGCGGATGTTGGCGAAGATCAGGCCCCACACGTCCTTCCTCAGCTTGCCCTTCTCGACGACCTTCACCGGCGGGATGCGCAGCGCCTCCTGCCAGACTTCGACCGCGTTAGGGTTGTAGCCGCCGCGCACGTTGCCGCCGATGTCGGCCTGATGGCCCTTGACCGCGGTCCACGCCACCAGCTTGCCTTCGAAGAACACCGGCTTGAATACGGCCACGTCGTTGTTCTGGTTGCCGAGGCTGAACACGTCGTTGTGGAAGATGACGTCGCCCGGGTGGATGTCGTCGCCGAAGAAGTCCTTGATGTACTTGCACACCGGCGCGAGTGAGAACGCGAGAATGGGCAGGTTCTCGGTCTGCTCGAGCATGTTGCCGTCGCC
>DAOMNN010000204.1:0-2231 GCA_035443825.1 Rhodocyclaceae bacterium | reverse complement strand
TCAGACCCTGCGCGAGCAACCGGGCTGTCTCCATCGGCGCCCGACCGCGCAACGATGGCGCGTCGGTGCAGATGTACTCGTCGAAAGCGCCGGCGCACACGCCACTCATGCCGCGGATATACGCATCGGCACGATTACCCATCGAATACACGAGCAGCAGTTTGCGTCCGGGCACATCGATCCGTCCTGCGAGCAGGGCCAGTTCGCGCATTGCCTCCCGTCCGTCGCACGTCGTCATCAGCAACCTGTGCGGCAAGTCTTCGTAGAAGTTCATCCGGTCCGGATTGCTGCGTTCGTCCGACACGAAAGTCCGGATCGCCGTTTCGATGGTCCTCGCGTCCACGCCCATGCCGTGCGCGATGGCCATTGCGAACAGCGCGTTCCCGATCGCGGGCGGAAAACGTCCGCCGAGTGTGGCGGGGATATCCTCGACCGGCACCGAGCATATAGGCTCACCGCCCCGAACCAGACATGCCGTGCCGCTCGTCGCGTCGAGAAAGGCGCCGACACCACCCGCTTCAAGGTGCGCAAGCAAATCGGGCGTATCGGCCGTCATGCTGACCAGGCAAGTCTCCGGGGCGATCACTTGCGCACGCATCGCCAGACACAACGGATCGTCGGCATTGAGCACCGCCATACGCCGCGCAGCGCGGACGACCTCGGCCTTCACGCCGGCCATCTGTTCGCGCGTCTCGACGCCGCCCAGCCCGAGGTGGTTGTCGAAGACATTGAGCACCGCACCGACGTCGCAGCCGTCAAATGCGATCCCTTCGCGCAGCAAGCCACCCCGCGCGAGCTCGAAGACCCCCGCCTGGACGCCACGATCGAGCAGCAGCCGACTTGCAAAGCGGCAACTCGACGAGTCACCGACACGTCTGGGCTCACCGCCGACGAAAGTGCCCTGCGTGGTCGCCACGGCCACCCTCAATCCGCTCGAAGCAAGAATGTGTTCGACCATGCGGCAGGTCGTCGTCTTGCCGACGCTGCCCGTGATGAAGGCGCTGGGGATGCTCAGCGGCAGCGTCAGTCGCTCCCCGCGCCGCCACGCAGCCTCGATTCGCCGCCAGCGATACTTCAGAAGCCTCTTGCGGAGCCAGTACATGGCGCACCCTTGCCTCCCACGAACCTCGTTACGCGCCAGGATAGCGCTTTGGGCGCGCGCTCATTCGCCGCGGGGGTCAGGCGGCGAGCAATTCCCCCAGACTGGCGCGCAGGTCCTGCTCGACCCGATCGGCGGCTTCGATCGTGCGCCCCACAACGAACCCTGTCACCACACTGCGGTGATCGCTCAACGGCGTCGCGTCGTAGAGTCGCGTGGGTACGAAGCGGCCCTCACGCGCGAAGGGTGCGACCCGTGCCAGGGCCGCCTCGATCGGACCGTGCACCAGCACGTTGAACGAACATGAGATGCGCGCGCCCGCACGCGCCACCGCGGCCTCGTGCAGCAGGATCTGCGGCGTGCTGGCCGCGAGGCGGAAGTTCAGATCGAAGACATAGGGGTCGCCGGCACGCGTCGTTCCGATATCCAGGCCGGCAACGCCCCGGTATCCCTGCTGCCGGGCGACCTCCCCGATCTGCATGGCAATCCGCACCACCGCTTCGGACGGGAGATCGTCGGGGTCGATCCGG
Organism: Rhodocyclaceae bacterium; assembly: GCA_035443825.1. Classification (GTDB taxonomy): domain Bacteria; phylum Pseudomonadota; class Gammaproteobacteria; order Burkholderiales; family Rhodocyclaceae; genus DAOMNN01. The sequence continues at coordinate 602 of DAOMNN010000204.1, read as the reverse complement.
CTTCCCGTCTGCCGGCCCGGCGCCGAAAACAACTGCGTGGCCGCGCCGAGGTAGCGAACGCCGGCATCCACAACGGCGATATTCACGCACCAGCACGACGGAATGTCGAGCGCCTGCTCGACGCGCACCCCTGTCAGCTCGGCGGCTCGGAAGCGCAGCCATTCCAGGGCGTCGGCCCGGCTCGCGGCATCCGGGCAGTAGCGGATGTCCGCCCCCGCACCCGACGCTCCTGCGTGGCACCCCTTCACGAACACGGCTTCGCCCCGAAGGAATTCCGTCGCATCGTCGAGCGAACCGACCGGGAATACCTGGTGCAGGGGCAGGTGTTCGCTGCCGACGTAAGTATCGAGGCTGGCCTTGTCGTTCAGCTGGCCATAGAGCGATACGGGGACGATCAGGGCCGCATCGGCAGACAGTTCCCGCGGCGGCGGGTAGATGTATGCGAGCCGCCATCCCCGTGCAACATACTCTCCGGCCCGGGCAATCGACTCGGACTCGTTACGGTAGGTCGACAGCAAGCGCGCCGGCTCCAGTCCCGCATTGCGGAAGAACTCCAGAATCGGCTGCGTCGCGGTATTCTCGTGACAGATCAGGGGCATGTC
>DAOMNN010000203.1:0-2244 GCA_035443825.1 Rhodocyclaceae bacterium | reverse complement strand
ACGCGCCCTTGAGGGTGGACGAGCCAACGTTGAGTGCAAGAAGCCGGCGCGTGGTCACAGGTGTCCCCGAATCATGTTCATGGGGACCGCACCGCCCGGCGCAACAACTGCGCATTGATTGCCACAACGACGGTGCTCAGCGACATGAGCACTGCCCCAAGCGCAGGTTGCAGCAGGATCCCCCATGCGGCGAGAACGCCAGCGGCGAGAGGGATGGCGACGATGTTGTAGCCGGCGGCCCACCACAGGTTCTGGATCATCTTGCGATAGGTGGCCTTGCTCAATTCGATGATCGCTGGCACGTCGCGCGGGTCGCTGCGCACGAGTACGACGTCGCCGGCCTCGACCGCGACGTCCGTCCCTGTGCCGATGGCGATGCCGACGTCGGACGTGAGCAGCGCCGGAGCGTCATTGACACCGTCACCCACCATCGCGACGCGCTTGCCCTGGGCCTGCAGCTCCTCGATCTTTGCCACCTTGTCCTCGGGCAATACCTCGGCGAAGACGGTGTCGATGTTGAGTTCCTTCGCGACCGCGTTTGCGACCGCCGTGGAATCACCCGTCAGCAGGACAACCTCCAGTCCTTCGTCGTGCAGCCGCTTGACCGCGTCGAACGATTCGGGACGGATGGCATCCGCGATCGCAAATACGGCGAGCACCCGGTCGCCTTCCACCAGGTAGGTTGCAGATTGACCATCGGCTGCCGCTGATTCGGCAGCCCGCCGAAGCGTCTCCGGCGGTTCGACCGCGAGCATTCTCAACAGACCCGGCCCGCCAACGTGAAGCGAGCGCTCCTCGACGACTGCGCGCACGCCGCGTCCCGGCATGGACTCGAAGTCCTGCGACATCGGAACGTCGATGCCATGTTCCTTGGCGCTGGTCATCAGCGCCTGCGCGATCGGATGTTCAGCGTCGCGCTGGACCGACGCGGCCACGCGAAGCACCTCGTCGTCGGTGAGTCCATCGGCGGCAGTGGTCTTCACGACGCGGTGCGAACCGAGCGTGAGCGTGCCTGTCTTGTCGAACACGACCGTGTTCAGCAAACGGGCCTCTTCCAGGCCGCGTCGATCGCGCACGAGCAGGCCGTTCCGTGCGCCAATCGTGGTCGAGATGGCGGTCACCAGCGGGATGGCCAAACCCAGCGCATGGGGACAGGCGATCACGAGCACGGTCACTACGCGCTCGATCGTGAAGCTCCACGGTCGACCGAGGAGTGGCCAGACAATGGCGGTAACCGCGGCGGAGACGATGGCGATGATCGTGAGGTAGAACGCCGCCCGGTCCGCCAGGGCCTGGGCGCGCGAGCGCGACGTCTGGGCCTGCTCGACGAGCCGCATGATACCCGCGAGCGCGGTCTCGTCGCCGGTTCCCGTCACCTCGACACGCAACGAGCCCTGTCCGTTGACGGTGCCGGCGATCACCCGGTCGCCCGTCGACTTGTCCATCGGCTTGGACTCGCCGGTGATCATCGCTTCGTTGACGGCGCTGGTCCCTTCCTTCACGACGCCGTCGGCGGGAATGCTCGCGCCGGGCCTGATGAGCAGCAGGTCGCCGCGCTTCAGTTCCGCGACAGGGACTTCCTTCGCGGTACCGGCCTCATCCAACCGCACCGCCATATCAGGCAGCAGCTTCGCGAGTTCCTTGAGAGCGCCCTGTGCCTGGTTGATCGAACGCATCTCGATCCAGTGGCCGAGCAACATGATCGCCACCAGCGTCGCCAGCTCCCACCACAGGTCCAAGCCCTCGACAACGCCGAGCGTGACCAACGCGCTGTAAAGGAAGGCGACGGTGATCGCAAGCGAGATCAGCGTCATCATGCCCGGCAGGCGATTTCTCAGCTCGTGGTATCCGCCGCGGAGGAACGGCGAGCCGCCGTAGAAGTACACGATCGTGCCGAACACCGCCGGGATGTACGCCGACCCCGGGAACTGTGGTGCGGTGTAGTCGAACCAATGCTGGATCATCCCGCTCCAGATCAGAGTGGGGATGGTCAGCAGCAGCGTGAGCCAGAACTTGTCGCGGAAGCTCGCCACGCTGTGGCCGGCATGCTTGTCGTGCCCGGCATGGACGTCGCCGTCAGCACCCTTGCGGGAATGCGGCGGTTGCCCGCCATGCGCCTGATGATCGTGCTGATGATGGTCGTGTTGCGTCATGGGTCTGCCTTCCTGGATGCACTGATGCGCCGGGCACCAGCGGGGAGATAGATCAGTGTTCTGTTACAAGTGTCCCGATCTGGCGATGGCC
>DAOMNN010000202.1:0-2314 GCA_035443825.1 Rhodocyclaceae bacterium | reverse complement strand
CGCTTTGCCGAGGTGAAGGCGTCGGACGTGCTGGTGCGCTACAAGAACGGGCTGATCGACGAGACCCAGCTCGTCGACGGGATGGTCGCGCTGCTGGCGCGTAACCCGGCCGGGCTGAAGAACCGCACGCTTGGCAGCCTGCATGGGTTCTTGAAGAAGCGCTCATATCGCCTGTCGCAATGGCACGAGAAACTGATGCGCGACTATCTGTCGCGGCAACTGCGGCCGCGCACGGCGGCCGTCCTGGCGCAATACAGGGCCGGGCAGCTTTCCTTTGGCCAGGCGCGTGATGCGTTGCGCGAACTGATGCAAGGCCTGGGCGCAATCGAATACCGGACGAGTCCATGAAACTGATCGACGATCTGATCACTGCCTTTCAAGGCCCGGCGCAGGCCCGCGCGGCCCATCGTCAAGCCCTGCTGCGACAGCCCAGCGTCGCCCGCGGCGTCGAAATCCTGCGCGCCCACACTCAGGCCGACGAGGGTGACACCGAATCGCCCATCTTCCTGCTGTCGGCCGGCTGGCGCTCGGGCTCGACCATGCTGCAGCGCCTGATCATGTCCGACTCGCGCGTGCTGATCTGGGGCGAACCCTACGACGAGTGCGGCACCATTCAGGCACTGGCCGCCGGCATGAAGGCCTTCCGCGAGGGCTGGCCGCCATCGGACTATTTCTACGACGGCAGCGCGCCGCAGGATCTGTCGGGCGAATGGATCGCCAACCTGTTCCCGGGGCTGCAGGATCTGCGCCGCGCCCATCGCGCCTTCTTCGACACCCTCTTCGCCGAGCCCGCCCGCCGCGCCGGCGCCGAGCGCTGGGGGATCAAGGAGGTGCGGCTGACGGCCGAGCACGCGCATTATCTGAAGTGGCTGTATCCGAAGGCGCGCTTTCTGCTGCTGTACCGCAACCCGCTCGAGGCCTATCGCTCGTACGCCCGTTATGGGCGGAGCTGGTATGACGTTTTTCCGGACCAGCCGGTGTTCACGCCCGCGCAGTTCGGTGCCCATTGGCGAACACTGATGGCCGGTTACGTGCAGGAAGCCGACAAGCTGGACGCCTTGCTGGTCCGTTACGAGGATCTGGTGGGCAACACTCCGCCGCTGGACGCGCTAGACGCCTACCTCGGCACCCGAGTCGATCGGAGCGTGCTCGCCAACAAGGTCGGCAGTTCGGAACGCGGGGGTTCCAAGGTGGGTGTCAACGCGCTCGAGCAGTGGCTTTTGAAGCGCGCAGTGGCCCCCGTTTCAACCGATGCGGGCTATTCGCTTTGAATACATTTGACCTTGTCTGGCGTACATTCCAACCTTCTGTAGTCAGGAGGTATGAACATGCTCGCCATTACAGCGGTCGTCCCGACCTTGAATCGGCCCGAATTGCTGCAGGAGGCGCTGAGGAGCCTCGAGCAACAATCCCTTCCGCCGGATGAGATCATCGTGGTGGATGATGGGTCACACCCGGCGGTCGATGGTGCTGCACTGGATGCCGCGTTCGACCCTCACGTCCGCGTGCTGCGCAATGAAGTCTCCCGTGGCCTGGCCTATGGACGAAACTGGGGCGTCGAAGAGGCAAGGGGGAAGTACGTCGTGCACCTCGATGACGATGATCTGCTTGCGCCAACGACGCTCGAGGAGGCCTTCCGGATCCTGGACTCGGACCCCGCAGTCGAGATCGTCTTTCTCGGCGTGTCGGGGTTCGGCACGCGGTCCGAGCACTTCAACAAGGTCCAGCCCGAGGCGATCAGGAAGGTACGCAATCGCGTCCCGCACCATGTCGTCGCGGATGGCGTTCTGCAGTTTGGCGATGGATTGATGAGGGCGATGTTGAAGGCAGTGCCTGCTGCATTCCAATGCACGATGATGCCGCGCGATACGTGGCAGAAAGTCAGTGAACTGCGATTTCGGGCCTACCAGATGGGTACGGACGCGAGTAGCGTCGACGAGGCAAAGACACTGATAACCGGCCAGCTTCGAGACTCGGAGTGGGCGATCTATGCTGCGGCGGTTTGCCGAAAGACGGCCTTACTCGACGCGCCGCGCTATCTCTTCCGCTGCGAGGGGCAGAACCTCGCATCCAGAGCTTCAAATGTGGAAAAGCACCTGCTACAGCATCTGCGAATCAAGACGCAGTTGTTCCGTGCGTCTGCGCTACCAGAACTCGTCCGCTGGCGGCGCGAGATCCGTCAGAACTTCGCCGACACGCTGGCAGACGCCGCATACCACTACTTCCGGCAGGGCAGGCGCCTAATAGCCTGGAGATATGCATGGTCCGCTCTTCGTGTTCGCCCGTCACCTGCTCGCTTCCGACTGGCATTGCG
>DAOMNN010000201.1:0-2333 GCA_035443825.1 Rhodocyclaceae bacterium | reverse complement strand
CGTCCCACCACCCTCGGCGGGAGGGAGGCGTCCATTACATCTCCTACGCGGATGGGGTTGCGTCGCGATCTGCTGTAGGAGCGCCGTAAGGCGCGAAGGAGCGGTCGGAGGGTATGGGCGGCGGGATTCGCGGCTGACGCCGCTCCTACACGGATGGGGTTGCGTCGCGATCTGCTGTAGGAGCGCCGTAAGGCGCGAAGGAGCGGTCGGAGGGTATGGGCGGCGGGCTTCGCGGCTTACGCCGCTCCTACGCGGATGGGGTTGCGTCGCGACCTGCTGTAGGAGCGCCGTGAGGCGCGAAGGAGCGGTCGGAGGGTGTGGGCGGCGGGGTTCGCGGCTGACGCCGCTCCTACACGGATGGTGTGGGGGTCGGGGGGTGACGGGAAGCCAGTCGGGTGTAGGGACCTTCGTAGTTGGCGACACTGTTGCGCCAGTTTCGCACCTGTTCGACGAACTGGCGCCCGGCTGCACGCATCGCGGGCCATTGATCGCGATCGTCAAGCATCCCCATGACGGTCCGGGCAAGGGCGTCGGTGCTGCCGGCGGCAAAGAGCCGACCGGTCTCCCCGTCCCTGATGAGTTCCTTGTGGCCACCGACGTCCGACGCGGCCAAGATTCGCCCCTGGGCCATGGCCTCGAGCGGCTTGAGCGGGGTCACCAGTTCGGTCAGGCGCATCGAGTGGCGCGGGTAGACCAGCAGGTCGATGAGATCGTAATAGCGGCTCACCTCGGCGTGCGGCACGCGGCCGGTGAAGACGACCTTGTCGGCAATGCCAAGCGACCGGGCCTGCGCCTTCAGATTGTCGTCCTGTGGCCCGCCGCCAACGAGCAGCACTCGCAGCTCGGGACGCTGCGCGAGCATCTCGGGCAATGCTTCGAGAAGCAGGTCGAGGCCTTCGTAGGCATAGAAGGACCCGACGAAACCGAGCACGGTCGCGCCGGCGAGGCCAAGTTCGGTGCGGAGCACCGCATCGCTCTCGCCGGATAACTGAAAACCGTCGATGTCCACGGCATTGGGAATCACGGTCACCTTGTCCGCGCCCACGCCCCGCCCCACGATATCGCGCCGGAGTCCCTCGCAAATCGTGAAAACGTGATCGACGCGCCTGAAGGCCCAGCTTTCCAGGCCCCGCGTCAGGCGATAGCGCAGGCTGCCTTCACGGGTGGTGCCGTGATCGACGGCGGCATCCTCCCAGAAGGCTCGCACCTCATACACGACCGGGATGCCGAGGCGTCGCCCGACCCGGATCGCCGGAATGGCGTTGAGCACCGGCGAATGCGCGTGCAGGATGTCCGGGCGCAGTCGACGTGCGAGCGACTCGAGCCTGCGCTCGGTGGCGCGCATCAGGCGCAGCTCGCCGAGTAGCGGCGTGGCATCGGGTTCGAAGGGCGTACGGAAGAAATCCAGGCCGTCGACATGCTCTTCGAGCGCATCGACCTTGCCCTGCTTGGGCGAGGTGAGGTGCAGCGTCTCCCAACCCCGCGCTCGCTGCTCGCGCAGAATCGCCGCTGTGCGAAAGGTATAGCCACTATGCAACGGAATCGAGTGATCGAGGATATGGAGGATGCGCATGAGGGTCAGGCCGACAGACGTTCGGTATCGGACACCCCATGGCGTTGTCCCACCTGCTCGTTGCGCAGGAAGGCCTCGAACATCAGCATCGTCCACAGCGACGCGCTGTAGTCGCGCGCGCCGGACTGGTGCGCATCGACGAGGTGCCTGAGGTAGCCGGGATCGAACATGCCGGTGGCTGCGAGCGTTTCGCCGAGCATCGCCTCGCGTACACGTTCACGCAGGGGGCCACGGAACCAGCGCGCGAGAGGCACCGAGAACCCCATCTTGGGCCGGTAGAGCACATCGTCGGGAAGATGCGGCTCCATCGCCTTCTTGAGCAGATACTTGCCCTCCTGGCCGCTGACCTTGAGACTCGACGGAAGCGTTGCAAGCCATTCGACGAGTTTGTGGTCCATCAGCGGCTCGCGCACTTCGAGCGAATGGGCCATGCTGGCGCGGTCGACCTTGGTGTTGATGTCACCGATCAGATAGGTCTTGAGATCCAGATACTGCACCAGCGCGAGCGGGTCGTCGGTATTCGCATTTGCCGCATGGCGGCTGAACACCTCGCGGGCATCGTAGCCGGCGAGCTGCGCCCTGAATCCGGGCGAGAATAGTTTCTCACGCATCTCCTCACGCAGGATCGACACCGAATGGAAATAGGCCTGAACCGAATCGCGCGCGAGGGCCTGGAAGGTGGTCTTTGCGCGGAATACGCGTGGTGCCCAGTCCGCTTTCGGATAGAGTCGCCCGAGCAGACCGAAGACAGGACGTCGCA
>DAOMNN010000200.1:0-2375 GCA_035443825.1 Rhodocyclaceae bacterium | reverse complement strand
CTAGCCACAACACCCAGCCATGGCGGTTTCGTGCGACGGCTTCGGCTATCGACCTGTTGGCGGATCGCACCCGCGCCCTGCCGGTAAACGACCCGTTCGACCGGGAGCTCATCATCAGTTGCGGAGCCGCCTTGATGGCGCTGCGGGCAGCCTCGGCCGATGCAGGTCGGGGCACGCGAGTGCATCTGTTGCCCGATGATACCGACGGAGACTGGCTGGCACGCGTTGAGCTGACCGCCGATCCGGCCGACACGGACCTCGCTGCCCTGGGTCCGCTCATCGAGCAGCGCCGCACCTACCGCAAAGCCTTCGACGCCCGAGAGGTCTCGCCAGACGTCGTCGCGAGTGTCACTTCGTCTGTGGCGGCGCAGGGCGCAAGGCTGCTGACCCTCGACATCGAGCAGCGGCAGGTGGCTGGAGCACTGGTCGCCGAGGGCGACCGCCAACAGTGGGACGACCCGCGCTGGCGCCGCGAACTGGCCATGTGGATGCATCCCCGACGCGACGGCGATGGCCTGAGCATACCTGCGTTGGCCGCCCCGATTGCGCAGGCAGTGGTACGCACCTTCGACATGGGTAACGGCGTGGCGGCCAAGGACCAGCAACTGCTGACGGCCTCCCCCTGGCTGACGGTGCTCACCACGGCGGGGGACGACGTCCAGTCCTGGCTGCATGCCGGGCAGGCGCTGCAATGCGCCCTGCTCGTGGGCTGCCGCCACGGGCTGCAAGCGTCCTACCTGAATCAGCCGGTCGAAGTGCCCAAGCTGCGCACGCGCCTCCAGGCTCTGCTGGGCACGGTGGATCACCCCCAGTTGCTGATGCGATGGGGACACCCCACGGAAGCCCTTCCGCCCGCCCCACGGCGTCCCCCGGAGGCGGTGCTCGAAGCCGTGGCGAGCCGAGCGGACCGGGGATGCACCCCATCATGAAATGGCTCCTGTTCGGCCTAGTGGCCGTTGTCATCGTCGCAATCGCCCTCTGGGGACTCGGGCGGTGGTGCTGGTCCTCGAAGACGCGCGCGTTGCTGGACAAGCTGGAGGCCAGCCGATCAAGCGCTGCGGTCGAGCGTTTCAACCCCCAGGAGCTGCAGGGGCTGCCGGAGCCGGTTGCGCGTCATCTGCAGCAGGTCTTGCCGGAGGGGACACCGATCATCCGGGCCGTGGATGTGGTCCACCGTGGTTCGTTCAACATGAGCCAGACGGGCGATCAGTGGAAGCCCTTCACCTCCCGGCAACGTGTGGTGACGCGCCGCCCCGGCTTCGTTTGGGCCGGCCGTGTGTCGATCGCTCCGGGGCTCGACGTGTTCGTGCATGACGCCTATGTGGACGGCGAGGGGATTCTGGAGCCGGCGATCGCGGGGCTGGTCACCCTGATGCGCCTGCGCGACCGGGGCGAGGTGGCACGCGGCGAGTTGATGCGCTTCATGGCCGAGGCGGCGTGGTACCCCACCGCACTGCTGCCCAGCCAGGGCATGCAGTGGGAGCCGGTCGACGAGCAGAGCGCCCGCGCCACACTGGTGGACGGCGACGTACGGCTGACCATGACGTTCCACTTCGGCGCCGACGGGCTGATCGAGACCATCCGCGCCGAATACCGCGGCCGCACAGTGGGCAATCGGATCATCCCGACGCCTTGGGAGGGCCGCGTGTTCGACTACCAGCGACGCGACGGGCTGCTGATTCCCGTTCGGGGCGAAGTGGCATGGATCACGCCAGAAGGCCGACGACCGTACTGGAGAGGCACGATCACCGAGATCCACTACCACCGCTAGCGCCGAACACTCTTCGCTTCGGCAAGCTCCAGCACCGCCGCCAGATCGCGCCGCAATGCAACTTCCAGCGCCGCCGGCACCCGTCCGCCAAAGGCCTCGACCAACTCCGCGTAGTACCACAGCGATCCGTCCTTGCCCCCGGTGAAGCGCTTCCACACCGACTCACCGATCTCCGTGAGGTCAAGCAGGATCGCCTGCAGGTTGGCCAGCTTGTCGCAGGCAGAAACGAGAACGCCGTCGCCCTCTGCCGCGCGCAGGTGGGCGAGGTAGAGCTCCTTCCGCTCACGCCAGGGGCTTTTCTGCCCCTGGGCATCGGGCAGACCGTCGGTACAGAACTGCACGAGGTCGAGGACCTTGCCACCAAAGGCGTCGCGGATCGGCTCGGCCCACTGCGGACCACCGTCTTCGAGGACGTCGTGCAGCAGCGCGGCGATGACCTGGTCCTCGTTGCCACCATAGCGTTGAACCAAAGTCGCCACCGCAACCGGGTGCGTGATGTACGGCAATGGCAAGCCAAGAGCGTTCTCGGTCCCCTTGCGGATCTGGCCCGCGTGAGCTTCGAGGGCGAGCGACAGGGCGGTGTCGAACTTCTGGGTCATGAAAT
>DAOMNN010000199.1:0-2443 GCA_035443825.1 Rhodocyclaceae bacterium | reverse complement strand
GTGTCCTTGCTGCCGCCGCCCTGGGATGAATTGACGACCAGCGAGCCCTTCTTCATCGCCACGCGAGTCAGGCCGCCCGCGGTCACGTCGGTACGCACGCCCTGCAGCACGAACGGACGCAGATCGAGATGGCGCGGCTCCAGCCCGTCGTCGCACAGTGTCGGTGCGACCGAGAGGTCGAGGGTGGGCTGGGCGATGTAGTTGCGCGGGTCCTGACGGATCAGTGTTGCGAATTCCGCACGCTGCTTCTTCGTCGAATGGGGGCCGATCAGCATGCCGTAGCCACCGGACTCGTTCGCGGGCTTGACCACGAGATCCTCGAGGTGCTCGATGACATAGTCCCGGTCCTTGCGGTCGACGCACAACCAGGTGGGTACGTTCGGGATGATCGGATCCTGGTCGAGGTAGTAGCGGATCATCGCGGGCACGAAGGTGTAGATGACCTTGTCGTCGGCCACACCCGAGCCCGGTGCGTTCGCGATCCCCACCTTGCCGTTGCGCCATGCGCGCATCAAGCCGGGTACGCCCAGCATGGAATCGGGCCGAAAGGCTTCCGGGTCCATGAACTCATCGTCGATGCGGCGATAGATAACGTCAACCCGTGCAAGCCCGTCGATGGTACGCATGTACACGCAGTCGTCCTCGCCCACGCACAGGTCGGCACCCTCGACGAGTTGCGCTCCCATGCGCTGGGCAAGGAAGGAATGTTCGAAGTAGGCCGAATTGAAGATCCCCGGCGTCAGCACCGCGACCTGCGGATAGTCCTGCGGGCGCGGCGAGATCGACGCGAGCATGTCGAACAGTTGCGAGGAGTATTCGTCGACCGGCAGGATGCTCGAGCTCTCGAACAGTTCGGGAAACACCCGCTTGGTCACCTGGCGGTTCTCCAACATGTAGGAAACTCCGGACGGCACGCGCAGATTGTCTTCGAGCACGTAGATCGTGCCGTCCCTGTCCCGCACCAGATCCGATCCGCAGATGTGCGCCCAGACTCCCAGCGGTGGAGAGAATCCCCTGCACTGCTGGCGAAAGTTCTTCGACTTGGCAAGCACGTATTCGGGCACGACCTTGTCCCGGACGATGCGCTGTCCGTTGTAGATGTCGTCGATGAACATGTTCAGCGCCGTCAGGCGCTGTATCAGCCCGGCCTCGACGGACAGCCATTCCTTGCGCGGGATGACGCGGGGGATGATGTCGAACGGCCATGCGCGGTCGATGTTCTCGCCTTCGCTGTAGACCGTGAAGCTGATCCCCATCTCGACGATCGCAAGCTCTGCGGCCTGCTTGCGTGCGCGAATCTCCTCGTCGTCGAGCGAGGCGAGATAATCCGTCAGTCGCCGCGCCGCCGGCCTGGGTTTGCCCCTGGAGGTGGTCAGTTCGTCGTAGAAGGGCGATGGATCGTACGTCTTCCAGTCAATCGACATGCTGTTCGTCCTCTCCAACTCAAGCTCGTGCGTGGTACGGGACCGGTTCGGGGTCGAGAACGACTGCGCCGACTGGTCTGATCCACGACTCCGCCGTTTCGTTCAGGTGTGAATGGAAGTCTTGAACCCGGGCGGGGCGGCTTTCCGTCGGGGCTGGCGGCCTGCCGCGGTCAGTGTTCGTCGATGCTCGCTCCAGTATGCGACTTGCGGACCACTCGGTGTACGAAGGTGAGCTTCTCGATCACCGCCGGTGCGAGCACGAATGGATAGGCATGGGCGTGGCCCATGCTGCGGTTGAGGCTGTTCAGTGCGAAGGTGAGCGGCAGCCATTGTTCGATGAGCGGTTCGAAGTCGTCGAGGTTGTATGGATCGAAGTCGTGGGCCACGCCAGGCGCGCTGCTGTCCCCCGCCCTCGGACGGCTGCGCAACCCGAACTGATAGGCGGTCTCCAGTGTGTCCACGATATGCAAGTAATGTGCCCAGCTCTCCGCCCAGTCCTCCCAGGGGTGGCTGCTTGCGTATGCGCTGATGAAGCGCTGCCCCCAGTGGAGTGGCGGCCCGTACCGGTAGTGGTGCTCGAGCGCCTGTGCATAATCGAGTTGCTCGTCGCCGAACAGGTTGCGCCATGCGTCCAGCCAGTGACCGTCGCGGATGAGGCGATCCCAGTAGTAGTGCCCGGATTCGTGACGGAAGTGCCCCAGGATGGTGCGGTATGGTTCGGCCATGCGCCCTCGCATGCGCTCGCGTTGCGCGGGATCGGCTTCGGCGACGTTGACGGTGATCAGGCCGCGCACATGGCCGGTAAGCACGCGGCTGCGCTCGTTGAAGCTCGGTTCCACGTCGGCCAGAAAGTCGAATTCCAGTCCGGAAGCGTCGCGGTTGCGCGGGACGACCGGCAGGCCGAGGCGCAACAGCGTGAACACGAGCCGGCGCTTCTCCGTCTCGAGACTCTGCCAAAGGTCCTTGTTGCCTGCGACGCCCAGGTCCGGAATCGTCCGGTTCAATCGGCACGACCGGCA
>DAOMNN010000198.1:0-2446 GCA_035443825.1 Rhodocyclaceae bacterium | reverse complement strand
CCGCTACCGCCGGTGAAGTGGGAAGCCTCCGCCTTCAGGCGTGAGGAGCAGTCACACGAACTCGTATACGCTTCCGTGCTGACCAGGTTCGTTGCTGTTGGTGCACTCGAGGTCGTGATCACTCGCATGCGGACAGCGCTTGTTGCCACACCGAGGACAGACGATCAGCTTCGTCGCGGAAAGGGGAAGGAAGGCGCCGAAAACCATAGAGCCGAGGCGTTTCTCCCTAATGCATCGATGGCACTCGCATGCGCTTGATTCGGTGGCCATGATTTCCACTCGTTCAAACCGGGCTTGACATGAGGAAGTCGCCGATGGCTTTGTGTGCGGCATCATGCTCTTTCAGCGCATCTTCGTACGCAATTCCTTTTGCAGCATGTCGCATTGAAAAGAGTTCGGCATCTGCTTTCCACTGACGTTCAAGCAAAGCGCGCATCCTTTCGATCTGATCAGCGGCTTTCGGTCCGACCCCGTCCATGAGTGCTGCAAGCTGGTAGTCGCCCATCCCCTCCATCCTTCTGAGTCGCTCCACGAGCGACAGATCATTGCCGACCAATTTTGAGGTCATCTCGATTTCCCCGGATCAGTTCTGGTTCAATGCGTCCAACAAGATGCGACGCGCAACTTCGGACTCGCCGTGCGCGCATGCAATGGCTGCCCGCTCCATCTGTTGACATCCTCCCCGGCCTGTCGAAGGCCGGAGATTCCTACGGCGCTCAGGCGCGGCATTGAGCCGCCCCTGAGTCGCTTCGGTGGGTTCCTGCTGCTGGCGGCATTACCGCACCGCTCACTTCACAGGCTAACCGGGCGTGTCCCGCCCTTAGAACATTGATCGCGCCGACCAGATCGGCGTTTTCCTCGAAGCCACATTCCACGCAGGCGAATCGCGCTTGTGTCTGCCGATTGTCCGCCGACACATGGCTGCAGCACGGACAGGTCCGGCTCGTGTTCTGCGGCGGCACAGCGACCAGCCAGCCGCCTCGCCACGCCAGTTTGTAATCCAGTTGGCGGCGGAACTCGAACCAGCCTTGGTCGAGGATGGACTTGTTCAGGCCGGACTTGGCCCGAACGTTCTTGCCCGGCCGCTCGGTTGTGCCTGCCGCCGACTTGGACATATTCCGTACCTGCAAGTCCTCGATACACACCATCGCGTGGTTTTGGCTAATCGTGGTCGTGGTCTTGTGCAGGTAATCGCGGCGGATATTGCCGATCTTCTGGTGGCGCTTCGTGATTTTGGCTTTCGCCTTCTTCCAGTTGTTGCTGAACTTGGTTTTGCGACTCATCGCCCGTTGATAACGGGCCAGCCGCGCTTGCTGCTTTTTGAAACTGTTGATCGGCTCGAAGACCGTGCCATCGGAGAGTGTGGCAAAGCGGGCAATGCCTACGTCGACGCCAACGATGGAGGCTGAGGGATGAACCGGCGCTGCTTCTTCCCGTTCGGTCTGGATCGACACAAACCACTTGCTGCCCGTGCTCGATACGGTGATGTTCTTGGCGGTGCCGAGCATGTTCCGGCTGTTGCGGTAGCGCACCCAGCCCAGCTTAGGCAGGAACACACGGCTATTGCCGGCGTCGATCTTGAATTGTTTGGCGTCGGGGTAGCGGAAGCTGTCGCTCATGCCCTTCTTCTTGAAGCGCGGGAAGTCGGCGCGTTTGGCGAAGAAGTGGGTGTAGGCCCGTTCCAAGTCCTTGAGGGCCTGCTGTAGCGGGTGCACCGGGGCATCCGCAAGCCATGCCGTGTCTTGAGCGTTGCGCCAGGCCGTGAGTGCTTTGCACAATCCGGCGTAGCCCAGCCTCTTCTCACCCTGTTCGTACAGCGCCTTCTGCATCGCCAGCGCCTTGTTAAACACGAAGCGACATGACCCAGCGAAGCGGCGCATGTTGCGCTGCTGTTCGCCATTGGGCTGTAGCTCGTATTTGTAGGCTTGAAGGCGTTTCATGCGTTGATCGTATTCTTGATCCCGCTGAGGGACAAACAAACCGATCCGCTCACGGCAAAGGCATGAACGCCTCTGGCGTCCGCGCTATCCTTCCCCGACCAAGTTCGGCGGCTTCGCCTAGAGGTTGCTACGCAACCAAATCGCTTGGATGAGGCTTGTCGCACAACTGGTCAGAACATCGTCGGTCGGGCGTCACCGACCATCATCCAGTGCGTTGGGTCGAAGCCCTTCTCGCGTGCCATGCGCCGCGCTTCGACCGGGGTTACGGCGCCGTCCAACTCGGCGTGGTCTGCGCCGTCGGCGCTCCCTACACGCAGGTAGAACGTCTTGTTCGGGTGGAGAAGGCCCAACTCCGGGTCCATGATGACGACCTGGGCCGGGAAGTCAGCAGGCGGGGTAGCGTCGATGAAGTTCATGGCCTTTTAGTTCTCGGAGTCTTCACTTAGCGTAACGGTTACAGCCTCTGCAGCATCGAAGCCTTGCTGCCACCAGAAGGCTTCCGTTGA
>DAOMNN010000197.1:0-2455 GCA_035443825.1 Rhodocyclaceae bacterium | reverse complement strand
AGCATGCGGGCTCACACGGAGCTACGTAAGAATGGGGTTCGTGGAGCGCTTACAGGCAAACGCCAGCGCGCTGGCGCTGCTCCCGCGCGAGTCTGCACAGCGGGTCGACCGGCTGTGGTCGCTCGTGCGCGACACCTGCCCGCTGCCGCTGCTCGATCACTGGCGCGACATCGTGCTGGATCTGTTGCATGCGCGGTCGATGCTGACCCGTCTTCCGTTTGCCCTCGGGCCATTGGAAGGCCATCGGCTTGCCATCGATGTGCCGGCGCTGACCCAGGCGCTGGGCGGCCTGATCCGCAGCAACGTGCTCACCACGGAGGCCTTCGGGTACCCGATCACCTCCGACCTGCCGCTCGAAGCGGTGGCCTGAAGTCTCCCCACCGGACGTGCCCACGCGCAGGTCCGCTTCCCTCCATCGACATGCCCAGGAGATTCCCATGGTACTCATGTTCCCGCGGCTCGCCCGCAATTTCGTGAAGAACGGGTACTTCCCCACCGATGAATCCACGCTCGAAAGAGCGCTCGCCGCACTGGCGCCCGCCGACGGCCCGCTGTGCATCCTCGATCCCTGCGCCGGCGAAGGCGTGGCGATCGCCGAAGCCGCCTACGCCCTCGGGCGTGAGCAGGTCCAGGCCTTCGCCGTCGAGTACGACGCCGAGCGTGCCCGCCACGCACGGCAACTGGTCGATCGCTGCATCCACGGTGACCTGATGGACACGCTGATCTCGCGCCAGTCCTTCGGGCTGCTGTGGCTGAACCCGCCGTATGGCGACCTGAGCAAGGACGTGAACGGCAACATCGGCTATCAGGGCCAGGGCCGTGCGCGGCTGGAGAAGCTCTTCTATCAGCGCGCGCTGCCGCTGCTGCAGTACGGTGGCGTGCTGATCTTCATCGTGCCGTCCTACGTGCTCGACGCCGAGCTGGTCGGATGGCTGACGCGCCACTTCGCCGACCTGCGCATCTACCGTGCGGTGGAAACGCAGTTCAAGCAGGTGGTGATCTTCGGTCGCAGGATTCGTCAACGCGACCAGGCGTCGGAGTCGGTCAAAGCCGTGCGCGGTCTGCTGCTGCAGATCGGACAGGGCGACGCCGAAGCCGAGGAACTGCCGCTCGAATGGCCGTTCCTGCCGTACACCGTCCCTGCCAGCCCGGCCGAGCCGGAGCACTTCTATCGCGTGACGATGGAGCCCGAGCAGTTCGCCGATGAAGTCGGCCGCCTGCAGGGACTCTGGCCGGCGCTCGAAATGCACCTGTCCGCCGCACAGCAGTCGCTGCGCCCGCCGGCCAGGGCCTTGTCCCACTGGCATCTCGCCCTGGCCTTGGCTGCGGGCGCGATCTCCGGCGCGGTGAGGTCCAGGACCGGGCGCGTGCTCGTCGTCAAGGGTGATACCCACAAGGAGAAGACGCTCCACACGGAATACACCGAACGCGACGACGGCTCCGTGGCCGAGACGCGCATCCTCACCGACAAGTTCGTTCCGGTCATCCGCGCCTGGGACATGACGCCGGGTTCCCCGACACGGGGCGAGGTGTTGACCATCCGCTGATTGTTGTTCCTCGACGGCTCGCCGTCATGCCTTTTCACCCACCGGGGTCATGTCGCCCCAAAGGGGTGCCGTGGCCCGCTTTTCCGAAAGGAGAAACCACCATGGCACTCGCAGTCATCAACCTCGCGTCGCAAGCACGCTTTTCCCCGGGGCAGTTGGTCATGACCATCGGCGTCGACGATCTGGTCCGACAGGGCCGGCTTAACCCTGCGCCTTTCCTGCGCCGCCATCTCCATGGCGACTGGGGCGACCTGAGCGACGACGATCGGCAACTGAACGACGCCGCGCTGAAGTCCGGCGAGGATCGTCTGTTCTCGTCCTACCAGGTCACGCGCGACCTGAAGCTCTGGATCATCACCGAATGGGATCGCAGCGTCACCACGCTGCTGCTGCCCAGCGAGTATTGATCCACTTCGACGGCCTTGCGCCGTTACATTTTTCCCACCTCGGGGCATGCCATCGCCCCGTGGGGGAGGTGCATGCCCCATTGCTAAGGAGCATCACCATGTCCCTCGATCTTGAAACCGGTCCCGAAACCGCTGTGCAGGGCGAGCTGCTCGAAGCGGTCGCTTCCCCCCTCACGCTCAGCCTGCAGGACTTCGTATCGGAGTTCGGCGACGAGCTGCTCGATTCGCTCAACCGCGCCAATCCGCCGGTCTATGGCGGTCAGCCCCGTGCGCATCGGCAGGTCGTCCTCGCGGGCCTCAAGCGCAAGCTGTTCCCCGCGCAGGCTGATGTGGTCCATGCCGCCACCGAACTGCTCCTCGACCGCGGCGAACGCGCCGCGATCGTCAATGGCGAGATGGGTTGCGGCAAGACGACCGTCGGCATCGCCACGGCCGCCGTGCTCAATGCCGAAGGCTACCGCCGCACCCTGGTGCTCTCGCCACCCCACCTGGTCTACAAGT
>DAOMNN010000196.1:0-2467 GCA_035443825.1 Rhodocyclaceae bacterium | reverse complement strand
CTGGCCCGACAACGCCAACCTCGACAAGGCCCGCCGCCTGCTGTGGCCGATCAAGAAGAAATACGGCAACAGGATCAGCTGGGCCGACCTGATCATCCTCGCGGGCAACATGGCCTACGAGTCGATGGGCCTTAAGACCTTCGGCTTCGGCTTCGGCCGCGAAGACATCTGGCATCCCGAGAAGGACACCTATTGGGGTTCGGAGAGGGAATGGCTCGCACCCAGCGACAACCCCAACAGCCGTTATTCCGGCGAACGCGATCTGGAAAATCCGCTCGCCGCCGTGATGATGGGCCTGATCTACGTGAACCCGGAAGGGGTGGACGGCAAGCCCGACCCGATCAAGACCGCCCGTGACGTCCGTGTGACCTTCGCCCGCATGGCCATGAACGACGAGGAAACCGTGGCCCTGACCGCCGGGGGGCACACCGTCGGAAAGTGTCACGGCAATGGCGATGCCGCCAAGCTCGGACCCGCCCCGGAAGGCGCCGACGTCGAAGAGCAGGGCCTGGGCTGGATGAATCACACCACCCGCGGCATCGGCCGCGATGCCGTGACGAGCGGCATCGAGGGCGCCTGGACCACCCACCCCACGAGATGGGACAACGGCTACTTCGACCTGCTCCTTGGCTACGACTGGTGGCTGCAGAAATCCCCCGCAGGGGCCTGGCAGTGGGAGCCGGTCGCGATCAAGGAGGAGGACATGCCGGTCGATGTCGAGGATCCCTCGATTCGCCGCAAGCCGATCATGACCGACGCCGACATGGCGATGCGGTTCGACCCCGAATACCGCAAGATTGCCGAGCGCTTCCACAAGGACCCGGCCTACTTTTCGGAAGTCTTCGCGCGCGCCTGGTTCAAGCTGACCCATCGCGACATGGGGCCGAAGTCCCGCTACGTCGGCCCGGACGTGCCGCAGGAAGACCTGATATGGCAAGACCCGGTCCCCGCTGGCCGCAAGGACTATGACGTGGCTGCGGTGAAGGCGAAGATCGCTGCCAGCGGCCTCGGCATGAGTGAAATGGTGTCTACGGCCTGGGACAGCGCCCGGACCTTCCGGGGCTCGGACAAGCGCGGTGGTGCCAATGGCGCGCGCATTCGTCTGGCCCCGCAAAAGGACTGGGAAGGCAATGAGCCGGCACGTCTTGCCAGGGTGCTGGCCGTGCTGGAGAAGATTGCCGCAGAGTCCGGCGCCAGTGTGGCCGATGTGATTGTGCTGGCCGGCAACGTCGGCATCGAGCAGGCGGCCAAGGCCGCGGGCGTCGAGGTTACGGTACCCTTCGCGCCGGGGAGGGGCGATGCCACGCAGGAGATGACGGATGTCGAGTCGTTCGAGGTGCTGGAGCCCCTGGCCGATGGCTTCCGCAACTGGTTGAAGAAGGATTACGTTGTTACTGCCGAGGAACTGCTGCTCGACCGGGCCCAGTTGATGGGCCTGACGGCCTGCGAGATGACGGCCCTGGTGGGTGGCATGCGCGCGCTCGGAACCAACTACGGCGACAGTCGGCACGGCGTGTTCACCGATCGCCCCGGTGCCCTGACGAACGACTTCTTCGTCAACCTCACCGACATGGCCTACACGTGGAAACCGGCCGGGCAGAACCTGTACGAGATCACTGACCGCAAGACCGGTGCCGTGAAATGGACCGCGACGCGTGTCGACCTGGTCTTCGGCTCGAACTCGATTCTGCGGGCCTATGCCGAGGTCTATGCGCAGGACGACAACAAGGCCAAGTTCGTGCAGGACTTCGTCGCTGCGTGGACGAAGGTGATGAACGCCGACCGCTACGACCTGCCGTAAGCGTGACGCCGTGCCCATGCCACCGTGGCGGTGGCAGGGGTGACTACCACTCGGGGGCTGGCGCCATTGCCGGCCCCGACGAGCGACCTTCGGCCACACCTTGGTCATCGGCTTGCTGGCCGCCTGCGAGGTTGGCGGTCTGCTTCGCAAATGCCTGAACACGAAAACGCGTCTTGCGGCGCATTGCGGCGTTGCTCATCCTCGCAACAGTCGCGGCTCGCTACGATCACTCAAGTCCGACAACGTCCAAGGCGACCTGTGCGGACAAGCCCTATTTCTTGAACAGTTCGTCGAGCGGGTTCGATTTATTCTGGGGCGTTGCGGCAGCCCTGCGACCGGTGAACTCCTCTTCGATGTTGTCGCGGTAATAGCTCCACGCCGAAGCGGAACTCGACAGCCGTCGCCAGATCTCGTCGCCGACACCGGCATAGTCAATCGCACTTCCATCGGCGAGTTCGACCCGCAGGGTACGCTCCCGCGGTTCGTAACCGATCGCACGCAGCTTCCCGGAACTGATCCGTTTCATTTCCATGGCAGCCTCCTTTACCTGTGTACGCCAAGGATACCTGCGGTACCGGCATTTGGTGCTCTTGGCGGTTGCCCCGGCGAATGGCGCCGCGGTCCAGGGCCCATGCGCGGCGAATACACCGCACGCCGCCTCGGTCG
>DAOMNN010000195.1:0-2470 GCA_035443825.1 Rhodocyclaceae bacterium | reverse complement strand
GCTGTCCATCGACTCGGGTTCGACCGACGCATGACAGTGCGGGCAGTTGAAACGGGGGGCCGCGTGACAATGTTTCATGACTGTAATTCTATACAGTTTCCCCGATCGCGCAAGCTCCCGGATCGATGATCGAGCAAGCTGCGGATATACCTTTGCTCGAGCGAAATCGATACCATCGTCCCTTCGCCATGCCGCATTTGGTCCGTATCGGCCCCGGGGTGATGCCGGTTCGAACCGGATCGAGATCGCCACCGGCCCGACCCAGGCCCACTCCCGGGATTGCCAGCGCATTGTCCGAACTACGCATCGACCAACTCGTTACACGCCACGTCGGCCCCATCGACCTATGCGTCGAGGCAGGCGAGTGCGTATGCATCGAAGGCGCGTCGGGCAGCGGCAAGTCCCTGCTGCTGCGCGCGATCGCCGATCTTGACCTGCATACCGGGGAAGCGCGGGTGGATGGTCTCGCCTGCGCCGCCCTGCCCGCCCCGCAGTGGCGCCGCAGAGTCACCCTGCTCGCAGCCGAAAGCCAATGGTGGTGCGAGCGAGTGGGCGACCATTTCGAACGACGTGCAGACGACTGGATGGATCGCCTCGACCTGCCGCGTGAAGCGGTGGATTGGGAAGTGGCACGATGCTCCACCGGCGAACGCCAGCGTCTGGCGCTGTTACGGGTGCTGGTTCAGCGTCCCGGAGTCCTGCTACTCGACGAGCCGACGGGCAATCTTGATGCCCACAGCACGCAGCGCGTCGAGGCGCTGCTGGAAGACTACCGGCAGCAGGAGAAGGCCGCCGTCCTGTGGGTGAGCCACGCACACGAGCAGGTCGAACGCGTCGCGCAGCGCGGCTTTGTCCTGCGCGACGGGAAATTGCATGAGCGCATGCGCACATGAACGTCATCACTCTGTCGCCCATTGATCTCGGCGTAGCGGCGCTGCTTGTCGTGGCGTTGTCGGGACTGTCCCTGCACCTGCGGCTCGGTGTCGAACGCCAGCTACTGACATCGGCCGCGCGCACCATCATCCAGCTGCTGCTCATCGGCGTCGTGCTCAAGGTATTGTTCGAAAATGCCGCGCTGGTCTGGGTCGGGCTGATGGCCGCGATCATGCTCTCCGTGGCAGGACGAGAGGTGATGGCACGCCAGAAGCGGCGCTTTCTCGGTTGGTGGGGCTTTGGCGTGGGCACCCTGTCGATGTTCGTATCATCCTTCACCGTTACCGTGCTCGCGCTCGTGGCGGTTATCGGCACGACGCCCTGGTATGCGCCGCAATATGCAATACCGCTCCTGGGCATGGTGCTGGGCAACACCATGAACGGCATCGCGCTGGGACTGGACCGCCTCACCCAGGATGCCGCACAGCGCCGCGCGGTGATCGAGACCCGGCTCGCCCTCGGTCACGACTGGGATCGGGCAATCTCCGACACCCGACGCGAGGCGATCCGGGTCGGCATGATTCCCATCATCAACGCCATGGCCGCTGCCGGCATCGTCAGCCTGCCGGGCATGATGACCGGCCAGATTCTAGCCGGCACGCCCCCCGTGGAGGCCGTCAAGTACCAGATTCTGGTGATGTTCCTGATTGCCGCCGGTACCGGATTCGGCACCATGGTCGCGGTCGGTCTCGCGGCACGCCGCCTCTTCGACGCACGTCAGAGGCTACGGCTCGATCGGCTGAGTCCCCCCAGCGATTGATCGGATCCGGGGAGATTCCAGCCGCATCCGTCGGCAGTCGACCGACGACTGCTCCATGACGAAACGGTGTCTATACTGAAACCAGAGCGGCCAGGAAGGACCCCTACGCCCTGCTCCCACTTCCCCCCCGACAGGAGATACCACCATGGCATCGACAACGATACGAACACTGCGCTCCGTGATTGTGCTCGCCTCTATGGTCGCCATGCTCTCAGCCGCACCACTGGCAGGTGCGAGGACGCCGGCACCGGAAGGCGCAGAGGTGTACTTCATCGCACCGACCGACGGCGCAACGCTCAAGAGCCCCGTCACCGTACATTTCGGCATGCGTGGCATGGGTGTCGCGCCGGCAGGAGTGGAAATGCCGAAGACCGGGCATCACCATCTCATCCTCAATGCTCCGCTGCCACCGATGGACCAGGGCATTCCGGCCGACGAGCGCCACATCCATTTCGGTGGAGGACAGACCGAGGTGAGGCTGGAACTTCCTCCCGGCAAGCACGAGATGCAGTTGCTGGTCGGCGATCACCTCCATATCCCCCACGAACCGCCGATCATGTCGGATCGGATCACGATCACCGTCGAGTAGGCCCAACGAAGAACGCCGTGCATCACGGATGCACGGCGTCTCGTCGTTTGAAACAGCGCCAGCGGCTTACTACTGGGCGTCGCTCATCGCCAGCATGAGCTGATTGATCCGCTTCACGAAGGTCGCCGGATCATCCAGCGTACCGCCCTCGGCGAGCAGGGCCTGGTCGAACAGCACCGCGGCCCAGT
>DAOMNN010000194.1:0-2520 GCA_035443825.1 Rhodocyclaceae bacterium | reverse complement strand
TACAATGCCCGACCGTCCACTTGAGTCCGGAGAAAGCACCCCATGAGTACACGCGCGACAGACCGCGAACTCCTCGAAGGCATCGTTCCGATCGCACGCAAGGCCGGCAAGGTCATCATGGACGTGTATGCGACGGATTTCGCGGTGCGTGGCAAGTCCGATGCCTCGCCCGTCACCGAAGCGGACGAAAAGGCCGAAGCGCTCATTCTCGAGGGGTTGGCCCGGCTTGCGCCCGACATTCCGGTCGTCGCCGAGGAAGCGGTCGCGGCAGGCAGGATTCCCGACACCGGCCGACGCTTCTGGTTGGTCGATCCGCTCGACGGCACCAAGGAATTCATAAGCCGAAACGGCGAGTTCACCGTGAACATCGCGCTCATCGAGGACGGCGAACCCAGGCTCGGGGTGGTGTTCGCACCGGCACTCGGACAACTGTTCGCCGGAATCCGCGATGATGGCGCATTCCGCGAGGATGCGTCGGGGCGAAGCCCGATCGCGGTGCGGGCCGTCCCGGCCGAAGGACTCACCGTGGTCGCGAGCCGCTCGCACGGCGACCCGGCCGCACTCGAGGCCTTCCTCGCCGGACGCAAGGTGGCCTCGCTACGCAACGCGGGCTCCTCGCTCAAGATCTGCCTCGTCGCGGCGGGCGAGGCGGATCTCTATCCGCGCCTCGGACGCACCATGGAGTGGGACATCGCTGCCGCCCACGCAGTGCTCGCCGCCGCCGGCGGAGCGCTCACCGAAACCATGGGCGGCCCGTTACGCTACGGCAAACCCGATTTCGCCAACCCGCACTTCGTCGCGCGCGGCTCCAAGGACTGACGAAGCGCACGCAGGCAAGGAGACAGGGGATACGCGAAGCGTCGTTTCGGCACCTCTCGGGATCATGCGGCTGATTGCAGGTTCAACTTACAATCAGCCGTAACCCACTCATGCCGCCTATACCGGTCCGGGCACCTGGAACACCGCACCGTCCTCGAGCCGCACCGCGGTGAGCTTGTTGCCCCACACGCAGCCCGAATCCAGGGCGATCAGACCCGGTTCGCGATGAAAACCCAAGGCCGACCAATGACCGCACACCACGGTGTGGTCGGCATAGGCCCGGTGTTGTACCTGGAACCACGGCAATGCGCCCGGCGGCGCCTTATCGGGCGGACCTTTCGCACGCAGTGACAGCACCCCGTCGGGGGTGCAGAAGCGCATTCTCGTGAGCACGTTGACGATCACGCGCAGCCGGTCCTGGCCCGCGAGTCCCTCGGACCACCGATCCGGCTGATCGCCCGCGAGATCGACGAGGAACGCGGGCGCGCCCTCGGAACGCAGGGCCATCTCGACCTCACCGCCCAACGCCGCGGCCCTGGCGGCCGACCATTGCGGCAGCAGTCCGGCATGCACCATCAGGAATCCGCCTTCGACGTGCGCGAGCGGCCTGTGCGCCAGCCAGTGCAGCAGTTCCTCACGATCCCGCGCATCCAGCACCTGCTGCACGGTATCGTCCCTGCCTCGCCGCGAAAAACCCGCTGCGACCATCAGCAGATACAGATCGTGATTGCCCAGCACCACCGTCGCCGCCGGGCCCAGTTCGCGCGCAAGGCGCAGGGTCTGGAGCGACTCCGGGCCGCGATTCACCAGGTCGCCGACCAGCCACACCCGGTCGGCGGCCGGATCGAAGCGAACCCGCTCCAGCAGGCGCGCAAACTGCGCGTAACATCCCTGGATGTCACCGATCGCATAGATCGCCACGCGCTCAGCCCTTCAGTCCGAGCCTGCGCCGGACCTCCATCCGCGGCATCAGCGGCCGTTCGAGCAGCGCCGCCAGCGCGACGATACGCTCGACCAGGCTTGCGTTGCTCGCAGGCACGTTACGATGCTGGTCGAACCAGATGTTGTCCTCGAGTCCCACCCGCACCCCGTCCGCGATCAGCAGTCCGAACGCATTCGAACCGAGTTGAAAGCGCCCCAGCCCTGCGATGGACACGATGCAGCCCTCGGGCAGGGCCGCAAGAATGGCGGCAAGCTGAATCAGCTCCGGCTGCGCACCGGCGATGTTGCCCAGCAACACATTCACGTACAGCGGTGGCTCGATCAGCCCCTCGTTCAGCAGGACTCTCGCAAAATTCGCCATGCCGACGTCGAACACCTCGAGTTCCGGGCGGATCCCGCGGTCCTTCATCCGCTCCGCCAGCCGGCGGATGGTATCCGGCTGATTCACGCTTGCCGACTGGACGAAATTCAGCGAACTCAGGGTCAGGCTCGCCATGTCCGGCCGGGCGGCGCCGCTCATGTCGAGCACGCGCGCACGCGCCTCGAAGCTCGCATCCAGCCGCCCGCTGGTCGTCACGCACACCACCAGCTCCGCTCCGCCCGAAAGCCCGCGGATCGACTCGATCAGCCGCCCGTAGGGTTCCGGCTCGCCCGTCTGCACGCCCGAGGCGTCGCGCGCGTGTAGATGGACCATCTGCACGCCGAGTTCGATGCACCTGGCGACATCGGCCACGATCTCGTCGTGACTCAGCGGTACGT
>DAOMNN010000193.1:0-2548 GCA_035443825.1 Rhodocyclaceae bacterium | reverse complement strand
TATGTCCATTGGGTGCGCGCATTCATCCGGCAACAGGGGATGCGGCATCCACGTGACATGGGCGCGGCCGAGGTCGAGCAGTTTCTTTGCTGGTTGGCCAACGAACGTAATGTAGCACCGTCGACACACAATCAGGCCCTGTCGGCGCTTTTGTTCCTGTATCGGGAGGTGCTCGACATCGATCTGCCGTGGATGAACGAGATCGGGCGCCCGAAGAAACGCGAGCGTGTGCCGGTCGTGCTCTCGCGCACGGAAGTGTCGCGCCTGCTCGGGATGATCGAAGGGATCGAGGGTGACCTTGCACGCCTGCTCTACGGCACCGGCATGCGCCTGATGGAAGGCCTGCGATTGCGCGTCAAGGATCTTGACTTCGACCGCAATGAAATAGTTGTGCGCGAGGGCAAGGGCGGCAAGGACCGCCGTGTGATGCTACCCGGATCGCTCGTGCCGGCTTTGCGCCGACGCCTGGATGCGGGACGTCTATTGTGGGAGCGAGACCGGGAGGCAGGCCTGCCGGGGGTGTCGATGCCGGACGCGCTTGAACGCAAGTACCGGCGCGCAGGGCAATCGTGGCCGTGGTTCTGGGTATGGCCGTCGGAGCGCCTTTCCCGCGATCCGGTTTCCGGCATCGAACGGCGCCACCACCTGTACGAACAGCGCCTGCAACGCGCCATGCGTCGCGCGACCCGCATCGCGGGACTGCACAAGCCGGTCAGCGTTCATACCCTGCGCCACTCCTTTGCGACCCACTTGCTCGAAGGCGGCTACGACATCCGCACGGTACAGGAACTGCTTGGACACGCCGACGTATCCACCACGATGATCTACACCCACGTGCTCAACAAGGGTGGGCGAGGCGTGGTTTCGCCTATCGACGCGCTGTAACGTGCCTACAGCAACGGCGCCAGCCACCGCTGCGCTTCCTCCACGCTCATTCCGGTGCGGGCCGCCCAGTCCTCCAGTTGATCGCGCCCGATCTTCGAAATCGCGAAGTAGTGGCTTTCCGGGTGGGCGAAGTAGAAGCCGCTGACGCTGGCGGCCGGGGTCATGGCCATGGATTCGGTGAGGTTCATCCCGGCGTTGGCAGGGACGTCGAGGAGGCGGAAGAGCTCGGCCTTGACGGTGTGGTCGGGGCAGGCGGGGTAGCCGGGGGCGGGGCGGATGCCGCGGTACTGCTCCTTGATGAGCGCGTCGTTGTCGAGCGCCTCGTCGGCGGCGTAGCCCCAGTATTCCCTGCGTACGCGCGCGTGCAGCCACTCGGCGCAGGCTTCGGCGAGGCGGTCGGCGATCGACTTGAGCATGATCGCGTGATAGTCGTCGTGGGTGGCCTCGAACTCGGCGAGTTGCTTCTCGATGCCGAGGCCGGCGGTGACGGCGAAGGCGCCGATCCAGTCGGGCACGCCGGAATCCTTGGGCGCGACGAAGTCGGCGAGGCACCAGTGCGGCTTGCCGGCGGGCCGTTCGTGCTGCTGGCGCAGGCCGTGCCAGGTCATCAGGATCTGGCTGCGGGTGTCGTCCGCGTAGATCTCGATGTCGTCGCCGACGCGGTTGGCGGGGAAGAGGCCGAACACGGCGCGGGCCTGCAGCCAGTTTCCGGCGACGGCGCGCTCGAGCAGCGCCTTGCCATCCTTGAACACGCTGCGCGCGGTCTCGCCGACGAGTTCGTCTTCGAGGATCTTCGGGTAGCTGCCGGCGAGATCCCAGGTCTGGAAGAACGGGCCCCAGTCGATGTAGTCGGCCAGCGTCGCCAGCGGCACCTCCAGCGCGTGCACCCCGAGGGTGTTCGGTCGCGGCGGGCAGTAGGGGCGGAAGCCCGCCTGGTGGGCGGTGCCAGGCAAATAGGGGACAGACCCCGATTTGCCGTCAGCAAATTGGGGTCTGTCCCCTATTTGCCAATCGGTGCGGAAGGCGTTGGCGCGCGCGGCCTCGAGGGTGACGAGCTGCACGCCCTTCTTGTTCGCATGCTGGCTGCGGATCTTGTCGTAGTCGGCAGCGAGCCGGGTCTTGAACTCGGCGGCACCGCCTTCGGAGAGCAGCGCGGTGACCACGCCGACCGCGCGCGAGGCGTCGGGAACGTAGACCACGGCCTGGTCGTAGTGCGGCGCAATCTTGATCGCGGTATGGGCGCGGCTGGTGGTCGCACCGCCGATCAGCAGCGGCAACTCGAATCCCTGGCGCTTCATTTCGGCGGCGACGTGGCTCATCTCCTCGAGCGAGGGGGTGATCAGGCCCGACAGGCCGATCGCCTGCGCGCCGTGCTCGCGCGCAGCATTGAGGATCTTCTCGCACGGCACCATCACGCCCAGGTCGATGACCTCGTAGCCGTTGCAGCCGAGCACCACGCCGACGATGTTCTTGCCGATGTCGTGCACGTCGCCCTTGACCGTGGCGATGACGATGCGCCCCTTGGTGGTCGCGCCGGTGCGCAGCTTCTCGGCCTCGATGTACGGGATCAGGTGGGCCACGGCCTGCTTCATGACGCGGGCGGATTTCACGACCTGCGGCAGGAACATCTTGCCCGCGCCGAACAGATCGCCGACGACGTTCA
>DAOMNN010000192.1:0-2552 GCA_035443825.1 Rhodocyclaceae bacterium | reverse complement strand
CTAGGGTTGACCCGAACTACCCACGCATGAGCCGATCGGATAGTTTGATTTTGAACATCTTCGCCGGGAAATGCGTATCATCCCGGCCCCATGGCGCGGCTTTCAAACTCATGCGGCGGTAATCGGACGCATCGCGACAGAGAATGAAGACATCGGACGAACGCAAGGTGATGCTGGAACTCGACGACATCGTCATGGCGTTCGGGGGCTTTCATGCCGTTGACGGCTGCTCGATGATCGTCCGGGAGGGCCAGATCCTAGGGCTGGTCGGGCCGAATGGCGCGGGCAAGACCACGCTGTTCAACGTCATCGCGGGCGCCTATCGCGCGACATCGGGAACAATTCGATTTCTCGGCGAGGACGTGACCGCCTTGCCGACCGATGCCCTGTTCCACAAGGGGCTGGTACGGACCTTTCAGATTCCGCACGAATTCCACCGCCTGACCGCGCTCGAGAATCTGATGATGGTGCCTCCGGGACAACCCGGTGAGCATCTTTTCGCCAACTGGCTGAGTTGGGGCACGGTGAAACGCAGGGAAGAGGAAGTGCGCCAGCGGGCCATGGACACCCTGGCGTTTCTCGAACTCACCCATGTTGCCTACGAAAGAGCCGGCAACCTGTCCGGCGGGCAGAAGAAGCTGCTCGAGCTGGGCCGCACGATGATGACCGATGCAAGACTGGTTCTCCTCGACGAGCCTGCAGCGGGCGTCAACCGTACCCTCCTGCGCAAACTCGAGGAAAAGATCCAGATTCTCAACCGGGAGCGCGGCTACACCTTCATTCTCATCGAACATGACATGGAGATGATCGAGAAGCTGTGCAACCCGGTGGTGTGCATGGCCGAAGGGCGGGTGCTGATCGAGGGCGACTTCCAGACGGTGCGCAGCGACCCGCGCGTGCTGGAGGCCTATCTCGGCGAGACACCGTCGCCGACCACAGTCGCGGTACCGCAGACACCCTCGGACGCCGCCGGAGCGGGAGACGCGCCTTGACGCCATTGCTGACGATGGACAAGGTGCGTGGCGGCTACGGGGATGCCGACATCCTCCAGGACGTCACGATCACGGTTGCCCCGCGCGAGATCGTGGTCATAGTCGGGCCGAACGGTGCCGGCAAGTCGACCGCGATGAAAGCCGTATTCGGCTTGCTGCACGTGCGCGGCGGACGCATTCTCTTCGACGGCGACGACATCACCGGCTGGGTACCCAACCGCATCGTACGGCGCGGCATCTGCTATGTGCCCCAGGTCGAGAACGTATTCCGCGAGATGACCGTGCACGAGAACCTCGAGATGGGTGGATTCCTGCGCAAGGGTGACCTGTCGGCGGCTTTCGATCACATCTACGAGCTCTTTCCCGACCTCAGGACCAAGCGCAAGTCGCTGGCCGGTGATCTGTCCGGCGGACAGCGGCAGATGGTGGCGATGGGACGCGCGCTGATGCTCCAGCCCAAGCTGCTGCTGCTGGACGAGCCGACCGCAGGACTTTCGCCCAAGTACATGGAGCAGATCTTCCAGATCACACGGGACGTGCGTGACACCGGCGTATCGATCATGCTCGTCGAGCAGCATGCCAAGCAGGCCCTGGCGTTCTGCGATCGCGGCTATGTACTTGCCACCGGTGCGAACCGGCACGAAGGCACGGGCGCAGCGCTGCTCGCCGATCAGGAGGTTGCGCAGATGTTCCTCGGCGGCTGACAAGAGAAGCGCCCATGACGGTTCTGGACTTCGTCAACTTCTATATCGTCCCCGGGCTGGTGCTCGGGTCGATCTACGCCGTCGGCGCCATTGGCATCACCATGGTGTTCGGCATCATGCGCTTCGCCCATCTCGCGCACGGCGACATGGCAACCATGGGTGCCTTCTTCGCTCTCGCGGCAATCGGACTGTTCGGGGTAAGCCCCTGGATGGCGCTGCCGATCGCGATGATCATGGCCGCCGTCCTGGCGGTCGGGATCGATCGCGTCTTCTACGACTATCTGCGCGAGCGCCCGAAGATCCTGACGGTCATGGCTTCGCTCGGCCTGGCCCTGATGCTGCGTTCGGCGGTGCAGGTGATCTGGGGCGTTGACCCGATCACATACGTGCGCGGCATCGTCCGTCCCGACAGCTACTTCGGCATTCTGCTGCGTCCGCGCGAGTTCTACACCCTGCTCTCGCTGATCGTCATCGTCGTCGCGCTCACGCTGTTCCTGAAGACCTCCAAATGGGGCAAGGCGATGCGTGCGATGTCCGACAATCCGGATCTCGCGCTGCTTTCCGGCGTCGACAACCGCATGGTCACGATCCTGACCTGGTCGATCGTCGGCGCGCTGTGCGCCGCTGCCGGCTTCATGCTCGGCATCAACACCGAACTCAACTCCATGATGGGCTGGCACCTGTTGCTGCCGATGTTCGCCGCGGCCATTCTCGGCGGGGTCGGTCGGGTCGAGGGCGCCGTGCTGGGTGGCTTCATCGTCGGGTTGGTCGAGGAGCTCTCGGTACTGGTGCTGCCGGGCCAGTACAAGGCCGCCACCGCGTTCGTGATACTCCTGCTCATCCTGCTGGTCCGCCC
>DAOMNN010000191.1:0-2577 GCA_035443825.1 Rhodocyclaceae bacterium | reverse complement strand
GTCTGAAGCAGAAGCTGAAGGAGACGACGGGCATCGGCACCGAGGCCACGCGCGCCAGCACGATCACGGGCCTGCTGGATCGCGGCTACCTGCTGAGGAAGGGCCGCACCATCCGCGCGTCGGATGCGGCCTTCACGCTCATCGATGCCGTGCCGGCCGCCATCGCCGATCCCGGCATGACCGCCATCTGGGAGCAGGCGCTCGACATGATCGAGGCCGGCCAGATGACGCTGGACACCTTCATCGCCAAGCAATCCGCCTGGGTGGCCCAGCTCGTGCAGGAGCATCGGGGCGCGACGCTTTCCATCCCGCTGCCGCCGCCTTCGCCGCCTTGTCCGCAGTGCGGCACGCAGATGCGCCAGCGTGCCGGCAGGAATGGCGCGTTCTGGTCATGCAGCCGTTATCCAGACTGCACGGGCACGCTGCCGCTCGAGTCCTCGGCAAGCAAGCGCGAAGCGCCACGGAAGCGGCGCGCAGTACCCAAGGCGTCCTGACGCCTACGCATCCCTCTGCGACGCCGGCCGCTTTCCTGGCGGCGGGGCAAACGTCCCGCGGGTGGCGGGACTCCCCAGCGCGCGTCTCCTTCTGCAACGGTGTGCGCGCCCTGTCTGCCCACCACCGGGCGACGGGGCGAGAAGGTCATTGCTCCCGAATCGCGCCCGCCGCCATTCCCTTGATCGGTGTGCCTTGCCTCGGCCATCAGGGGCTTCCCGACGGCTTGCCGCCGAGCGAGCCGTGAGGAAGCCCCTTGGGCCGAGGGTAGTCCGTGCCGGTGCCCGCCGGCGAAACATCGGGCTCCCTTTGTGTGTGGATGCACGCCAGAGGTTGCCGACCCCAGCCACGAAACGGGTCGGGTGCGATTGCTGACGCAGCGAACGGCTTTGACGACGGCCAGCGCTGATGCAGCCCACAGGTGGTTCTCCTTCCTTCCCAGCCGAAGGCCCGCGTGGCCTTCGGCGCCCTGGTCCTGGCCTTGTTCCCTGATGCGGGCCATTGCCCCAAAGCGGGCCGGCCGCTGTTCGGTTTTCGCTGCGACGGCACCCATGCTGCGCGCCCATCCTGCGGCCATGCGTTGCTGGCAGTTGTCAGCGCCATGCCCAGGCAGTCGAGACCTTCAAGACTGCAGCGCGGATCACCGTGCTGGTCGTTTCGTTCTGCGGGCGCACCTGCGTCCATCCACCTCACCCTCAAGGGATCGACCTCCCTTGCGGGCGGGAGTCCCTTGGTTGCCACAAGGAGCCTCCCCATGGACACCCAAGCCATCCGTGCACAGATGCGAACGCTTGTCGTCGGTCATGTGCCGTCCAACGTCCGTTCGTTCAAGTTCAACATCTTCGACGGCGAGCCCAAGGTTTCGACGCTGGGCTTTCACATCGACCCGAAGCCTTTCGAGGGCAGGGTCATCGCCACCACCGACGAGGCCATCGTCGTCAAGACGGGACGGGCCGAGTTTGCGGTGCTCGATCGCTCGCTTGTCACCGAAGTTCCCGACGAGGGCGCCAAGGTGCAGGTCGAACCCTACGTCAGACGCCGCTTCGACGGTCAGCGCGCGGACACGCCCGAGGAGCACACCGAGTTCACCGCCGACGGCAAGCCGTACACGGTGCAGCGGTTCGTGCTCGGTTCCGCGCCGGCGAAGCTGCCGATCCCAGAACCCCGCTGCCCCGAGCTGCAAGCGCTTATCCAGCAGATGGAAGAGTTGCCAGCTCCCGACGGTTTCCGGCGCATCACCCATCTGCTGGTGGATGCCGGTGCGCGGGACTTTACCTGGATCGATCCGCTGCCCAAGGACATCATCGCGACGCCGCCGACCATCGCCTTCACGGTGGTCACGGCGAAGTTCCAAGGGCGGGTTGCTGTTCAGTACAAGCGCTGCCTCGACCTTTGCGCGGTCGAATTGCACCGTGACGGCGAACTGGTCGAGCGGGTCGATGAAGTGTTCTTTGATGCTCTTGGCGAGACGCTTGAGCGCCTCGTCGACGATGGGAGTTGGCGGCGCATCCGTGTGCACTGCCTGTCCGGTCGAAAGTCTGTCCGGCACTGACCGCCACGCAGCCTCCTGCTCACCCGGCGGGAGGCATCTCATTCCGCTCCCCGAAGATCACATTCATGTTCTTTGGATGCAAGGGCGCCGACCTGCTGCTCGTGCTTTCCGAGGCGGCGGTCAACCGATGCCGCGTCGTCACGGGCAAGGACCGGGGTGTGCATCTCCTGGGCGAGAGTGGCGAACACCGACCCTATGGACGCCGGAGGCTCGTCGCCGACACAGTGGGCTGCAATCCGGATGTCGATGCGTTCGACGATTGGTGAGAACTTGCGAGTGCTGAACTCGGTGCCAATCACAGTGGCGAGTTCTTCGATACGCACATGGCGTTTCCGCGCTCAGCATGAACCGCGATGGCGACCTCAAGGCGCCCCCCCGGCAACGCAGGCGTCGCTGCGGACCGTTGCGCCGCCGCGGTGTCGCGGAGCGGCATCTGATGGTCCGGCATCCCCAGCCCCACTCGAGAGATGTCTCATTTCCTGGCGCGCGGCTCTCATCACGCGCTCATATCCCCCCTGTCCTGGGCCGCCGCT
>DAOMNN010000190.1:0-2669 GCA_035443825.1 Rhodocyclaceae bacterium | reverse complement strand
GGCATCAGCGCCGTCGAGGCGACCGTCGTCGGCTTCTTCGAGTCCATCGCCCAGGCCTATGACGACGCCGCGCTGCGCATCCCGATCGAGCTGGCGCGCGAGCTGATGCGGACCGACGGCGAGCACCTGCGCCTGGTCTTCCTCGACGACACCGATGCCGTGCCTGTCGCGCTCGAGCGCCTGCGCCAGGCGCTGCCGGCGGACACTTACCAGGTGGTGCCCTGGATCGAGCTGGCGGACTTCTTCAACAAGACCTCGGCGCTGTTCGCCAAGCAGGTCGGCGTGATCTACCTGATCATCGCGGTGATCATCGTGCTCGCCATCTCCAACACGATGACGATGGCGGTGATGGAGCGCGTGGGCGAGATCGGCACGATGATGGCGCTCGGCACGCGACGCAGCGGCATCCGCAGCATGTTCCTGCTCGAAGGCCTGATCCTGGGCGTGGTGGGCGCAGCGGCCGGACTGGTGCTTGGCTGTGTGCTGGCCCTGATCATCAGCGCGGTCGGCATTCCGATGCCACCGGGACCCGGCATGAGCTGGGGCTACGAGGCGGGCATCCTGCTGTCGCCGGCTAACCTGATGACCGCGGCGGGCATCGCGCTGGCGACCACGCTGCTCGCCAGCGTCTACCCTGCATGGCGAGCCTCCCGGCTGGAGATCGTCGACGCACTTCGTACCCGCCAATAGGACGCCGCCATGCAGAACCTGACCCGGCTTGCAGCCCGCAACCTGTGGCGCAATCGTGTGCGTACGCTGGTCACGCTGGGCGCGATCATCTTCGGCGTGTGCGGACTGATCCTCTCCGGCGGATTCGTGCGCGACATCTTCGTGCAGCTGGGCGAAGCGCTGATCCATTCCCAGAGCGGGCACGTGCAGGTCGGGCGCGAGGCCGTGTTCACGTATGGCTCGCGCACGCCGGAGCGCTACCTGATCGAGAACCATCAGGCGGTGCGCGAACGCATCGCGAGCCTGCCCGAGGTGAAGGATGTGATGGGCCGGGTGGCGTTTTCCGGCCTGCTCAACAATGGCAAGACGGACTATCCGATCATCGCCGAAGGCGTGGAGCCCGCGCGGGAGAATGCGCTGGGCACGCACCTGCACCTGGTTGCGGGCAGGATGCTGGCAGACGACGACCGCTTTGGCGCGATGCTCGGCGAGGGCGTTGCGCGCGCGCTTCGGCTCGGGCCGGGCGATCAGGCAACGCTGCTCGTCAGCACCCTGGACGGAGCGATGAACACGCTCGACGTCGAGGTCATCGGCGTGTTCCAGAGCTTTTCCAAGGACTTCGATGCGCGCGCCGTCCGCATTGCGCTGCCAGACGCGCAGGACCTGCTCGCAACGACGGGCGTCAGCCGCCTCGTCGTCTCGCTGCACGACACGGCAAGCACGCGCGCCGTGGTCGACAGCCTCCGCCCCAGTCTCGCGGCGCAGGAGCTTGCCGCACGCGACTGGCAGCAACTCAATGACTTCTACGGCAAGACGGTGGCGCTCTACGAGCAGCAGTTCGGCTTCCTCAAGGCGATGGTGCTGCTCATGGTCTGCCTGAGCGTGATCAACACGATCAACATGAGTCTGGCGGAGCGATCGTGGGA
Source organism: Rhodocyclaceae bacterium (assembly GCA_035443825.1). GTDB lineage: Bacteria > Pseudomonadota > Gammaproteobacteria > Burkholderiales > Rhodocyclaceae > DAOMNN01. The sequence continues at coordinate 1,074 of DAOMNN010000190.1, read as the reverse complement.
ATTTGGCACGATGCGTGCATTAGGTAACAGATCGCGCGTCGTCGCATCGCTGATCATGAGCGAGTCGGTGACGCTGGGCGTTCTGGGCGCGACGATCGGCGTGGTGCTCGGCGTCGGGCTCGCGCTCATGATCTCGGGCGTGGGCATTCCGATGCCGCCGCCACCGAATGCCGACCTGGGCTACGATGCATTCATACGGGTGGTCCCCGCGGTGGTCATCGAGTCGTGGCTGATCGGTCTTGCTGCCACCGCGGTCGCGGCAATCTACCCCGCATGGCGGCTGTCGCGACAGAGCATCATCGATGCGCTGCGGACGCGCGAATGAAGAACTCGTCGGTGCGATGCACCGACCGTGGAGGCAGTGGTGTCACTTCTCGATCATTTGAACCTCGGTCACGGCTTTCGCCGCTATTTCCGTATCGACGCCGCCGTTGACGAAGGGCTGCAGGACGAGGTCTTCCGCATCCGGCATGAGGTCTACTGCAAGGACCTCGGCTTCGAGCCGATTCGCGCGGACGGGCGCGAGACGGACGCGTATGACGGGCGCAGCATCCATTGCCTGCTGCGTACGGTTGACGCGCCGCACCAGCCGGTCGGCTGCGCACGTGTCGTCCTTACGGATCCGCTGGACCGAAGTGCCCTGCTGCCTTTCGAGCGCGCCTGCGCCGAGACGCTGGATCGCACGATCATCGACCCGGCCTCATTGCCGCGCCACCGCATCGGCGAAGTGTCCCGCCTGGCGGTACACCGTACCTACCGCAGGCGTAAGGGCGAAGAGCGGTCGAGCGTGAATAACATCGACGACGGCGACTTCGGTACGAAGGAACAGCCCCGCTTTCCTTACATCCCGGTCGGCCTCTACATGGGCACCATCGCGGTTGCTGCGCGCCAGGGCATCGACACCCTCTTCGTGCTGACGGAGCCGCGCCTGGCCAGCCACTTCGCAAAGCTCGGGGTGAGGATCACCCGCATCGGCGGACCAATCGAGCACCGCGGTACCCGCATCCCGTCGATGATCGACGTCCATGACGTGATCGACAACATGCGCACGCTGATGAAACCGCTGTGGCGCGA
>DAOMNN010000189.1:0-2672 GCA_035443825.1 Rhodocyclaceae bacterium | reverse complement strand
GCCGTTGCCGCATCCGGTTTCTCGACGAACTCTGCCACTTCGCGCAGATCCGCGGCGACTTCGCTACCGACCCGGATGTAACCGTAGCCGGTTTCGGCACTGTCGGGCACGATTCCGAAGGTGATCATCGCGCCATCAGCGGCAGCCGCGAGTCCCGCATCGACAGCGACGTGAAACGCCTTTCGATCCTGGACCACGTGATCCGCCGGCATCACCAGAAGCACCGGATCATCACCCTCGCATCGCGCCTGAAGCGCAGCCAGAGTCAACGCAGGTGCCGTATTTCTCCCCACGGGTTCAAGGAGGATGTGACGCGTCGGGCACCCGCATGCCCGCATCTGCTCGGCCGTGATGAAGCGGTATTCTTCGTTGCATACGACGATCGGTTCGTCCGCGATCCCCACGCTTCCCGTGAAATGCTGCAGGCGCAGCGCGGTGTCCTGCAACATCGTGGAATCACCTGTCAATTGCAGCAACTGCTTGGGGTACTGCTCCCGGGACAAGGGCCACAAGCGTGTTCCCGACCCACCGGAAAGGATGACGGGCTGCAGTGTAATCATGCTCATTTGTTCCGACTGATCCAGCGTTGCGATTTCACAGGACAAGGCCGCGCGGTCTCCCCGCACGGCGACAATGGATGCCAGCAAATGCCAATTGCGCAAGCATACGACAAAAAAGCGGCCGCTCCGCGTGACCTATCCCCGCTCGGCACCCAGTTCCAGGCATTCGAGCCCCGCATGGAACCGCCTGCCCCCGATCCGGGTCCCTTGAAGGGAGTGTCGCCTACGATCCCTCCGTTGCCCGGTGGGCGGCCTGGCCCACAGGACGACGGTTACGCAAACCCGTTCCGTTGCCTGATCACGACCACACGCTCATGACCCGCTTGCTCATCATCCTCCTGCCGCTGCTGCTTCTGGCCGTTTATGGTCCAGGCCTGTGGGTACGACGCACGATGGAGCGCTATAGCCAGCCAGAGGACCGCTACTACGGCACGGGGGCACAGCTGGCGCGTCACCTGCTCGACCGTCAGGGCTTGCATCACGTCACCGTGGAGCCCACCGAGCAAGGTGATCACTACGATCCCGAGGCACGCTCGGTTCGCCTCTCACCCGGCAACTATCACAAACGTTCGTTGACTGCAGTGACGGTCGCAAGCCATGAAGTGGGCCACGCGATCCAGCACGCCGAGGGCTACCCGCCCCTGCAGGCGCGCGAGCACCTGGTGCGGCTCGCACGCACCGGGCAGCGGCTTGGCGCGTTCATGATGGTCGCCGTTCCCTTCATCACGGTCATCACCCGCCACCCTGCCCCGGGCCTGTTCTTCGTGCTCGCGGGTCTGCTCTCGATGGGACTTGCTGCGGTCGTACACCTCGTCACCCTCCCGACCGAGTTCGATGCCAGCTTTCGGCGTGCGATGCCGCTCCTGCGCGAGGGCGGCTATCTGCACGAGAGCGATTACCCGCACGCGCAGCGAATCCTCAGGGCCGCCGCCTGCACCTATGTTTCACAATCGTTGATGAGCCTGCTCAACATCTGGGCCTGGGTCCGTTTTCTGAAGCGCTAGGGGGGACCCCGGCTGGTTCCCACTCCTCGCCCCTCTCTGGGCAGCTCATGCCCGTGCGTATAGAATCAGTCCTGCAAACCATTCATTTCCCGATGTGTCCCGACTATCGGTCGGCACCGGAGCGCTACGACCCACGATGATTCGCTATCTGCGCAGCTGGTTCGAAAGGCATTTTTCAGATCCCCAGGTCGTCATCCTCGCGCTGGTGCTGATGATCGGACTGGGGATCATCGTCTTCGCGGGACGGCTGCTGGCGCCCCTGATCGCGAGCGTGATCATCGCCTACCTGCTCGAAGGTGCCGTGCGTTATCTGGAAAAGCGCGGCGTACCAAGATTCCCCGCGGTGATTGTCATCTTCAGTCTTTTCCTGTCGCTGTTCATCAGCATCATGCTGTTGCTGCTGCCGCTGCTGGCAGGGCAGCTGAGCCAGCTCGCACGCGAGTTGCCCGCGATCGCCACCAAGACCCAGGAGCTGATGCTCCAGCTTCCCGAACGCTACCCGCAGATCTTCTCCGAGCAGCAGATCCGCGAGTTGCTGGCATCGATCCGGCACAATCTGACCACCTTCGGGCAGCAGGTGGTGGTGCTGTCCCTGACTTCCGCAGTGCAGTTGATGACCTTGCTCGTGTATCTTGTTCTCGTACCGTTACTGGTGTTCTTCATGCTCAAGGACAAGCACCAGATCGTGTCATGGCTGCTGCTGTTTCTCCCGCACGAGCGCGCATTGGTCAACAGCGTCTGGGCGGATGTTAACGCCGGCATCGGAAACTACGTGCGCGGCAAGTTCATAGAGATCCTCATCGTGTGGGCTGTCAGCTACGCTGCATTCAGCTTGATGGGGCTCCCCTATGCGATGCTCCTGTCGCTCGCGACCGGGCTGTCCGTGATCGTGCCCTATGTAGGCGCCGCCATCATCACGATACCCGTCGCGGCCGTCGCCTATGTCGAATTCGGGATCACGCCAGCATTCTGGTATGCCATCGGTGCCTACGGGGTGATCCAGTTCCTGGATGGCAACCTGCTCGCACCGCTGCTCTTCTCCGAGGTCGTCAATCTCCATCCGGTAGCGGTCATTGCGGCGATTCTGGTGTTCGGGGGCATCTGGGGC
>DAOMNN010000188.1:0-2840 GCA_035443825.1 Rhodocyclaceae bacterium | reverse complement strand
TAGCCGTCGTAGTCGTCGGGCTTGCCGTCCGAAATGGTGATGAGCACCCGGGTGCGCGCCTCGACCTCGCTCAGGATGCGTGACAGGTGACGGATCGCGAATCCCATGCGCGTGTAGTCCTGGGGCCGGATGCCGCTGATGCGTGCCTTGACCTCGTCGTCGAAGGCCTCGTCGAAGGCCTTGATGCGGTAGATCTCGCAGCGCTTGCGCGCCATGCCTGAAAAGCCGTAGATCGCGTAGCGGTCGCCGAGCGTTTCCAGCGCCTCGGCCAGCAGGATCAGCGATTCGCGCTCGGCATCGTTGATCCAGCCCTTGGTGGAGCCGCTCATGTCCACCATGAAGATCACCGCGATGTTGCGCTCGGTGCGATGCAGCCGCGTGAACAGGCGATCCGACATCTCGCTGCCGTCCCGACAGTCGGCCAGCGCCTCGACCAGGGCATCGATGTCGACGTCGTCGCCGTGCTGCTGGCGCTTCAGCAGGCGATTGTCGTCCCGCAACGCCTCGAAGGTCTTGCGCAGATGACCGACTAGTGCGCCGTACTTGAGCAGGGTTGCGCGGTGGAAGTCGTCGTACGCCGGGGCGACGGTCTTCTCGCGCACCGCGCACCATTGCTTGCGGTAGTGCTGGCGTCGGAAATCCCACTCGCTGTACAGATGCGCGCCGATCTCGTGATAGACGCCCTGCCACACGTCGTCGGGATCGAGTTCCCGGTCCTGCAGCAGGCGCGGGTCGTACTCGCCGGGCCCGGCCGGAACCAGGTAGTCGTCCGGGATCCTGCCGATGTCCTGCACGATCGACCGGCTCAGCGCGCGAGCGTTCTCCGGCACCGCAACGGGCTGACCGTCCAGTGTCAGCTCGATGTCCTCCAGGTCCGCCTCGGTGGGAATCTGCCGTCCGCCGCGGTCGGCGAAGCGATGAGCGTCGGCGTCGGCCGCATCCTGTCCCTCCAGCTCCGTGACGATGTCGCGCAGGATGCTCCTGAAGCGTGCCTTCTCCCGTTCCATCCGTGCGGTCATGACCGCGCGTACCTGCTCGAGCTGCAACTCCCCGTGAAAGAAGCCGGGGGCGGGCAGGTCGGCCCGTCCCTGATGCTCGTCGGCCATCGTCAGGCTGTCGGTCTGGGTCGCATCGCTTCGCCGCAGCTCGGCCGTGAGCGCGAGCCATTGCGGATCGAAGTTCTCGTCGAGGGCGCAGCGCAGACGGGCGATCTCGCGGAAGAGGCCCGGCAGCTCGCGTTCGATGATCGCCTCGAGGCGCATCGACTCGAAAGCATGAAAACTCGCCAGCAGACGCTCCGGCTGCGCAGCCTGCGCAAGCGCCTGCCACAACGGATCGCGGAAACTGCCGTAGCGCGTCTGTGCCCACAGGAAGGCGACCATCGCCTTGTAGATCAGAAAGTTGTCGTGGGGAGCAGGCAGGCGGGCAAGCAGCCGCGGCAGGAAGATGGTTTCCGTGTCGGTAGATGCGCAGTGGCCTTCCTCGAGGCGCAACGGGCGCCCGGACAGGCCATGGGCGAAGCGCAGCAGCACGCCGGCGCACTCCCCGAACACCGAGCCGACCTTGCGCTCGTGCGCGAAGACCACGAAGCGCTCGGCCGCGCGTACCACTTCCAGGGCGGACTTCAGTCCGGACTGGTCGTAGGTGTCCATCGCGTGCAGCGCCCAGTCCTCGATCGTCGGCCGGTCCATCCGGTCGAGTACCGCCACCGCCTCGGTGATGAAGGCGTAGGCGAGCTGGACGTTGATGCTCGCAACGCGGCGGACCCACTCGAGGATGAACTCCTGCTCCGCGCGCGCCAGCCCGGCAATGACCCGCGCCGGCTGCTCCGTCTTGAGAAAAGAAAACTCGACCTCGAGATGGACATCGAGGCAGGTGACGATTTCGTTGAGTGCGAGCGGTCGTTGGCGCATGGTCAGTGGGGGGATTCAGGACGCTGCAATTTTGCCAAGGGTGGGCGAGGCGAGGTTTTTCAAGGCGCCCATATATGTTAGCTTTCGCCCATCGGTATGGATACCGGGATGGATGGTGCAGACGTTGAATCAAGTGGCTACGGGCGCATGGAACCCCGAACGCTTGACAGCGCTGCACAAGGGGCGCGCAATAACGCAGCGGCGCTGGCCCGTCAGGTCGGCGCATGTGCTGCAAAGCCGGCACTACGAAGGTGGTATCCCGCAAGCCGCACAAGAAGAAGTCGGCGACCCGCGCCATGTTGGAGGCGATGATTGTCAAGAACCAGGTCGTCGGCGTGGTGCAAGGCGTGGCCAAGGCCAGCGGCCGCTAACCCCAAGCAACAGGAGTAGGTACGATGAGCGCAAGCGAACAGGGGTTGATCGAGAAGATCCGGCAATTGCCGCCGCAGCGGCTGGCGGAGGTAGAGGACTTCGTGGATTTCCTGCGCACGCGCGAGGATGAGCAGCGTCTCACCCAAGCCGCCGTCCGAGCCAGCGAGGCCAGTTTTGCAGCCGTGTGGAGCAACGACGAAGACGCCGCTTACGATCGGATGTGACGATGGCCCATTCCTTCGGCGAGGTGGTGTTGGTGCCGTTTCCATTCACCGATCAGTCGGGGGCGAAGAAACGGCCGGCAGTCATTGTTTCCAGCAGTGGCTACCACGCCGGCCGGCGTGATCTGGTCATCATGGCGATTACCGGTCAGGTGCGGCAGCCGCTCGGTTTCGCCGAGGCGCTGGTGGCCGACTGGCAGGCCGCAGGGCTCATCAAACAGTCCGTGCTGAAGCCGGTTTTCACCACCATCGAGCAAGGGCTCGTGCTCCGCTCCATGGGAAGACTCTCCGATACCGATCTGCGTTCCCTGCGAGCGGTGGTCGCTCAGGTCTT
>DAOMNN010000187.1:0-2991 GCA_035443825.1 Rhodocyclaceae bacterium | reverse complement strand
CCGAAGGTGCTATCCGCCGCATGCGGGGCCGGCACCGATGTGTGGCGGAAGGCGCTACGCTTCTCCGCCCTACGGTTCGATGGGCGGAAAGAATAGGACGAGATCGAAATGGATACCGTACAAACTGCGACGATTACCTGGTGGAAGGCCAGCCGCCCGGAGTCCCTCGAGGAATTCGGCCCGCCGGTGAGCTTCACCGTGGACGGCAGGACGATCGAGGCGCCGGCCGGTGCCTCGCTGCTCAATGCGGCGCAGAACGCCGGCATCTACATCCCCGCCCTTTGCGCCCACCCCGATTTGCCGCCCGCCGCGCAGCGCGGTGCCGGCGACGGCGGATGCAACCTGTGCATGGTCGAGATCGACGGCGAGGAAGGGCTGGTCAAGGCCTGTTCGCGCAGCGTGGAAGCCGGGCTGGTGATCAGGACCCAGTCACCCGCGATCCAGAAGGTACGTCAGAGCAATCTCGCCCGGGTGCTCGGGCCGCATCCGCACGTGTGCCTGACCTGTCCGCAACGTGAAGGCTGCAGCCGCACCACGTGCTCGTTCGGTAATCCGGTGGAGACCCGCTGCTGTTCGATCTTCTCGAACTGCGAGCTGCGCAAGGTCGCCGACTTCATCGGCATCCCCTCAAGCACGCCGCCATACAAGCCCGTGCAGCTGCCGATCATCAAGGACGAACCCTTCTTCGACCGCGACTACAACCTGTGCATCGATTGCCGCCGCTGTCTGGTCGCATGCAACGACGTGCGCGGGGTGGGCTGCCTCGAGATCAAGGAAACCGAGACGCCGCAGGGCACGCGCACCTGGGTCGGCACGATCGCGCCGACGCTGATCGAGTCCGGCTGTACCTTCTGCCAGGCCTGCGTGGTGGTGTGCCCGACCGGCGCGCTGATGGATCGCACGCTCGATCCGGCCCGCCGCGAGGAGTCGATGGTGCCATGCAAGTCCGCCTGTCCGGCCGGCATCGACGTGCCGCGCTATGTGCAGCTTGCGGCCGAAGGCAAGTACGGCGAGGCGATCGCGGTGGTGCGCGAGAAGCTTCCGTTCCCGGGCATCCTCGGGCGCGCCTGCTTCGCGATGTGCGAAACCGCGTGCCGCCGCGGACAGCTTGACGACCCGCTGTCGATCCGCAACCTCAAGCGCATCGCGGCCGACAACGACACCGGCATCTGGCGCGAGCATTCCAAGCGCCTTCCCGCCACCGGACGCAAGGCGGCCGTGATCGGCGCCGGCCCGGCCGGCCTGACCGTCGCCTATTACCTCGCCAAGCAGGGCCACAGCGTCACCGTGTTCGACGCGCAGCCCGGACCAGGCGGGATGGCGCGCTACGGCATTCCGTCCTACCGTGTGCCAGTCGAGATCATCGAGGACGAGGTATCCGAGGTGGCCGCGCTGGGCGTGGAATTCCGCTACGAAACACGCGTCGACGATGTCGACACCCTGTTCGCCGACGGCTTCGAGGCGGTGTTCATCGGCATCGGCGCGCAAGGTGGCGACAAGCTCGGCATCCCGGGCGACGATCTGCCCGGCGTCGTAGACAGTCCGACCTACCTTCAGGCGGCGACGATGCGCCTGGTCAATACGCCCGGGGGCATCCAGACCGGCAAGAAGGTCGCGGTGATCGGGGGCGGCAACGTTGCGACCGACAACGCGCGTACGTCGCGCCGCTTCGGCGCGGAAGTCGACATGGTGTATCGCCGCACCCGCGAGGAGATGCCTGCCCGCCTCGAGGAGTTCGAGGGCTGCGTCGAGGAAGGCGTGAACATCCGCTACTTGCTCGCGCCGAAGAAGATCGAGGAAGGTGGCAACGGGTACCGGCTCAAGATCACCTACGCGAAGATGGCCCTGGGTGAGGCCGACGATTCCGGCCGCCGCCGGCCGGTGGATACGGGCGAGGAAGTGGTCGAAGGCGTCGATCTGGTCGTCGCCGCGGTCGGTCAATATCCGGCGCGATTCGAGGGTTTCGGCGTCAATACCGACCGCAAGGGCCGCGTGACCGTACGTGAGGATTCGATGCTGACGAGCCGGCCCGGCGTGTATGCGGGTGGCGACTGCGTGCTCGGACCGTCCACGCTGATCGAATCGGTCGCCCATGGGCGCGTCGCGGCCGCGGCCATCGACAAGGCCCTGGGTGGCGACGGCGACATTTCCGAAGTGCTGTTGCGTGACGGTTGGGACACCGACCCCTGGATTGGCCGCCAGGAGGGTTTCAACCAGCGTCGCAAGCTGCATCCGATCATGCTCGCGCCCGAGAAGCGCACCGGCTGGGACGAAGTCGAGCTCGGTTTCGACGACGCGAGCGCACGCGCCGAGGCGGCCCGCTGCTTCAAGTGCAATCTCGCACCGAAGATCGCCGACGCGGTACTGCCCCCGGAATCGTGGCTCGAACTCAACGAGACCGCAGTGGCGGGGGTGACGACCGAGGCCGGGGTCTACCAGCTCCTCGATGCGGACAAGAACGTCCTGGTCATCAAGGGTGCCGAGAACCTGCGCGAGGGCCTCGAAGAGATGCTCGACAAGGCCGATGTCGCCAAGTACTTCGTCTTCGAGGAAGCACCGTTCTTCAGCCAGCGCGAGAACCAGCTGGTGCAGGCCTACATGCAGCAGCACGGCTCGATGCCACCGGGTGTCGGCGCCGACGAGATGGACGACTTGTTCTGAGCGCGGGCACATGGGCCAGGTGATCGATTTCTGGTCGGCGCAGGAGATCCGGCCGGCGCCGCCCCAGGATGCGAAGTGCCGGTGCACCAACTGCGGTGCGGATCTGTGGCACATCAGCAGCGACGGCGCGGTGTGCTGCGCCGACTGCGATGCGGTGTGTCCGTATCGACTGCAGGTCAGGGACGAGAGCTGAGTCCGAAGAGAACCGAATCAATACGGGAGCAATCATGTCGCAAGCGCAATACCAGTATCTGAGCTACACCCTCGATGACGGCCTGATCACGATCAGGATCGACCGTCCGCCCTACAACGTGCTCGACATCGGCCTGA
>DAOMNN010000186.1:0-3012 GCA_035443825.1 Rhodocyclaceae bacterium | reverse complement strand
CCCAAAGTGGTGCCCACCAAATTTCTGGTGGGGACCACTTTGGCCACGAATGGCATCATCCGGGTGACCCGCAAGGGGCGCCCGAACTATCCGATCGACTTCAAACGCCACTTGGCCGCGCTCACGTGTGAGCCGGGGATCTCGGTGGCGAAGCTTGCGCTCGAGCACGGCATCAACGCGAACCTGCTGTTCAAGTGGCGCCGTCACTACCGTGCAGGGTGGTTTGGGGAGCCACGGCCGGCGCATGACGCGGCGCCCAGGCCGCGCGTGTGCGAGACGCCGAAACTGTTGCCGGTGATGAGCTCGTCGCCAACCGCTGGCCAGATGTTGGCATCGAAGGGCGTTAAGCCGGTGGCAGCGCTCGAGATCGTTATCGGCGGAGCGACCGTGCGGGTTCTCGGCGAGGTCAGCCGCGACGCACTGCGTACGGTCCTCGACTGTCTGGCCGAGCGGACGTGATCGGCCCACCGGCTGGTACGCGCATCTGGCTGGTGGCCGGCGTCACCGACATGCGCCGTGGCATGGATGGTCTGGCAGCACTTGTGCAAGCGGCACTGGCCGAGAATCCGTTTGCCGGCCACGTCTTCATCTTCCGCGGGCGGCGGGGCGATCTGGTGAAGTTGCTGTGGTGGAGCGGCGACGGTCTGTGCCTGTTCGCCAAACGACTCGAGCGCGGCCGCTTCATCTGGCCGCAGGCGACCGAAGGGGCGGTGCATCTCACCCCGGCGCAGTTGTCGATGCTGCTCGAAGGCATCGACTGGCGTCGACCGGAGCGGACCTGGCGGCCCGACTGCGCGGCCTGAACGGTGAAGGGCATGGCGTGTATCCGGGGGGCTGTTCACAGCGCTCCTCATCGCGTAGACTCCCGTCATGCACGCGACGACGCCCCTTCCCAACGACCAGGCTGTCCTCAAGGCCCTGGTGGCGGCCCAGCAGGCCGAGATCGCGCGCCTGAACCTGATCATCGCCAAGCTGCGACGGATGCAGTTCGGTCGCCGCTCCGAGCAATTGGACGGTGCGCTCGCCCAACTCGAACTCGCCCTCGAGGGCATCGAGACTGTCCGTCGCGCAGCCGCCCCTGAGCTCTCGCCCGACGCGGGGTCCGGTGCGACGTCGGTCCCGAAGCGGCGAGCCCGCACGCCCTTGCCCGATCACCTGCCGCGCGAGACGGTCGAACATGCGCCGCCCGAGGATCACTGCCCTGACTGCGGCAGCACCTTCGTGAAGCTCGGCGAGGACGTCTCGGAGATGCTCGAGTACGTGCCGGCCCACTTCAAGGTCATCCGACATGTGCGCCCGAAGCTCGCCTGCGCACAGTGCGAGCGCATCGTGCAAGCTGCCGCGCCCTCGCGACCCATTCCCCGCGGACTGCCCGGGCCGGCCTTGCTTGCGCATGTGCTGGTGGGCAAGTTCTGCGACCACCTGCCGTTGTATCGGCAAAGCGCCATCTATGCACGCTCAGGCATCAAACTCGAGCGCTCGACGCTTGCCGACTGGGTCGGGCAATCGGCACAGTCGCTCGACCCGCTGGTAGCGGCGCTGCACCGCTACGTGCTCGCCGCCGACAAGGTCCATGCCGATGACACCCCGCTGCCGGTGCTCGCTCCCGGTGAAGGACGGACCAAGACCGCGCGGTTGTGGACCTATGTGCGCGACGATCGCCCGGCAGGCAGCGCCGATCCACCGGCCGTGTGGTTCGCGTACTCACCCAATCGCAAGGGCGAGCATCCGCAGCGTCACCTGCGCACCTTCACCGGCATCCTGCAGGCCGACGCCTACGCTGGCTTCAACGCCATTTATGCGGCTGGGCAGGTGCAGGAAGCCGCCTGTTGGGCCCATTTAAGACGCAAGTTCTTCGATGTGCATCGCGCACAGGCTTCCCCGATCGCCGCCGAGGCGCTCGCGCGGATCGGCCAACTCTACGCGATCGAAGCGAGCGTCCGCGGCGAATCCCCGCCAATGCGTCGCGCGGTGCGGCAGGTCCAGGCGCGCCCACTACTGGAGGACTTGCGGGTTTGGCTGGAAGCGCAGAGCCGGCGTGTGTCGCGCAAGTCTGGCATCAGTGAGGCGGTCCAGTACGGTCTGAATCACTGGCGGGCACTGATCCGCTACGCCGAGGACGGGCGCATCGAAATCGACAACAATGCCGCCGAACGTGCCCTGCGTGCGGTGGCACTGGGAAGAAAGAACTTCCTCTTCGGTGGTTCGGATGCTGGCGGCGAGCGTGCGGCAGCCCTCTACAGCCTGATCGGTTCGGCCAAGCTCAACGGTCTCGACCCGGAAGCGTATCTGCGCAGCGTGCTTGCATGCATCGCCGAGCATCCGATCAACCGGATCGAGGATTTGCTGCCCTGGAATCTGAGCTGCGATCAATCCGAACCCTTGCGCCAGGCAGCCTGAGCATGGGCACTGTTGTACGCCTTCCAAAGGCGCGATCCGCACCGTATCTGCTTCAACTGCGCATTGAACTGGCCTGGATCAAGCCGACCATCTGGCGCCGCGTGGTGGTGCCCGAAACCATCACGCTGCCGAAGCTGCACCAAGTCATCCAGGCCGTGATGGGCTGGCTCGACTGCCATCTGCACGAATTCGAGATCGCCGGCGAACGCTACGGGATTCCTGACCCCGATTACGACTTTGGCGAACCGGTTCGCTCCGAGCAGCGCGTGCGGCTCGCGACCGCGCTCGGCGCTGCCAAGTCATTTCGCTACGTGTATGACTTCGGCGACGACTGGGAGCACCGAATCAAGGTCGAACGCCGCCTGCCACCCGACCCGCTCTTCGATACCGCACTGTGCATTGCCGGCGCCAACGCCAGTCCACCCGAAGATGTCGGTGGCGAACCCGGCTATGCCGACTTCGTCGCGGCCATGGCCAATCCCGAACATCCTGAACACCACGACATGCTCGAATGGTACGGGGCACCGTTCGATCCAGCCGAGTTCGATATCTCAGCGGTCGACCTTCGCCTTAACCGCATCAAGCTCTGAGCGTCAAGACGGTCCGGGTCGG
>DAOMNN010000185.1:0-3128 GCA_035443825.1 Rhodocyclaceae bacterium | reverse complement strand
TCTCGAACGCCGCGGGCGAGTCGATGCGGGCAAGCAGGTTCCCGATCATCGCCTGCTTGGCGGAAAGCTCGTGCTCGTCGAGCTCGTCGAAATGAACTTCGACGGCACGCTCGAGCACCAGACCGACAAGCAGCAACAGGCTCGCGGCGAAGACGGCGAAGAGGATTGCGAATCGCGCGGTCAGCGACAGCGGCGTGCGAGGCCGGTTGCTCATGCCGTGTCGTCCGTTTCGAGCACGTAACCCATGCCGCGCACGGTGCGGATCAGTTTCGGCTCGAACGGATCGTCCACCTTCGCACGCAGGCGCCTTACCGCGACCTCGATCACGTTGGTGTCGCTGTCGAAATTCATGTCCCACACCTGGGATGCGATCAGCGAGCGCGGCAGCACCTCGCCCTGGCGGCGCAACAGCAGCTCGAGCAGCGCAAACTCCTTCGCGGTCAGATCGATCCGCGCCCCCGCGCGAGTCACGCGCCGGCGCAGCAGGTCGAGCTCGAGATCGGCTGCCCGCAGCAACTCCGGCTCCTTGGCGCGCCCTCCCCGGCGCAGCAAGGTGCGCACCCGCGCCAGCAGCTCGGAGAAGGCGAACGGCTTGACGAGATAGTCGTCGGCGCCGAGTTCGAGGCCGCGCACACGGTCCTCCACCTGGTCCCGTGCGGTGAGGAAAAGCACCGGCATCTCATGCCCGCCGCGCCGCACGGTCCGCAGCACGCCCCAGCCATCCAGCCCCGGCAACATAACGTCGAGCACGAGCAGCTCGTAATCCCCCGTCTGCGCAAGATGCAGTCCATCCAGACCGTCGCGCGCGAGGTCGACGACGTAACCCGCCTCGGTCAATCCCTGGCGCAGGTAATCTCCGGTCTTCGGTTCGTCCTCGACGATCAGGATCTTCACGGGACGCATCGTCCTTGCCAACTCGATGGGGCAATTCTGCCAGCAGCGAACGCCGGCGTCGCATAGATTACAAAGATGTAATGGCCCGGTCAGCTTGCCGTCCGCCGCTCCGGACCATCATGAACCCAGGCGCCGGTGAGCGCATTCACAGAGATCAACGAGAAGGAGCCCGACATGAACACGATTCGCACAAGCAGTTTCTGGGGCACGATGGCGGCGGTGTTCGCGCTGTCGACCGGCGCACTTGCCGCCACCCCGGCCGCCGAGGAGCACGACGCCCACCATCCCGACCAGGAACAGGCCGAAGCGGTGTCGCCGGACGCATCCGGCGCGACGATGCCCATGCGCATGCAGGCCATGCAGGAACGCATGAAGATGATGCGTGAAGCACGCGACCCGCAGGAACGCATGCGCATGATGGAAGAACAGATGGCGGACCTCGACACTGCGACGAAGGGCATGGCCGACTGCCCGATGATGTCGGGCGACATGCCGATGGAACGCATGGGTATGGGCATGGGCCCGATGGGCGGAGAAGGCATGATGCGCCAGCAAGGCGGGATGGGCATGGGTGGTATGGGTGGCATGGGCATGATGCAGCGCCAGGGCGAGCCGATGCACTCCGGCGGCATGATGCGGCATCACCCCGAGATGATGCAGCAGCATGGCGAGATGCTGGGCAAGCGCCTCGATTCGATGGAGAAGCGTCTGGACCTCATGCAGTCGATCGTCGAGTCGCACATGGCGCGCCGTGGTCGCATGACGCAGTAGGTCGTTCGGCGTCGACGCAGCCTGTCGGCCGAACATTCCGCACCAACTGCCGGTCGTGACACGGACAGGCCGCGTCTGCGGGCGAGTCGGCGGCGGACCCATCCGCCGGTATAATCGCGGCTCCCGACCCCGACGACGAATCCCGACGTGTCCGACCGTTTCAGAGTCCTTGCTCAATACTTTCTGCCCAAGCAGGCACTCACCGTGCTCGCAGGGAAACTCGCGCACCTGCGCGGCGGCGGACTGACCACCGGGGTGATCCGCTGGTTCGTTCGCCGCTACGGCGTGGACATGAGCGAAGCCGCCAATCCGGACGTCGCGAGTTACGCAAGCTTCAACGAATTCTTCACGCGCCCGCTTCGCGAAGGCCTGCGTCCGCTTGCGGAAGCCGATTTCGTCTGCCCGGTCGACGGCGCGATCAGCCAGTTCGGCCGGATCGAGGGCGACCGGATCCTGCAGGCCAAGGGACATCGCTACTCGACCACGGCACTGGTCGGCGGCGACCGGGACCTCGCCGCCTGTTTCGAGAACGGCAGTTTCGCGACGATCTACCTCAGCCCGAGGGACTATCACCGCATTCACATGCCGTGCGGCGGGCGCCTGACGCAGATGATCTACGTCCCCGGAAGCCTGTTCTCGGTGAATCCGGCGACGGTGCGCGGCGTGCCGGATCTGTTCGCGCGCAACGAGCGCGTCGTGTGCGTGTTCGATTCCGCGCACGGCCCCTTCGTGCTGGCGCTGGTCGGCGCGACCATCGTCGGCAGCATGGCGACGGCGTGGCACGGCACGGTCAATCCGCCGCGCAGCCGCGACATCTGCAAGTGGCGCTACGACGACCGCGAGATCCGACTCGCGCAGGGCGACGAGATGGGCCGCTTCCAGCTCGGTTCCACCGTCGTGCTGCTGTTTCCGGAGAACGTCGATTTTTCTCCGGAATGGGCACCGACCCGTGCAGTACGCCTCGGCGAGGCGATGGGGGCGGCGACGACCGCAAACCTGACAGAACTGTAATCTTGCGGTCAGGTCCCGGTCGGGGAGCCGACGCCATACTTCGGCCATCGTTCATCCTGCCCGGGAGATCGCATGGCAGACAGACCCCACATCACGACCCGGCGCGGCTTCATCGCCGCGATGGGTTTCGGCGGCGTATCGCTCTACGGACTGTGGGCCGCCTATGGCGCCGCGCCGACCCCGCTGGCGATGCTCGGCCTCGGCCACGACGAGACGCATGCCGGTGGCGCCAGCCACGGCGGCGGACATGGCGGCCATGGCGCCGCTGCACACGGTCCGACTGCGGAAGAATTCAGCCGCATGACCGCGGATTTCATCGAGCGCTACCGCCTGCCCGACGGCACGGTGCATCCGCGATTCGTCGCACTGTCGCAGACGGAACATGACAACGGGCACGGTGCCATGGATCACGGTGCCATGGATCACGGTGCCATGGATCACGGTGCCATGGA
>DAOMNN010000184.1:0-3261 GCA_035443825.1 Rhodocyclaceae bacterium | reverse complement strand
TCGTCCTGAACCGCCTCAAGGGGCTCGGCCTGCGTCTTGCGATCGACGATTTCGGTACCGGGTATTCCAGTCTGTCCTACTTGAGCCAGTTTCCAGTCGATCAGCTCAAGATCGACGCGAGTTTCGTCAAGGAGATCGACTCCGATGCAACAGCGGCGGCGATCTCGACTTCGGTGATTGCGCTTGCGCATCAGATGGGGCTGAAGGTCATCGCGGAAGGGGTCGAGACCGAGGCCCAACTCGCCTTCCTGAATCGCCATGGTTGCGACGAGATTCAGGGGTATTACTTCAGCCGGCCGATTCCGGCGGCGGCATTTGCCATATTGCTCTCGAGCGACAAGGAGCTCGTCTCGCCCGGGCCGCGTTTTCCTTCGCGCACCTTGCTCGTGGTCGACGACGAGCCTGCCGTGCTCGCGATGATCTCGCTGGCGCTCGAGGATGAGGATTATCGCGTGCTCACTGCCCGCAGTGCCCGCGAGGCGCTGGAGCTGCTCGCGAGCAACGAGATCCAGGTCGTGCTGACCGACGAGCGAATGCCCGAGATGAGCGGCGCCGAATTCCTCGGCCGGGTCAGGACGCTCTACCCGGAGACGGTGCGCATCGTGCTCTCCGGCTGCACCCATGCCGATCGCATTGTCGATGCGATCAACACCGGCGCTGTCTACAAGTTCTTCACCAAGCCATGGGACGAGGGACACCTGCGCGGGCAGATCCTGGAAGCGTTCCGGCACCAGGAAGTGCTGACCGGGTCGCTGGACCGCTCGGTCATGCTCACCCGCCCGGCACATTTTCGGGAGGAAGGATGAACATGGTGTCCAGGGTCCGCGCTAAGTACCTGGATTCGTCCGCACGCCGTTGAACCGACCGGGTCACGGAACGCCGTTCGATGCCTGAGGGAAGTATCGCTTACGCACTGGCCGGAATCATCATTCTGGCGCTCGTGGCCGCGTTCCTGCTCTCGCGCCGTATCGTGTCGCTGCTGGTGCGCATGCGGGAGGCCGAAGTCGGTCTGCAGGCGGCAGTGAAACAGCACCATCTGTTGCTTCAGCATGCGGGCCAGGGCATCTACGGGCTCGATTCCGAAGGCTGCGTCACCTTCGTCAACCAGGCGGCCGAGGCGCTGCTCGGATATCGCGCAGATACCCTGATCGGCCGAAAGATGCATCCGATCATGCATCACACGCGACCTGACGGCGCGGCCTATCCGGATGCGGCATGTCCCATCAGCGCCACCTTGCGAGACGGTGTCACACGCAAGATCGACGAGGAATTGTTCTGGCGTGCCGACGGCTCCGCGCTCGAGGTCGAGTACGTGGTCGCGGCGCTCGAAGATGCCGGCCGGATCGCCGGCGCCGTGGTTCTGTTCGAGGATGTCCGGGAACGCCGGCGTGCCAGAGAGAGTCTGGCCCGTTGGCAGCAGATATTCGAGCACGCGAACTGGGGCGTGGTCGTCTGCCGCGCCCAGGATGGCACGCTCGAATCGATGAATCCCGCCTTCGCGCGCATGCATGGCTATCGCGTCGACGAACTCGTCGGGCGTCCTCTGGCGGAGTTGCTGGCACCGGGAACGCGCACGATGCTGGAAGAGACGACGCGAGCGATTCGCGACAGCGGACACCTGCGCTTCGAAGCGCAGCATCTGCACCGGGACGGGCGCGTCTTTCCGGTTCTGGTCGATGTCACCGTCTCGCCGGTGGCCGAGGACGCTGACGCGAGCTACATCGTGAATGTGCTCGACATCGGGGAACAGAAGGCTCAGGAGGCGAAGCTTCAGCGCAGTGAGGCGATCTTGCGCTTGATGCTCGAGAGCCTTCCGGTGGGTGTGAGCCTGGCCGATACCGACGGAAGGGTCTCGTACAGGAATCCGGCCGACCGGAAGATCTGGGGCTGCCCCGTGTCTGATCAGGGGGCATGCGAAGGGTGGTGGGCGGACGGTGGAAGCAAGATCGAGCCGCACGATTGGGCGCTGGCGCGCGCGGTCGGAAGCGGTGATGCGGTGACCGATGAGCTTGTCGACATCAAGGCCCCGAACGGCGACAGGAAGACCATTCTCAATTCGGCCGTTCCGATGTTCGATGCCGAAGGCCGCTTCGAGGGCGCGATCGTGATCAACCAGGACATCACCAAGGCGCGTCGGGCGGAGCTGGCACTGCGCGAGCGCGAGGCCAGCCTGGCCCAGGCCCAGGCTCAGGCCCGTCTGGGAAGCTGGAAACTCGACGTGGACAGCGGCGCGCTCGAGTGGTCCGACGAGTGCTATCGGATCTTCGCTCTCCCGATCGGAACCCCCGTGAGCTACGCATCCATGCTCGAGCGGGTTCATCCTGACGATCGCGTGGCGGTCGATCGCCAGTGGCGTGCGGCGCTTGCTGGTGCGTCCTATGACATCCAGCATCGGGTCCTCGTCACCGGTGAGGTCCGCTGGGTGCGTCAGCGCGCGAGAATCGAATTCGAACCCGACGGCAGTCCCCGGTCGGGAATCGGCACGGCGCAGGAGATCACCGAGATCAAGCTCAAGGAACAGGAGTTGCTGCGCTCAAGGCAGCTGTTGCGTGACCTGGCGGCGCACCACGAATTGATTCGCGAGCAGGAACGTGCCCGCATCGCGCGCGAGATTCACGACGAGCTGGGACAATACCTTACGGCGCTGCGCATGGACGCCGCGATGATCCAGATGCGTTTCGCCACCGCGGATCCGGAGCTGGAGCGGCACGTGGCGGGGATGAAGGAAACGATCGACCAGACGATCGTGGTCGTGCGCGACATCGCATCCAGCCTGCGCCCCGGCGCACTCAACATGGGTCTCGTGTCGGCCGCCGAATGGTTGCTGGCCGGCT
Organism: Rhodocyclaceae bacterium; assembly: GCA_035443825.1. Lineage (GTDB taxonomy): Bacteria > Pseudomonadota > Gammaproteobacteria > Burkholderiales > Rhodocyclaceae > DAOMNN01. The sequence goes on along the minus strand of DAOMNN010000184.1, from coordinate 427 downwards.
TCGAGGAGCGTACGGGTGTCAAATGTCGCCTCGATGCGCCGGCCGAGGAACTCGGTCTCGATGACACACGGGTTACCGCCGTATTCCGGATTCTTCAGGAGTCCCTCACCAACGTCGCACGACACGCGAACGCGGTCAGTCTGCGCGTCTGCATCGAGCGTGACGACGGCATGTTCCGGATGCACATCGTCGACGACGGGGTGGGGTTCGATGCGGCGCTGGTTCGAGAGAAGCGGACCTTCGGCCTGCTGGGGATTCGCGAGCGTGCCATGATGTTTGGCGGCAAGGTCAGCATCGACAGTCGACCGGGCGGGGGTACGAGCGTGAATCTGACGATACCATTGCAGGGCGGCGAGCATGAATGACAGCGTCTCGTTCGTTGGGTATTTTCTTCCTCTGATATCGATGATCGACCGCGGAAGCATTG
>DAOMNN010000183.1:0-3273 GCA_035443825.1 Rhodocyclaceae bacterium | reverse complement strand
AGTTGGCCGCGACGGCCGAGGAGATGAGCGGACAGGCCGAACAACTCCAGCAGCTGGTGAGCTTCTTCAAGGTCGAGGGCAACGGGGCATCGCCGGTCGAACGCAGGGAGTCCGCGCTCCAGTGGGGTGTCGGGAGCGAGGCGGTTGCGTGATGGATCGGAATCGGCACGCGGGGTCGGCGGACGGCCCGGGCCGCCGCCCGTTCTGTGCGGATGCGGCCGGGGGCCAAGCGATCCGTGAGGACGCCTCCGTGACCCGATTCAAGAAGCTGCATTCGGGCCGGCAACCCCGGTCCGGACAACCTTCGGCCCGTTGATGAACACAATGACAGGCAATCCCGCCGCGCAGGTCGCCCTCCGCGAGAGCGAGTTCGCGCAGTTTCGCGAGCTGATCTTCCGCATTGCCGGGATCAGCCTGGCGGACTCGAAAAAGCCGCTCGTGGCCGGCCGTTTGCACAAGCGCTTGCGGCATCACGGGCTGGGCAGTTACGGCGAGTATTTCAAGCTGCTCGCCCAGCGCGAGGATGAGCTTCAGGCGGCGGTCGATCTGCTGACAACGAACGAAACGCACTTCTTCCGGGAGGAGAAGCACTTTCACTTTCTGCGCCAGAGTGTACTGACGAGTCATCCGAAGGGGCGTCCGTTCCGCATCTGGAGTGCAGCGTCGTCCAGCGGACAGGAAGCCTACAGCATGGCCATGCTGCTTTCGGAGGTGCTTGGTGACAGCCCCTGGGAGGTGTTCGGATCGGACATCAGCACGCGCGTGCTGGAGCAGGCCTGCTCCGGGCAGTACCAGATGAATCAGGCCCACGAAATTCCGACGCCATATCTGAAGGCATTCTGCCTCAAGGGCGTCGGGAGCCAGCAAGGGACTTTCGTCATTGAACCTGCGCTGCGAAGGCGCGTCAGTTTTCGTCAGATCAATCTCAACGAGCGCCTGCCCGAGGTGGGCAGCTTCGATGTGATCTTCCTGCGCAACGTACTGATCTATTTCCAGCCGGAGACCAAGCGCGCAGTGGTCACGCGCCTGCTCGATAAACTCAGGCCTGGCGGCTATTTCGTGGTCGGGCATTCGGAAAGCCTGAACGGCATCGTCACGGGGCTCAAGTCCGTAGCGCCTTCCGTGTACCGGAAGCCCTGATGCGCAAACCGCCGCATGTCATCGAAATCTTCCTTCAACCCGGGGAATGGTGGTTTGGCGACGAACATACGCGTATCCGGACCATTCTCGGTTCATGTGTGGCGGTCACCCTGTGGCATGCGCAGCGGCGCATCGGGGGCATGTGTCACTTCATGCTGCCCAGCCGCGCGCGCCCGCAGGGCAGCGGCCCGGACGGACGCTACGGCGACGAGGCGATCGAGGCCTTGTCGGGGGAGATCCGGCACAACCGCGCTCACCCCCGCGAGTTCGAGGCCAAGCTCTTCGGCGGCGGAAGGATGTTCCACTACGCAGGCCGGACGGGCAAGCCTTCGCCCCGGCAGGTCCACGACCGGAATGTCAGTGCTGCTCATGAACTTATGAGCCGGTACGGTTTCACGGTCAAGGCAGAGCACCTGGGGGGGCATGGACACCGCCAGGTCATCTTCGACATCTGGAGCGGTCATGCCTGGGTCAAGCACACCCCCCTTGTCGAATCGGCGGCAGCCCGGAATGCACCCTCCCGGAGCGACGGCGACGATGCGAAACCCTCAACTGGAATCAGGAAATGAAGCCCATACGCGTCATGATCGTCGATGACTCGGCGACGGTGCGCCAGGTGCTGTCGGGGGTGCTTGCGTCTGCCCCCGACATCGAGGTCATCGCCACCGCCCCCGATCCCTTGTTCGCGCTGGACAAGATGCAGAAGGACTGGCCGGATGTGGTGGTTCTCGACGTCGAGATGCCCCGCATGGACGGTATTACCTTTCTCCGCAAGCTGATGGCGGAACACCCGACGCCGGTCGTGATCTGCTCCACCCTCACCGAGAAGGGCGCCGAAACCACGATGCAGGCCATGTCGGCCGGTGCGGTCGGGATCGTCGCCAAGCCGAAGATCGGCCTGAAGCAGTTCTTTCTCGACAGCGGGGATGATCTGGTCACGCAGGTACGCGCTGCCGCCCGCGCCCGGGTGCGGCGCGTCGTCGGCGTTGCACCCCCTCCGCCGCGCCTGGGCATGGAAGCGATTCCCATGGCGCCGGCAACGGCGATGTCCGTCACCACCGACAAGGTGGTTGCCGTGGGCGCCTCGACCGGCGGCACTCAGGCGCTCGAGGTGCTTCTCACCGCGCTTCCGAGGGTCACACCGGGGATCGTGATCGTCCAGCACATGCCCGAAAAGTTCACTGCTGCGTTTGCAGAACGTCTCAATGGGCTTTGCGCACTCGAGGTCGTGGAGGCGAAGAACGGCGACCGCGTCATCCCCGGACGAGCGATCATCGCGCCCGGCGGACGGCACATGATGCTGCGCCGAAGCGGTGCGCAGTACCAGGTCGAGGTGGTTGACGGCCCGCCGGTGAACCGTCATCGACCTTCCGTGGACGTGCTGTTTCGCTCGGTTGCACGCTGTGCCGGAAAGAACGCCCTGGGGATCATCATGACCGGGATGGGTGATGACGGCGCCAGAGGCATGAAGGAAATGCGCGATGCCGGCGCATCCACGCTGGCCCAGGACGAGGCATCCTGTGTCGTCTACGGGATGCCCAGGGAAGCGGTGAAACTCGGCGGCGTCGAACGCAGTCTGGCGCTGGAGTCCTTTGCATCGGCGGTGCGCGCGTACGCGCGAAGCGCTTAGCCGGGCGACGCGGTCATCAGAGCGTGGCGCCTTGCCGCGTGGCAAGGTTTCGACGGGTCTGGTTCCGGCCGACATCCGGACCTGCGCCGGGGAGGCCCGGGACCGCGGAACGAAGAGGGGCTGCAGCGACGCTGCAGCCCCTCGTGCTTCTGGCTACCCGACCTGGGCTCGAACCAGGGACAAACGGATTAACAGTCCAAGATGGAGCCGCTGAAGGTCGAAGAATCGTAACGAGTTTTTGGGTGGCGATGCTGGCGACCGAACCTATGCCGACCTTGAATGGCCGAGTTTTGCCCATCTGATGCTGAAAACCCAAGCGTTTCAAGGCAATGGGCGACCGAGTGCCGACCGGATGCCGACAATGCCGAGGTTCGGCGGGGGTTCCGGGTGCCGGTCGGGTGGGGCGGGGGATGGGGGTGGCCATGGCGCCGGGGTCGGGCGGCAGAGGTGGCAAATCTGGGGCTGGCGGGGTCGGGGAACTAGCCAGGTCGGCGCGGTGGTTG
>DAOMNN010000182.1:0-3322 GCA_035443825.1 Rhodocyclaceae bacterium | reverse complement strand
TGTCGCTGTTGACCGCCCCGCGCTTGCTTTTCGAACCCTTGTCGGCGGTGGCCGAAAACTGGCCCTTGGTGAGACCGTATACGCCATTGTTCTCGACGATGTAGGTCATGTTCACACCCCGGCGCATGGCGTGAGCGAACTGGCCGATACCGATCGAAGCGGAGTCGCCATCGCCGGACACGCCCAGGTAGATCAGGTTGCGGTTCGCGAGCGCGGCCCCGGTCAGCACCGACGGCATGCGTCCATGCACGCTGTTGAAGCCATGGGAGTTGCCGAGAAAGTAGTCCGGTGTCTTGCTCGAGCAACCGATGCCGGAAAGCTTCGCGACGCGGTGCGGTTCGATGTCGAGGTCGAAGCAGGCCTGTACCACCGCGGCGCTGATCGAATCGTGACCGCAGCCTGCGCACAACGTGGAGATGGCACCTTCGTAATCGCGGCGCGTATAACCGAGCGCATTCTTCGGTGCGTCGGCGGCGAGGAGCCGGGGTTTGGCGAGATAGGTCATGGCGCCACCTTGCGAATCGGGCTGATCTTGCGTTCGGAAACGGCGTCGGCGATCTTGCCGGCGATGAAGCGGGCGGTGATCGGAGAGCCGTCATAGTGAAGCACGCGCACCAGCCGCTTCGGATCGATCTCCCCTTCATTGATCAGGAGCGTACGCAGTTGGGCACTTTCGTTCTGTTCGACGACGAACACGAAGTCGTGATCGGTGATGAACTCCATGACCGCGTCCGCAAACGGGAAGGCCCGCACCCGCATGGTATCGACGTGGATACCCTGCGCCTCGAGCAGCGCGTGCGCCTCCGCCATTGACGGTCCGGTCGAGCCGTAGTGGATCGCACCGATGCGCGTGGGCTGGGAGGCCTGCTGCAACACCGGCGCGGGTACATACTGCTTTGCGGTGTCGAACTTGCGCCGCAGCCGCTCCATGTTATAGACGTAGTCGGCGCCGGTTTCGCTGTACTTCGCGTAGGCGTTGCGTGTCGTCCCGCGCGTGAAGTAGGCGCCCTTGGTCGGATGGGTGCCGGGAATCGTACGATAGGGAATCCCGTCGCCGTCCACGTCGAGATAGCGGCCGAAGTTCTTGCCCGCCTCGAGATCTTCGTAGCTCATGAGCTTGCCGCGGTCGTAACGGCGCTCGTCGTCCCACTCGAAGGGTTCGCACAGGCGCTCGTTCATGCCGATGTCCAGGTCGGAAAGGACGAACACCGGCGTCTGCAGGCGATCGGCCAGGTCAAAGGCCTGGGCGCCGAAGGTGAAGCACTCGTGCGGATCTTCCGGGAACAGCAGCACGTGGCGCGTATCGCCGTGCGACGCGTAGGCGCAGGAGATCAGGTCCGATTGCTGGGTGCGCGTCGGCATGCCGGTCGATGGACTGCCCCGCTGCACGTCGAAGATGACCGCGGGGACTTCGGCGAAATACGCGAGTCCGAAGAACTCCTGCATCAGCGAGATGCCGGGACCGGAGGTGGCGGTGAAGGCGCGCGCACCATTCCACGCAGCACCGATGACCATGCCGATCGAGGCAAGTTCGTCCTCGGCCTGAACAATCGCGTAACGGGCCAGGCCGTTGTCCGGATCGGTGCGGTACTTACGGCAATAGCCGGCAAAGGCCTCGATCACCGATGTGGACGGCGTGATCGGATACCAGCCCGCGACCGTCGCACCGCCATACACCGCACCCAGGCCGCATGCGCTGTTGCCGTCGATGAAGATGCGCTCGCCGACCTTGTCCGTGCGCTCGACACGCAGGCCGATCGGGCAGGGGAGATTGGCCTTGGCGTAGTCGTAACCGAGCTTCAGCGCATTGACGTTGGCCTCTATGAGCTTGTCCTTGCCGCGGTAGCGATCGGCGATGAGTTTCTCGGCGGCCTCGAACTCCATGTCGAGCAATGCCACCAGTGCACCCACGTACATCACGTTCTTGAACAACTGACGTTGGCGCGCATCGGTGTATTCGCGGTTGCACATCGCCGTCAGCGGGACCCCCAGCACGGTGACGTCGTCGCGGAACTTCGAGCGCGGCTGCGGCTTGGTCGAGTCGTAGAACAGATAGCCGCCCGAGTCGATTCCCGCGACGTCCCGATCCCAGGTCTGCGGGTTCATCGCGACCATCATGTCGCAGCCGCCGCGACATCCGAGCCAGCCCTCGCCCGAGACACGCACCTCATACCAAGTGGGCAGGCCCTGAATGTTGGACGGGAAGATGTTGCGCGGCGCGACCGGCACGCCCATGCGCATGATCGCGCGTGCGAACAGCTCGTTGGCCGAGGCCGAGCCCGAGCCGTTGACGTTGGCGAACTTGATGACGAAGTCGTTGGTATTGTGAATCGCTTGCACGGCACTCATGTTCTCGGCGCCTCCGCCCCCGCAAGGGCTGTATCTAACAGGAATTTCTGCATGTCCCATGCGCCCGTCGGACAACGTTCGGCGCACATGCCGCAATGCAGACACACGTTCTCGTCCTTGACCATGACACGCAGTGTCTTCAGCCCGTCCGCCACGTAAAGCGCCTGGTCGGTATTGGACGCCGGCGCCTTGAGGCGCTGGCGCAGATCGGACTCTTCGCCATCGGCGGTGAAATTGATGCACTCGGTCGGACAGATGTCGACACAGGCATCGCACTCGATGCACAGCTTGGGTGTGAATACCGTCTGGACATCGCAGTTCAGGCAGCGTTCGGTCTCGGCGCAGGCGAGCCTTGGATCGAAACCCAGCTCATACTCGATCTTGATGTCCTTGAGCGCGTCCTCCAGCGTTTTCACCGGAACCTTCTTGCGTTCCTCCTCGGAAATCTGGTTGTCGTAGCTCCACTCGTGGATGCCCATCTTCTGACTCACCAGGTTCACCATAGGCGGCGGGCGCTCGGTCAACGGCTTGCCGCGACAGAAGCGGTCGATCGAGATCGCGGCCTCGTGACCCTGCGCGACGGCGGTGATGATGTTCTTGGGTCCGAGCGCGGCATCGCCGCCGAAGAACACGCGCGGCAGTGTCGACTGCAGCGTGACCGGATCGAGCAGCGGCATGCCCCACTTGTCGAAGTCGAGCCCGATGTCGCGCTCGATCCAGGTGAAGGCATTCTCCTGGCCGATCGCGATCAGGACTTCGTCGCACTCCATCAGCACATCGGGTTCGCCGGTGGGCACAAGGCTGCGCCGGCCGGCCTTGTCGTATTCGGCACGCACCTTCTCGAAGCGCACGCCGAGCAGGCGCCCGTCCTCATGCACGAACTCCTTCTGCACCAGGAAGTTGTGGATGGGAATGCCCTCGTGCAGCGCATCCTCCTTTTCCCACGGCGAAGCCTTCATCTCGTCGAAGCCGC
>DAOMNN010000181.1:0-3357 GCA_035443825.1 Rhodocyclaceae bacterium | reverse complement strand
CGTTAGATTTTCCGACGGGCTTGCGCTCCGCTCATGCCACTTTAGTATCACTTCATGCGCACTGAACTGGTTACCACTCTGAAACGCCAGGCGACCGAGATTCTCGCTGAACTGGAGCGGGACAAAGTGCCTATCCTGATCACGCAGCATGGTGTACCCAGCGCCTATCTACTTGACGTTGAAAGCTTTGAGCTTCTGCAACGACGGATGACGGTGCTCGAAGGGATTGCCCGAGGCGAAATGGCAGTGGCAGAGGGAAGGGCCATTAGCCACGCCGATGCCAAGACCCGAATGGAGCGATGGCTGAAATAATCTGGACTGACCCGGCGCTCAGCGATCTGGATGCCATTGCTGACTACATTGCGATCGAAGATCCTGCGGCGGCAGCCCGATTGGTTCAGCAAGTCTTTCGGCACGTGGAGCAGCTCAAGGCTCATCCGAAAAGTGGCAGCCGGCCTCCGGAGCTAAAGGGCTCGCGATATCGGCAAATCGTTGAGCCGCCATGCCGCATCTTCTATCGATACGATGGCGAGCACGCCTTGATACTTCATGTAATGAGATCGGAGCAGTAGCTTAAGCCCGGTCGATTGAGGAAACGTGAACGTACGAAGATCTAACTCAGCGCTGCAGCCGACGAGCCGGCCTGTCACGCGACCTGCCGGCGCAACCCGCGCGCCAGGCCGGCTCGCGGCTCAACGTTGGCGTTAGTTTGCTTGCCTAGCGTGCTGCGATGATCTTGGCAATGTCCCGACTGTCGGCACCAAGCGCAATTAGTGAACGGACCAGCAGGTCCACCGAAACGGTTGGATCTCCGGCTTCCATCTTAGCGACCCGCGACTGGCTTGAACCAAGGCTCTTGGCGAGCTCAACCTGTGTGAGTTTCCTACGCGACCGCCGCGCCTTCAGGCCGTCCGCCAGTTTCAGACGAAGTTCGATGTACGCTTCCTCTTCGGGAGAAAGGTTGAGAAAGTCAGTCGCATCGCCAACCTCCCAACCAGCGCCAGACAATTTCTTGCGTTTACTTGCTCGCATTGTCGTACTCCTTGAAACGTCGCTGGCTGGCTTTAATAACCGCATCCGGCGTCGTTTCGGTTTTCTTGCTGAACACATCGCCGATGACGATTGCATCGACATCTATTCTGTAGATGATTCGCCAGGTGACACGATCGTCGGTGACTCGAAGCTCGTGGCAGCGTCTGCCGATCCTGGGAAGGGGACGAGAGTGCGGAAGGCTCAGCTTATCGCCCCGCTGAAGTTGCCTCAGCAGGAAGCCTGCTTCGACTCGTGCCGCAGGCCCGAAAGGCGGCGTCTTAATCTCGCCGCGCAGCCAAACCAATGGCTTGTGCTTCGGGCTCACGCACGGCAGTATATGTCAATCCCGACATATTCGCAACCTAACATTGCGCTGCAGCCGACGAGCCAGCCTGTCACGCGCCTTGCATGGGCACGCTGCGCGCCAGGTCGGCTCGCGGCTGAACTTGGTCGTTAGATGCCTGTGACGGTATTGCCGTGGTTGTGGCAAACTTCTTTGGCTAGGAGGTGACGCCCATGTCTACCGCGAAGGAAGAACTCGCGAATTTGATTCAACAGCAGCCTGACGATAGTACGGGCGAAGAAATTGTCCGCGAACTTGCGTTTCACCTGATGATTCAGCGCGGGCTGGCTGATTCTGATGCTGGTCGTGTCGTTTCAAACGACGAAATGGGGCACAGAATCAGGCAATGGCAAGGATAGTCTGGACCGCCGAAGCCGAGCGCTTGCTGCGCGATATCTACGATTACATTGCTGCGGACAATCCTCGTGCCGCGGCAGCAACTCTGCAGGGAATCTACGAGAAGGCGCAGGGATTGGCGGACTTTCCAGAAATGGGCGCGCGACACTGGCCCTCGACCCGGCATGTACGCGTGCTGCTGTATGGACATTATCGGATCGCCTACCTGGTAAAGGACAGCGGGGATGTCGATGTCCTCGGCGTGTTTCATGGGGCACTCGATATCCGCAAGTACCAGCTTTGAAGCATCACGGCATCTAACTAGACGCTGGAGACCGTCGTTTGACTGCTTCCTCCCTTCGCTGTCGCTCCGGTCGGTCGCCGTCAAGCGCGGCTCAGCGCGAGCGTTAGCTGGCAGGATTGCCCGGCCACCTCGCCTTGACTCTGTGCACATGCGTACATACACTTTGTCGCAATGGACTACGAGTGGAATCCAGCCAAGGCAAGGCGGAACGCCGCAAAGCACGGCGTCGACTTCGCTGACGCTGTAATCGCGTTGTCCGATGACTCTGCGGTCACGATTCCTGATCCCGACTCGGAGGACGAAGACCGCTTCGTGTCGCTGGGCATGGATCCGAATAGCCGTGTTCTGGTGACGGTGTTCACCCATCGCGGCGAAAGGATTCGGATGATTTCGTCACGCAAGGCGTCAAGAGGCGAACGCCGACAGTACGAGGAAGGCCGATGAGGAAAGAGTACGACTTTGGTAAGGGCAAGCGTGGTCCGGTGGTGAGTACACCGCCGGGCAAGACCCGAATCACAATCCGGCTTGACCAGGATGTTATCGACTGGTTCAAGGGCCAGGTTGATGAGGCCGGTGGCGGCAATTACCAGACGCTGATCAATCGCGCACTGCGGGACTACATTGGACAGACTCGCGAGCCGTTGGAAGAAACGTTGCGCCGGGTTGTCCGTGAAGAGCTGAAGCATGCCAGCTAACTGTTGGATGAACCTGACGCTGCCGGCTGTCACGGCCCGTGCATGTGCACAGCCCGCGCCAGCTGCCATCGCAGCTTATCCACGGCGTTAGCGGCCACCCGTAGGTTTTCCGATCGGTTGCGGTCCAAGCCATAATGGTATAGTTTTTATACCATGTTTGAGTTTGACGAAGGGAAGAGTCATGCCAATGCCAGGAAGCACGGCATCGACTTCGTCGCAGCTCAGGCCCTTTGGAGCGATCCGAACTTGATTGAGATTCCGGCCAAAACGGTGGACGAGCCGCGGTTCTTGGTGATCGGGCGGATCAACGGAAGGCATTGGTCAGCCGTGGTTACTCATCGAAGCGAAAGCATCCGACTGATTTCTGTTCGGCGGTCCCGGCCGCAAGAGGTGGCATTGTATGAAGGCTAAGAAGTTCGATTCCGATTTCGACAGCGGCAAGGACATTACGTCCGCTTTGGACCTCTCCAAGGCGCGGCGGCCCCTGCAAGAACAGAGGCGGGTGAATGTCGATTTCCCGACCTGGATGATTGAGTCCTTGGATCGAGAGGCGAGTCGTCTCGGTGTGACGCGTCAATCAATCATCAAGGTGTGGTTGGCCGAACGCCTGGAACAGGCGGCCTCTAACAAATGACTGGAGCGCACGC
>DAOMNN010000180.1:0-3419 GCA_035443825.1 Rhodocyclaceae bacterium | reverse complement strand
ACAGGAAGTAGGGCCCGAACTTCGGGCTCATGCGGAACTCTCCGCCCGCCGCCTTGCCTGCTGCGGTGATGTAGGTCTTGCCCTCGCGCAGTTCCAGCAGGCCGTGGGCGACCAAGCGCTCGGTCAGCTCGGGTGTCTTGAGGTTCAACGCCTTGGCGAGCTTGGAAGTGGTCAGTTTGCTGGAGCTTGCGGTGGTTTCGCCTGTGGCCTCTGCAACGACCTGTTTCGTTTCGGGCGTGGGAGGTGGCGTGGGGGACTCGGTCGGCTCGAGCGGCGCTAGTGTGGTAGCAGGCGGAAGTGAGGCTGGACGCAGCATCTCCTCGCTGATGCCGAACTTCGCCCGGTAATCCGGCGTGATCGGCCGGTGCAGTGTGATGAGCTGGCGGGCGATGGCAGTCAGGGTCTCCACGCTGACGACCTTGGCCATCATCAGCGGCGATCCCGAGTCGATGTTCTTGGTGATCCAGCGCTCCAGTTGGTCAGACTTGAGGACGCGGCGCGTATCGAACTTGTCCGGTCGGCCGATGCGTGCATTCTTCGACACCAGCACCAGTGACTCGAAGCTTGGCTGAAGCCGGATGCCCAGGCGTGTGGGCATGTCGAGTGTCTTGAAGACGTCCTGCAGCACCGCGATGTGGCGTTCGTTCTGCTCCAGCGGCGAGGGGATGCCGCGCGGCTTACCGGCGAACCAGATCGAGAACTCGCCCTGCTCGTTGATCGATACGCCCTCACTGAAGTGCTTGGTCTCGAGCACATAGACTTCGAGCAGGCGGTTGAGAATCAGATGGTCGATCTGGGCGACCCGGCCGTTGTACTCGATGTGCAGATCGTGGATGACGATGCGATTCTTGCTCGCGCCGCTGTAGAAATCGATGTCGTAGGCGGATTCGCGCTCACCCTTGATGCCGGCGCGGAAGATCTTCAGTTCCCGCTCGATTTGTGTTCGTGTGGCCGCTGGGATGCCTGGCGTGGCGAGATAAGCCTCGAGCTCGGCGAGTTGCGCGTCTTTGCTGTCGATTTCTTTCAGGATCATGAGTCTGGAGGGCGGGATTCTCCCATCGGTCGACCGGCGGAATGTTCCCTGCATTGGAGGCAATGCACATGTTATCGGGGTGACGGGTGGGCGACTGTGACGTGTTCCTCCTTGCCGAGCTTGTCCATCTGCTTCGAACAAAGACGGACTCACACTGCTTCCTGCAGTAGTTCGTCTTCGCAACGCCGGATGGCTGCGATGAGATTGCGAAAGCTCGCGGAGCGGGCATTGTCGAGTTGCAGGTGTTTGCCGATTTCCCGAGAGCCCGCGACTTTTTCGTAGCGATTGCGTGTCAAGGTCTTCAACTCTCGGCTGGGGCTGCCGAGTCCGTCCGGGGATCGAAACTTCCTGCTGTTCTGATGCCGACTCAATCCGTCGATCTTAAGGGCTTGTTCGACGGCCTGCAGGTCGGCCAGGTAGAAAGTTTCGAGCTCTCGGCAAGCAATGCGCACAAGGCATCGCGCAAATTTTCCGGACTTCTCGCATAGATCGAGCAAACCTTGCTTCACCGCGGTGCAGTCGGGGTGGCTGTCCTGGTCGCGCAGTACGATGAAGCGCGCGCGTTCGTTCTGGTACCCCCGAATGCGGCGAGTCAGTTGCTTCTCCAGATCCTGCTTGCCTTCGAACGGAATGCAGCGGAAGCGGGTGTCTTCCTTCAGCATCCGTGGGAGCAGGGATTCCAGCATGGCTTTGGCCGACGGCTCTTCCAGCAGAAACACGAGCTCCCTCATCACGGATCGACCCCGTCGAAGAAGCCCTGCTTCCACAGGTAGCCGAGTTGATCACCTTCAGCGACGTAAGCGGCAATTTGTGCATTGTCGCGCGCTCGGTGAATCTCGGAGTAGCCCTGTTTCTTGACCAGCCAATACACCTCGTCGAGTTCGATGGCGTTCAGGAAATCCGGCGAATGAGTGGATACGAACACCTGTCCGCCACGATTGGCGTAGCTCCGGAATTCCTCTGCGAGTTCAGGCATCAACTGCGGGTAAAGCTGGTTCTCCGGTTCTTCCACACACAACAAGGGGTGCGGCTTCGGATCGTGCAGCAGCACCAGATACGCGAACATCTTGATGGTGCCGTCGGATACATAGCGGTCGAGGAAAGGTGTCTTGAACGAGCCATCCTGAAAACGCAGCGTGAGGTAGCCATCATCCATCAGCTTGGGTTCGACCGAAGTCACGCCGGGGACCCGTTTGGTCATCGTCGCAAGGATTCTGCTGAAGATATCGGCGTGCTGCTCATGTAGATAACGAGCCACCAAGGGTAGATTTTCGCCGGTCTCCGACAGGTGCTCCATTGCCCCCGAGGCGTCCTTGCGTCCTCGTGCTGCACTGATGTGGAAATCGGAAACGTGCCAGTTCTCGATCAGGCTGCGGAAGGCATTGGCGGCTTTGAAACGCTCGAATTGCCCGAGACCTTTGATCGCAAGGGTGTCCGGCGCAACCCGTTGGGTTTCGCGGTCGAGTTCCTCGTCGGTCTTGTTGAAGTCTTCCTCGTTGGTGATCGCGTAGCCTTCGCCCTCGGCAAAACTGAGGAAGTGGTAGGGACTTCCGTAGCGGCCGCGCTTGTAACGCAGCAGCTCCTTGCAGACCACCGGCAGCCCTTGGCGCTCGCCGATTTCCAACGAGTACGTCACCAGCCGCTCGACGCCAGTGATCTCCATGCGGTACTGCAACTCGATGAGGATCGTGTCCTTCTTCGGATCGCAACCGCGGCTCAGCACTTCGCCGAAGCGGCCGCGCTTGTCGAGCGCTTGTCGGACATTGCCTTTCAGGCAGTCGTGCAGGAAGCCGAACACGTCGAACAACGTCGATTTCCCTGACCCGTTTGCACCGACCACCACCAGAAAGGCTGGAATGTCCTTCAGGTGTACATCGCGGAAGGCCTTGAAGTTCTTGAGACGGATGGATTCGATTTTCATGAACGGACCTTGGATGGACTGCGGCGGTTAGCGACGGCGTAGCGCGCGGTCTGGGATTCGACGGTGGTGATGTGGTCGCCCGCTTCGTCGCGCTTGGCCTCGATGACGCCAACCGGCTGGCGTTCGACGAACAGCAGGTAATCGGCCGGGCCGCTGTCGGTGGGGTATTCGCGCACTGCAACGCCCCGGGCGGCGCCGAGGTTCAGTTGCTGCATGCCTTGCACGGCCCAGCTGGCCTGCTCAAGGCGGGCGTCGATGCGGCTGCGGGCTTTGGCTTCGGGCGTCATGAGCAGTGGGGTGGCAGGACAAACAGATTGGACTTTAACGCGAACGCCTGCGCTTTCCCCAAAGTTGACGCAATAGCGCCCGCTGCAAGCGGGTGGCTTGCGCCTGGGATCGACAACTGCCGGCTTCAGTCTCGCTTCAAGGCCTTGTTCTGGTACGAGAACGTGCTGCGAAAGATCG
>DAOMNN010000179.1:0-3429 GCA_035443825.1 Rhodocyclaceae bacterium | reverse complement strand
TCTTTCCACACCGGCCGTAGCCACTTCCCGCGCGACTGTGACTTCTTACGCATAGCCCTGTTGATGGGTGATTCCGCGTGATCTCGTCTTCCTTATAATGACATTCCCATCTTCCAACATGGAGTCTTCATGCAAACGAGTACCGACCTGCGCTACGCCGGTTTCTGGGTCCGGTTCGGCGCATCCATCGTGGATACCATTCTGATCCTGTTGGTGACCCTGCCCCTGCTTTATGTGCTGTATGGGGAGGCATACTTCGTCTACGATGGGTGGCTCTACGGATCGGGTGATTTCCTGATCTCTTACGTCATGCCAGCGGTGATCGTGATCGCCTTCTGGAACTCGAAACAGGCCACGCCCGGCAAGATGGCTCTGTCGCTTCGAATCCTCGATGCGCGCACCGGAGAGCCCGCAAGCACGGGTCAGTACATCGGCCGGTACTTTGCCTACATCGTCTCGATGCTCCCCTTGGGGCTTGGACTACTTTGGGTCGCGTTCGACGCCCGCAAGCAAGGTTGGCACGACAAGCTCGCCGGCACTGTCGTGGTTCGCCAGATGCGCCCGGTTCAGGTGCACTTCGACCGCGGCTGACAGGACAATGAGCCAACTGTCCTGATGTTCGGAGAACGCGTACATTCCGCTTTACTTGGTGAACGCACGGTGAAGGGACTTCCTTTCGACCGGCTGAAGCCGTGGCGGCGGGCCGATCGGACCCGAGAATAGAAAATCGTGGTCTGAGCTAACCTGATCATTGTTCGCCAGCAGATCGGTCTCACGCACAAGGAAGGCTTGTCGATGCGATACCAGGGAAGAATCACCGACTGGAAGGACGACAAGGGTTTCGGCTTCATCACCCCGAATGGCGGTGGCGATGCCGTCTTCGTTCATATCAAGGCGTTCGCGAACCGAAACCGCCGGCCCGAGGGTGACGAGTTGGTGACCTACGCGCTCGAAACCGATGACAGGGGTCGGCCGCGGGCCGGAGACGTTGCCTTTGTCGGAGAGAAACGGCCCACGACGCCAAAGCGGACCGGCCGAAGCAACGTGCCGGTCGTACTTGCGTCGGTGTTTGTCGCAGCGCTAGCTGCCGCGACCGTCTCCGGCAAGCTCCCGTTCCTTGTACCCGGGGTCTACATGGCGGCAAGCATCATCGCCTTTGCCGCCTATGCCCTGGACAAATCAGCCGCGCAAAGCGGCAAGCGGCGGACCCGGGAAGGCACACTGCATGCGTTCGCACTCGTTGGTGGCTGGCCCGGTGCGCTGGCCGCGCAACGACGACTGCGCCACAAATCTAGCAAGCAATCATTCCAGGTGACGTTCTGGATAACCGTGGCAATGAACTGCGGCGCCCTGGGCTGGCTGATGACTTCCGACAGCGCCGCGACGCTGCGTTCGTTGCTGGACTGGATTTGACACGGCCTGCGGTCTGACTTCGATAGACCTCGGCCGCCCCGGCATCGCCAATTTGTGCACGCCCGATGTAAGCCACCTTCGCCATCTGCCCGGTTAGCCTGGTAGCCTATCGGCCATTCAGTATGAATGTAGCGCCGGGGGTCGCGAACGCACGCGACCGACGCGGCACCCGCCGATGGCCGAGACAGACGACTACTACGATCGCAACGCCTCCCGCTTCGTCGCCGACACGGCCGATGTCGACATGTCCGAGCTGCATGCGCGCTTTCTTGCGTTCGTGCCGGATGGCGGTCTGATTCTGGATGCCGGCTGCGGCTCCGGGCGCGACAGCAAGGCGTTCCTGGAGCACGGTTACCGCGTTCGCGCCTTCGACGCATCTGCGGAGGTCGCTCTACTCGCGTCATCTCTGATCGGCCAGTCGGTCGAGACCCTCACGTTCGACGACCTCACGGATGTCGCCTGCTATGACGGCGTCTGGGCGTGTGCCAGTCTGCTGCACCTGCGCGAGGACGCGATTCCCGGCGCGCTTTCCAGACTTTGGGCAGCGCTTAAGCCCGGTGGTGTCTCATATCTGAGCTTCAAGCTCGGCGAGTGCGAGCGCACGGACCAAGGGCGACACTTCACCGACGCGACCGAGCCCCGCCTTCGCAAGTGGCTCGACGGTCTGTCCGACATCGAAACCGTGGAATGCTGGATTACGCACGATCGGCGACCCGACCGCAACGAGCGCTGGCTCAACGCATTGATCCATCGTCGAACCCTCGCGGCAGCCAAGCTATTCACCGGTGAGGCGCAGCATCCGTTCCTGCCTCAGCTGTGCACGGCGATCGCGTCGGCCGACGAAATCGACCTAGCCGTAGCCTTCATCAAGACGACCGGCCTGCGAATGCTGTTGCCGGATCTACACGACGCGTTGGAACAAGATGGGATTCGAGCCCGCCCGCCGGCGCGGCTACGCATCCTGACGAGCGATTACCTCGACGTCACCGACCCTGAGGCCCTGCGGCTGCTGATGTTGCTGCAGGAACAGGGCGCGCAGGTACGCGTGTTCGAAGCGGCCGGCAGCAGCTTTCACATGAAGGCCTACCTGTTCTCGCACTTCGGTGAGCATCGCCATCTGCATGGCACGGCCTTCATCGGGTCGAGCAACATCAGCCGGCAGGCGCTCACCGACGGTCTGGAGTGGAACTACCGCATCGACTTCCCGGGCGACGACGGCTTCCTGGAAGCGCGGACCCGGTTCGAGGAGTTGTTCCGCCACCGACGCACGGTGGCGCTCACCCATGCATGGATCGACCGCTACGAGGCACGCCGAATCCCTCCCCCGCGTGCGGTCGCACCAGGCAGTGAGGAGACCGAGCCCCCGCCTACACCGACGCCGGTGCAGATCGACGCGCTCGCCGCACTGTCCGCAACTCGACGCAACGGCTATCGGCGGGGCCTGGTCGTACTCGCGACCGGCCTCGGCAAGACCTGGCTCGCCGCATTCGACGCCGAGCAGGCCGGCGCACGGCGCGTGCTCTTCGTCGCGCACCGCGAGGAAATCCTCAACCAGGCCGCCGAAACCTTCGTGCGCATCCGCCCACGTGCGCGTGTCGGCTTCTATATGGGCCAGGTACGCGACACCCAAGTCGACGTGTTATGCGCGTCGGTTCAGACGCTCGGCCGCAATGCACACCTCGAACGCTTCTCGCCGCAGCATTTCGACTACATCGTCATCGACGAATTTCACCATGCCGCGGCACCGACGTATCGACACCTGCTCGGGCATTTCGCCCCGCAGTTTCTGCTCGGCCTCACCGCCACTCCGGACCGGACCGACCAGTCCGACATCCTGTCGTTGTGCGACGACAACCTGGTCTTCAATCGCAATCTCTTCGACGGCATCGAGGCGAGCCTGCTCGCACCCTTTCATTACTTCGGCATCTGGGATGCGTCGGTCGACTACAAGGAAGTTCCCTGGCGCAACGGCCGCTTCGACCCCGACCAACTCACCAACAAACTCGCCACACTGGC
>DAOMNN010000178.1:0-3435 GCA_035443825.1 Rhodocyclaceae bacterium | reverse complement strand
TTGCTGCGATGCAGGTAGTAGGCCAGCAGCATGACCACGTTGGTACTGAACAGGCGCTCGCCGTAGAAACCCATCTCGCGCAGGACCCGGGCAGTGAAGCGCAAGACCTCCTTGGTTCGCTCCCAGCTCTGCTCGAGCACGCGGATGTTGGCCGGGACGAAGTTCTGCACCTTGATCGAGAAATCGAGATCGTTGAGGAAGAGCGCAGCACGCAGCACGAACTCGCGCGTAATCGCGCGCTTGGGGTTCAGGGACTCGGTGAGGTCGTCGATGAGCTCTTCAGTTTCTTCCCGGGCGTTGAAGCGCTCCCAGCGCAGGGTGATCACCGACATCAGCAGATCGCTGCGGCTGAGTCGTGTGCCGCCGTCGTTGGCGCGGATGAAGATGTCGAGGACCCGGTCGTAGGAATCGCTGTACTCGGTGAAGTAGGCCATCGCTTGGTCATGCCAGACGGCATCCCACAGGCGCAGCAGGTTGGCGCGCGCCATTGTCCTGCCGGTTTCGCTGAGATTGAGGTTGGCCTCGACCCAGTTCTCGACCATCACGTCGCGCTGCTCGGGCGTGGGCGCAGCCAGGATGAGCCCGACCTCGAACCAGAGTTCGTCGCCTATGCTGATTGGGGGGTGGGCCTGATCCACGAACTCGAAGCGGTAATGCTCGGCGATCGGGCTCAGCTCGTCGTTTTCCTGATCGGTTTCCATTTCGGGCGCGTGGGCGAGGTCGATGAAGAGGATCTTCTCGTCCCAGGCATCATCGGTGGCCTTGCGCTTGTGCTTGCGCTTGACCGTGTAGGAGCCCTGCAACCCAATGAGCAGGGAGGTCAGGCGCTGCTGCCCGTCGAGGACCAGTGAAACGCGGTCGTCCGCACTGAGGCCGGAGGGTTCGTTGTGAATGGACCCCATGCGGAAGTGGGTTACGAAGCGATAAATCTCCCAGTCGTCACGGCTGCCGGGCGGAAGGTCCCAGAACATCAGGGCGCCGATCGGATAGCCGCGCATGAGCGAGTCGAAGAGCCGAATGATCTGCTCGGGCGTCCATACGTAGGGGCGCTGGATGGCGGGGATGAAGAGTTCGCGGTTGATGCGGTTGAGCGTTTCGGCAACGGTCGTGGTCTGGTAACCCATGTATGCACCGGGGATCGAAAAGGAACTCGAAGGGATTGCGTTAGTCGCGAGGGTGGGGACGGAATTCGCGGGCGTGTTGCCGGGTGCGAGGAGGTCTTGCGGCGCCTTTGTTGGCTGCGGCTCTGCAGCGATCCCCTTCTGCTGGAAGTCGCCGTACCAGACGAGGAAACGAACGAGCTCGTCAAGCGTATGGAAGATCCAGTACAGCACCGGGCTCCCGACGCGCAGCCGCGGACAGTTCTTCCCGTTGAGGTTCGAGTTGCGCGACTTCTCGGCCGAGTAAGCGCGCACCGGCGCCGCCGGCGCATCGTCGAGCGAGACTTGCTCGGTCCAGACGTAGATCTGCGCTCGGTCTCGCTCAAGCGCAATCTGGCGCCCGTTGGGCATCTCGAAACCGGCAATGTAGTTGCTCGGGGGCGCGATGCGACGCGCGCGCGTCGCACACCAAGCCTCCGCCATTTTGACGATGTCGCTCATGTCAGAGCGTCTCCTCCGGGCGAACAGCACGCTCCAGCAGCAGGCCGAGATCCAGATTCTTGCTGGTCTCGGCCCAGTCCGGCTCCTGCTGGAAAGGCTGACGAACGTAATACGGTCCTTCTTGGTGGTCGCCATCGACAAGTACGATCCCGAGGATGAACTTGTCGGCCTGATTCAGTCCGTAGAGGATCTCGTTGCGGGTGACGGTGATGGTGGTGGCGCCCTTCGCCCGCCCCTTCACCTCGATGTGGCGCGAAGGTGGAATGCGACCGTCGATGGACTGCGGGATGCTGGTCACGTCCCAACCGCATTTTTGCGCGGAGACATCGATCACGTCGTGGCCTAGTGCACGCTCGGCGTCCATCACCGCCTGCATGGCGATGCGCTCGATGCGAGCGCGAGCGTCGGCGTCGGCCGACCAGCCACCTACCTCCTGCGACACGCCCTTGCGCTGCATCAGCAGGCCGGCGGGGATCACCAACGCGCCACCCAGCACAACAGGCGTGGCAGAGACGACGTGGCGCATGGCCTGCAGTTCGCGCTGGCGCGACTCGAGCCGGGCGGTGAGATCGTCGATCGTGCGGCGCACGTTCTCCAGCGTCAGCCGCACGTCCTTCCCGGCGGCCATGTCGTCCTGCAGCTTGATGTAGCGGTCGGACCAGAAGTTGATTTCCTTCACCAAGCGCTCGCGGACAGCCCCGAGCGTTTTGTCGACCGATTGCTCGCGGCGTTGCCGCACCTCGTCGAAGTGCATGGGCACGAGTTGCTGGGAAGCATGGGCGAGGGCGAGCTGCTCGAGATCTCTCGCGATCCAAGGCGCTGCAAGCACATCCTGTATCAGGGCAATGTCGGTAGGCTCAATGGGCTCCAGGTCCAGGTGTGGCGCCCAGCCGGCGTTGATCGCGTGGCCTTGCGGGTCGATCTCGACGAACTGCAAACGGCGTGAAACGACACGAGTCTGGTCTGCCCCTTCCCTCACCGAATGGTCGATGCTGAAAATCAGCCGCGGCGTAAGTCCCATGTCGGCCGGATCGATCAGCACCGCGCCCTGCTTGAGCTTGTTGCGATGCTGTTCCAGCACGATGTCGGTGACGGCCTGCATCAGCGGATGACCGGGATGGATGAGGCTTGCCATCTTGGCCTCGGCTCGGCCGGGTACGCGGACGTGCTCCTTCTCGAAGCACACCCGCTCATAGCGACGCAGCACGGGCTCGTTGTAGCGCCGGTCCCGACCCGCGATCTGTCGATCACGTTCACGGATGACCGCGGGCACATGGGTGATCTCGGAACGGCCAGCTTCGCGCGAACGCAGTTCACCCCCGAGCGACTGGAACGCCTGATTGAAGAAGGCACGGATGAAATAGGGCTGCAGCTTGCGGGCTTCGGCCTTCTCCATCTCTTCCTTCACCGCGTAGAGGCGCTGCGGGTCCATGACCTCTTCACACAGCGCGTTGCGACGGATGATGTTCTGCAGGTGGTCGGTGTCGAGCGCGCCCTCGATCTTGCGGAAGAGCTCGGCCTTACGGGCGGGGTCTTCGCCGTACTGGATGGCCTCGATGAGCAGTTCGCGCAGGCTCTTTTCCTCGAACACTTCGCCCAGGATGTCGAACACCCGCCCGCCCAGGGCCTTGCGCTCGACTTCGAGCTTGTCGAACAGGCGCTGGAAGACGTCGCCTTCGCGAGTCTCATTGGCGACCATGTTCCACAGGTGGCAGATTTCGGTCTGGCCGATACGGTGGATGCGGCCGAAGCGCTGCTCGATGCGGTTGGGGTTCCAGGGCAGGTCGTAATTGACCATGAGGTTGGCGTTTTGCAGGTTCACGCCTTCGCCGGC
>DAOMNN010000177.1:2177-3499 GCA_035443825.1 Rhodocyclaceae bacterium | reverse complement strand
CGGGTCGGCCGCAGCCTCGACAGCCTGTTCGAACCGGTGCTCCTCGACCGCTGCCGCAATCTCCATCGCGGTGGAGGCGGTTCGCATCATCGGTACGAACTGCGCCGGCTCCTCGACGATCTCGTCGGCGACATGGCGTGTCTGCACGAGTATGTATACCGCCAGCGGTCCGAGGATCGCGGCGAAGAAAAGCGGAAAGGCCGCTGCGCCTATGCCCATGAGCGCGCCGACGAGGGTAGGGCCGGCGGCGGCACCCAGCCCGTGCAGCAGCAGCACGCCGGCGTTGCCCGAAAGGATGTCGTCGTGTGAGAGGTGATCGACCAGGTGGGCGACGACTACCGGGTAGATGGCGAAGGCCATGCCGCCATAGAGAAAGGCGGCCGCAAGCAAGGCGTACTCGATCTGTCCGAGCGCGGCCATTGCAATCGCGGCGAGTGCGGCGCAAGCCGCGGCGGCTCCCAGGACGTAGCGGCGGTCGACCCGATCCGACAGGCGTCCGAGCGGCCACTGGAGCAACGCACCGCCCATGATCGTCGCCGTCATGAGCATCGCCACCCCGCCGGGATCGAGTCCGAGCCGGTTCCCATACAGGGGCCCCATGCTCCAGAAGGTGCCCATCGTCAGCCCCGAGGCGATCGCGCCCACGACCGCGGCGGGTGCCGCCGTCCAGATCTTGCGGATGGTCAGGCGCGGTACCGGCATCACCTCTGGTTGCGGAAAGCGCGTCGACGCCAGCGGCAGCACCGACAGGCACACCATCATTGCGGCGATGGAGAACAGTATGAAGCCCGCTGGCGATGCAAAATGGAGAAACTGCTGCGACGCGGCGATCGCGACCATGTTCACGATCATGTAGAAGGCGAAGATCCGGCCGCGATGTGTTGGCTCGGTCTTGGTGTTGAGCCAGCTCTCGATCACGGTGTAGAAGCCGACCAGCGCAATGCCGGTGAACAATCGCAGCCCGAGCCAGATCCATGGGTGCACGATCAGCGAGTGCAGGAGCATGATCGCGGCGATTCCCGCAGCGAAGAAATTGAACGCGCGGATATGCCCCATGCGGCGTATCAGCGGTGGAACCACGTAGGTGCCGAGGAAGAAGCCGATGAAATAGGCCGACCCGAGCAGCCCCAGCATCTGGTCGGAGTAGCCTTCGAGACTGCCGCGCAGGACGAGCACCGTGCTGAGCAGCCCGTTGCCGAGCAGCAGCAGTGCGGTCCCGATCATCAGCGAGCTGATGGGCAATATATGCAGGAGCATGCGCAGTCCAGGTTCGCAGGCTGGCCGATCGCCAGTCGTATTCATACCCGACCGGTGGTTCCGTC
>DAOMNN010000177.1:0-2077 GCA_035443825.1 Rhodocyclaceae bacterium | reverse complement strand
GCCCAGACTCCGGTCCTTTCCCGATCGCCTTCGTCAGATCGCCCTGTTCGAAACCGGCGGACTGATCCTCGTCACGCCCCCCTTCGCCTGGGCGAGCGGGGTTCCGCTGGGCGAGTCGATCGGTCTGCTGGCCCTGCTCGCATTCATCGCCGCGGTGTGGAACGGCAGCTACAACACCTGCTTCGACTGGTTCGAAGCTCGCCTGACCGGGCGCACCGCGGATCGTCGCCCCTATCGCCTGCGCGCATTTCATGCGTTCGGTTTCGAGGGTGGCCTGCTTGTCGCGAGTCTGCCGGTGATCATGTGGTGGACCGGCATGGGTCTTGTCGAGGCGCTGATTGCGGATCTTGCGCTGGCACTCGCCTATGTCTGTTATGCCTTCGCATTCAATCTCGGCTACGACCGGCTGTTCCCGATCCACAAGATTGGACGCGAGCGGATCCTGAATGTCGGGTAGCAGGTCGGCCAACGATCCGGGCATCGTCCCCGACGCAAATCTGCAAGCACTCAATACTTTTGGCCTGTCGGCGCGCGCGCTGCGTCTGGCGCGGATCGAGTCGGCCGCGCAGGCGCAGGCCCTGCTGCGGCAGGGGGACTGGACGACAGAGCCGCGCCTGGTTCTTGGCGGCGGAAGCAACGTCGTTTTCACCCGCGACTTTCCAGGAACGGTCCTCAAGGTGGAGATTGCCGGGCGCGCGCTGGTCCGCCAGGATCCGGACGCCTGGTACGTGCGTGCCGGTGGCGGCGAGAACTGGCATGCGTTCGTTGGCTGGACACTGGCGCAGGGCTGGCCGGGCCTCGAGAACCTTTCCCTGATACCGGGCACGGTGGGGGCGGCGCCGATCCAGAACATCGGCGCCTATGGCGTGGAACTGCGCGAGCGATTTCACTGTCTCGAGGCGGTTTCGCTCGAGGACGGCACGATGCGCGAATTTTCCAGTGAGGATTGCCGCTTCGGCTATCGCGACAGCGTCTTCAAGCACGAGGCGGCCAATCGCTGGCTGATCGTCGCGGTGACGTTTCGCCTGCCCCGCCCGTGGCAAGCGGTCACAACTTATGCCGAAGTCGCCGACGAACTCATCACAAGCGGTGTCGCCGATCCGTGCCCGGCCGACATCGCCGCAGCGATCGTCGCGATCCGCACCCGCAAGCTGCCCGATCCGGCCGTGACCGGCAACGCCGGGAGTTTCTTCAAGAATCCGGTGGTCGATGCCCATGAACTCGAGCGGCTGCTTGCGAGCGACCCGGACTTGGCTTACTACCGCCAGGACGACGGCAGCTACAAGGTCGCCGCCGGCTGGCTGATCGATCGTTGTGGCTGGAAGGGACGCAGCCTCGGGCCGGTGGGCTGCTTCGAAAGACAGGCGCTCGTCCTCGTCAATCATGGCGGCGCGACGGGTGCCGATGTGCTGCGCATCGCGCACGCGATTCAGGACGACGTGGTGACGCGCTTCGGGATCGAACTCGAACCCGAACCTGTTCTTGTCTAGCTGCGTCGGGCAAACATGCATGCAGCGATTCCGGTGGCGATGCCGTCGGCCATGCGCGCCTGCCTTTGCGGGCTGCGCAGCAGCAACTCCTCGTCCCGATGCTTGATCACGCCCGCCTCGAACAGCAGGGCGGGCTGCGTCGCACGATACAGCACCACAAGATTGTCGAAATAGTGCACGGCATGGATGGGATCGGCATATTCCCGCCGACGCGCGTTCTTCTCGGTCGGCACGAATCCCAGCCGCTGCAGGCGCGCTCCGATGGTCGAGCCGCACAGCAGGCTTGTCGCAAGGTCGGGGTTGCGCCGCGACACGAACATCGAATGGCCCATCCACCGATCCGAGTAGGTCTGTTCACTACCCTCCCAATTCCACGGCTGGAGCTCCCATTCGCTGACCGAATCGTGGTGAATGGAAAGGAAGAAGTCGGCATCCGGAACTGTCGCAGGCCGGGCCTCCAGCGACGCGATCATCCCGTCGGGATTGACCACGACGGTGCGCAATCCCAGCTTCTCGAGTGCGGCCACGACCTTGTGGGCGAGATCGTGATTGAACTCGAGCTCGGCCCGTCCGCGTGCGCTGATCGC
>DAOMNN010000176.1:1798-3514 GCA_035443825.1 Rhodocyclaceae bacterium | reverse complement strand
ACCATGCGCCTGAGCCCTGACGAGATCATTTTCTGGCAGGCCGGGGAGTTCATCAGGCTCAATGCCACCATCGTGTTCACCTGGGCACTGATGCTGGCATTGGTGGCCGGATCGATGCTCGTCACGCGCAGGCTGTCGCGGGATCTGCATCGCTCGCGCTGGCAGAACCTTCTGGAGATCGTCGTCACCGCCATCGCGAAGCAGATCGAGGAGGTCGGCTTGCGTCAGCCACGAAAGTACCTGGGTTTCGTGGGCACGATATTCCTGTTCGTGGCGGCGGCAAGCCTGTGCACGATCATTCCCGGCTACGTGCCGCCAACGAGTTCGCTGTCGACCACGGCGGCGCTCGCGTTGTGCGTTTTCGTTGCGGTACCACTGTTCGGCATCGCGGAGCAAGGCGTGCGCAGCTACCTGATGGCCTACGTGCAGCCGAACTTCGTCATGCTGCCGTTCAACATCATCAGCGAACTCTCGCGCACGCTGGCCCTGGCCGTTCGCCTGTTCGGCAACATGATGAGCGGCGCAATCATCGTCGGCATTCTGCTCAGCATCACGCCCTTCCTGTTTCCGATCGTCATGAGCCTGCTCGGGCTGCTCACCGGCATGGTGCAGGCCTATATCTTCAGCATTCTGGCGACGGTCTACATCGCGGCCGCGACACGCACCGCAACGTCCACGCCGGATCACGAAGCCGATGCCGGCCAGGGACACTGACGGAACGCTCAACACACCCATGGAGCCATTATGGACAGCCTGACACTCATCGCGGTGGCCTCGATCGTCACAGCCGGTATCACCATCGGATTCGGCTCGCTGGGACCGGCGCTCGGCGAAGGACGAGCCGTTGCGACCGCACTGAGCTCACTGGCCCAGCAACCCGACGCCTCCGCCACCATCACCCGGACCCTGTTCGTGGGCCTGGCGATGATCGAATCGACGGCCATCTATTGCTTCGTGGTGTCGATGATCCTGATCTTCGCCAACCCGTTCTGGAACCAGGCCATCGCGCTCGCTGCAGGAGAGTGAGTCGATGCTGATCGACTGGTTCACCGTGGGGGCGCAGGTCCTCAACTTCCTCGTCCTTGTCTGGTTGCTCAAGCGCTTCCTGTACAAGCCGATTCTCGATGCGATCGACGCGCGCGAGCAGCGCATTGCTGCGGAGATCGCCGACGCCGAGGCGACACGGGCCGAAGCCGACAGGGAGCGCAGCGCGTTTGAGCGCAAGAACGCGGTCTTCGACGCGCAGCGCGCCGAGTTGCTTGCCGAGGCGAAGGCCGCGGCCAAGGCCGAGTTCGAGCGACTCCTCGAGCAGGCACGCGAGGACTCGGAGGTCCAGCGGACCCGATGGCAGCAGGCGTTGAGAAATGAGCGCGAGAACCTGAGTCAGGCGCTAAGCCTTCGCACACGCGAGGAGGTGTTTGCGATTGCGCGCAAGGTGCTGACGGATCTTGCGGCGACGAGCCTCGAGGAACGCCTGGCCGAAGTGTTCATTCGGCGCTTGCGCGAGATGGACGGCGATGCCAAGGCGGTGCTCTCCAAAGCCCTCGCGACGACGTCCGAGCCGGCGCGGGTGCGCAGCGCATTCGAGTTGCCGGCGGCGCAGCGTGAGGCGATCGAGACGGCGCTCCGCGAAGGCTTCGCCACTGAAACCCCGATCCGCTTCGAGACGGTACCGGACCTGGTCAGCGGCATCGAACTCGCCACCAACGGGCAGAA
>DAOMNN010000176.1:0-1698 GCA_035443825.1 Rhodocyclaceae bacterium | reverse complement strand
TCCGGCATCGCGTTCAATGTGGACGCGGACGAGATCGGTGTCGTGCTGCTTGGGGAATACTGGCATCTGCATGCGGGTGACGAAGTCGAGCGCACCGGCCGTGTGATGGACGTGCTGGTCGGCGAGGGACTGCTCGGGCGGGTCATCGACCCGCTCGGTCAGCCCCTCGATGGCAAAGGGCCGGTCGCGGCCGGCATGCGCATGCCGATCGAACGTGCCGCTGCGCCGATCATGGATCGCGCGCCGGTGAGCATGCCCTTGCACACCGGACTCAAGGTCGTCGATGCGCTGATTCCCATCGGCCGCGGTCAGCGCGAACTGATCCTGGGCGACCGCCAGACCGGCAAGACCGCGATTGCGCTCGATACAATCCTCAATCAGCACGACCAGAACGTGGTGTGCGTGTATTGCGCCATCGGCCAGCGCGCCTCCGCAGTGGCCAGGGCGGTGGCGGTGCTGCGCGACAAGGGGGCACTCGCCTATACCGTCGTCGTGGTGACCGAGGGCAATCAGCCACCCGGCCTCGCCTACATCGCACCGTACGCCGCAACCAGCATCGCCGAACATTTCATGGAAGCGGGCCGCGACGTCCTGATCGTTCATGACGATCTCACCAAGCACGCCCGCGCGTATCGCGAACTGTCCCTGCTGCTGCGCCGCCCGCCCGGCCGCGAGGCCTTTCCCGGGGACATCTTCTATATCCACTCACGACTGCTGGAACGGGCGACCCACCTTATCGATACACGCGGTGGCGGTTCGCTCACCGCCCTGCCGATAATCGAAACAGAGGCACAGAACATTTCCGCCTACATTCCGACCAACCTGATCTCGATCACCGACGGGCAGATCGTCCTTTCGCCTTCGCTGTTTGCCCTGGGCGTGCTGCCGGCGGTGGATGTCGGCCAATCGGTGTCGCGCGTCGGCGGCAAGGCGCAACGGGCCTCCTATCGCGCCGTGGCGGGCGACCTCAAGCTCGGCTATGCGCAGTTCGAGGAACTCGAAACCTTTGCCCGCTTCGGTGCCCGACTCGATGCGGACACGCGCAAGACCCTCGAACATGGACGACGCATCCGCGCCTGCCTGAAGCAGCCCGAACTCGCCCCGGTCTCGGTGCCGGCGCAGATCACCGTCCTCCTGGCCCTCGGCGCCGGGCTCTTCGACCGGGTACCTCTGGAACGGATGACCGAGGCGGAGGGTGCAGTCCAGGCGGCGGCAGCCAAGCTTCCCGATGCGTTGGGCGCACGCCTCGACGCCGCCGAGACCCTGAGCGACGAGGATCGTGTAGCGATCATCGGCATCGCTCGCGAGGCGCTCGAGCCTCATCTGTCCGAGGAATCATCCGACACTCAAACCGAAGCCGACACACACGCGAAGACCGATGCCGACTCGGAGCTTGAGCCCGCCCCTGAGCCGGATGACGATCCACCACTCGAGCCAGAGGCCGCGACATCCGGCGCGGACGAACCATGAGCGACACCATGCTCGGTCTGCGCCGCAAGATCGGCAGCGCGGGGGATCTCCAGTCCGTGGTACGCACCATGAAGGCGCTGGCTGCGGCGAGCGTCGGGCAATACGAGCAATCGGTACGCGCGCTGGGCGACTATACGCGCAGCGTGGAACTGGGCCTCGGCGCGTGCCTTCGCGACGGCGAACGCTCAGCGCGAAACGCGGACACGACGGCAGCGGCGGACACGGGTA
>DAOMNN010000175.1:0-3582 GCA_035443825.1 Rhodocyclaceae bacterium | reverse complement strand
TGTGATGGCCGACCATGTTGTGAATCATCTCGGTCAGAAGCACGGTCTTGCCCACCCCTGCGCCGCCGAACAGGCCGGCCTTGCCGCCGCGTTCCAGCGGCACCAGCACATCGATGAGCTTGATTCCGGTTTCGAAGATCTCGGATCGGGTCGAGCGCTGCACCAGCGCTGGTGGCGCCCGATGCACCGAGCGCCATTCGACGTCCTCGGGTGCCGGCTGGCGGTCGATCGGATGGCCGAATACGTCGAACATCCGCGACAGGATGGTCTTGCCGACTGGTGTGCGCAGCGGCCCGCCACTGTCGTTCACCGCCATCCCGCGCGCCAGCCCCTGAGTGGGCGTGAGCGCAATGCAGCGCACCTGCTGCGCGTCGAGTTGAGTGAGTACTTCGATGGCGATGTGTCCCTCGTCGCCCGCCCGAAGCAGCGAATGGATGGCCGGCAGATGCTCGTCAAAGCGAACGTCGACAACGCTGCCGCGCACTGCCACGACCCTACCTTGCCCGACGCGGCACGGGCTGCTTTTGCCGTCCTCGCCCGGAAGCGACAGGGATCGGCCGGAAACGGAACTCACGGGCCGACCGAGACTGATCGAGACGGGGCGCGATGGTCCGTGACGCGTGGTGGGGAACTTACGCGCATCCGCGCAGTGCCTCGTTCCTGCCGGCTGCCATGCAGTGCGCAGTCTTGCCACAATCGACGTCGATCTGTGCGGGTTCCCCGGATTCATAGTAGGACATGTTGATCAGACGCATGAAGCGTTCCACTGCCTTCATGCCCTTCAAGACCGTCAGCCGACCATCGTTGGAGTACAACCAGCGCCCATCGACCGAGATCGCGTAACAACGCTTGTCCCTGGGCTTCGGCGGGAGCTCGTCGGCCCCCGGCAGTAGTGGATGAACGCGCAATCTGACGCTCCTGTCGCGCGAATGCGGGGCCGCAGCGGCTTCCAGCCACATTGCCACCTTTCCCGTCCTTCTCATGATCTCTCCTCCTGGACTCGAGTAATGTTTTCTTGGGGTGCGCGCGAAGCGCCCGTTCATCGCCTTGTCCCGTCTTGCGGCCCAAGGTTTGAAGCGCATCTGCATCCCTGTGCGGTACACGATGACCGCCCGCGGACCCGATCGATACGACTACGTCCGGGTGTTGGCCCGCCTCATCCCGGCACGAACCGCATCGTACGGAAACGCCCGTCACACGCTCGACGCGTCGAAGCTCAGCATCAAGGCCGCAGCGAGCGCAATCAGTACCAGCAATGTGGCGACCACTTGCAGCACGAACCGACGCTTTCCGGGATTGCGCTTCACCTCGCTGATGGCGGGAGGCATGGCCGGCAAGATGGTGATCAGCGGGTTGGTGGTCCTCATAGGCATTCTCCGATACAAGCACAAACGGCGCTCTCCACTTGCCGACAACTGATGCTCAGGAGGTGCAAGTGTGGGCACGACCGCCACTGCGGTCTGTCTGCTAGCGCACATTTACGGAGCGAGGGGTGAATTGCGCTTGTCGGGGATACGGTGCGTGATTGGTTGGCGCGCGCTTGGCGACCTCCCTTTGTGCGCTACCGTGCAGACGAGTAGCGTTCCTCACTGCAGAGTACGTCCCGGCAGGAAGATTTCGATCGCCCTGATCTGCGTTCGACGTCGGGATTCCGTCGTTCGACGTGGCTTGCTCCGGGTTCCTTCGCTTTCCCGGATTGCTCGCATGTCTGGAGAAACACGTGCTGCACGCCCAAGCTGCCTTTGTCGAGAACCGTCTGCTCGCGGATCTGCCGAACATCGACCGTGAGCGTCTCGTTGCGTCCTGTGAGCTGGTCGAGCTCCGTTTCGGCGAGATTCTGGCCGAGTCCGGCGTGCCGATCGGACACGTCTACTTTCCCATTGACTGCCTGGTTGCGGTAGTCGCGCAGATCGAGGAAAGCGCTCGCCTGGCGGTGGGCCTGATCGGCGACGAAGGAATGTTCGGCGTTTCACTGCTTCTTGGCGTGAATGTCCTCCCGCTGCGCGCTCTGGTGCAGGGTTCGGGCCGCGCACTACGCGTGGAGGCTGCGCCGTTCCAGCGAGAACTCGCACGGAATCCGGCGCTGCAACGGGAACTCAAGCGCTATCTCTATGTGCTGATGGCGCAACTCGCGCAAACGGCTGCATGTATCCGTTTCCACGTGGTGGAAGCGCGGCTCGCCCGCTGGTTGTTGATGACGCGGGACCGGACGCACTCGGACACGTTCCACGTAACCCATGAGTTTCTGGCCTATATGCTGGGGGTGCGCCGCGTCGGTGTTACCAAGGCGGCCACCGCATTACAGGATCGCAGGTTGATCCGATATCAGCGTGGCAATGTTACGATCGTCGACCGTGAGGGCCTCGAGTCGGCTTCCTGCCATTGTTACAAGGCAGACAGATTGAGCTATGCGCGGACGATGGCGCACACTTGATGGCAGGGTGGGCATCGGCATGGATCAGATAATGCGTCGATGAGTCCCGAGCTAACATGCGCACGCACGCCTCGGCCTGCTTAATAAACCCGATGATCTGCTCTTTCGAGAACCGCCTCTTCACGTCCGCTCTCCCTGCTGAAAGCGGACTCTGCTGGCTTCGGGCTGGTACCGAAAGCGGGTAGCAGGTCAAGGTGAAAGAAGGTCCTTGCGTTCCGGGCATTGGGAAGACAAGTCATTGCATTTGATTCGGAAGCAGGAGGTCAAGATGAAGAATTTTCCGATTGTGTGCGTCGGTGGTTCGGCAGGCGGTCTCGACGCCTACATCCAATTATTGAAGAATCTTCCGGCCGATATGGGTGTGGCGATCGTCATCGTCAATCACATCACCATCGTACCGACTCAACTTCATCGGATACTGCCTCGTTACACTGCGATGCCGGTCGAGCTGATCACCGAGAATCTGGTGATCGAGCCCAATCACGTATTCATTATTCCTGCCAATCGGGACTTGCACGTCGAAGATGGAGAGTTCCAACTCAAGCCAATATCAAAGCCACGGGGATGGCCTGATGTAATCACGGTTTTCCTGCGCTCGCTGACCCGCAACTGGGACGGCCAGCTCGTCGCCGTCATTGTTTCCGGCTACGATGGCGACGGGGCGGCCGCACTGTGCGGCATTCAGGAAGTGGGCGGTATTACCATCGCGCAGAAACCTGCCACGGCAAGTGAGCCCGATATGCCGGAGAGCGCAATCGAAACCGGATGCATCGATTTTGTGTTGTCGCCCGAAGCCATCGCGCATGAAATTGTGCGGATCGCACGCGCTGCCCGTGACCCTGTCCCAGGACTCCATGCCATTCAAAAGTAGGAAAGTCCGGCATGATTGACCGTCCCTGACAGGGGAGGTCACGCCGTGAAGAAGTCCAGGTTTACTGAGGAACAGATCGTGTTTGCGCTCAAGCAGACCGAGGTGGGCACGCCCGTCGAAGAGGTCTGCAGGAACATGGGCATCTTTGATGCGACCTTCTACACAAACGATCAAACATCGATGTTCCTCGCATAAAGGGCATTGCCCTCGATGAAGGCTCTGCGCGGTTCGACGTTATCACCCATCAGCGTGGTGAAGATCTCGTCGGCGGAGATAG
>DAOMNN010000174.1:0-3603 GCA_035443825.1 Rhodocyclaceae bacterium | reverse complement strand
AGCCGGAAGTGCTCGCCGAGGTAGACCTGGCGGACCTGCTCGTTCTCGATGATCTCTTCGGGCCGACCGCTCGCCAGCACCCGGCCCTCGCTGATGATGTAGGCGCGATCGCAGATTCCCAAGGTCTCGCGCACGTTGTGGTCGGTGATGAGTACGCCTATGCCCCGTTCCTTAAGAAACCGGATGATCTTCTGGATGTCGAGCACGGCGATCGGGTCGACACCCGCGAATGGCTCGTCGAGCAGGATCAGCCGCGGGCTGGTCGCCAGTGCGCGGGCAATCTCGCAACGGCGCCGCTCGCCGCCGGACAGCGATACGGCCGTGTTGTCGCGCAGGTGGGCGATCCCGAGATCCTCAAGCAGGGCTTCCAGCCGGGCGTCGATCGCCTCGCTGTCGTAACCCTGCAGTTCGAGCACGGCGCGCACATTGTCCGCCACGCTGAGCTTGCGAAAAACGCTCATCTCCTGCGGCAGATAGGACAGGCCCAGCCGGGCGCGAGCGTGCACGGGGAGGTGGGTGAGTTCGGCCTCGTCGAGGGTGATCGTGCCGCCGTCAACCCGCACCAGGCCGACGATCATGTAGAAGCAGGTGGTCTTGCCGGCCCCGTTGGGGCCGAGCAGGCCAACGACTTCGCCACTGCCGACCTCGAAGCCGACATCATGGACTACCGTGCGTGCCTTGTAACGCTTGTTCAGACCGGCAACCTTAAGCAGGCTCATCAGGGTTCTCTTTCAACAACTTGCCGATCACGGCGCTCGAAAATCCGCGCCCCTGGAGAAATCGCGCCTGCTTCGCCCATTCGCGGCGATCCCTGGCCCGATGGCCGAACCTGGCTGCCCACACGGCACGGGCGCGGTCAATCTCGTCCGAGGGGCATTCGCTGGCCAGAGCCGAGTCGATGATCTCGCGGGCGACCCCGCGCTGAGCCAGGTCGTGGCGCAAGCGTGCTACGCCGAAACGCCCCGACTTGCTTCTGATCCATGCCTGCGCAAAGCGGCTGTCGGACTGCAGCCCGAGTTCGATCATCCGTTCCAGCGTCGCGCCGATCTCCTGCTCCGACCCGTGGCCTGCAAGTTTGCGTGCGAGTTCGGCGCGGGAATGGTCTCGCTGGGCGAGCAGGCGAATGGCGCGCGCCCTGAGACTGGTTTCCGCCATTTACTGCGGTTCACGCTTCCGCAGCGGCGGGTTCGGCTGCTACCGCCTGCATTTCCTTGAGACCGACCGCCACGCGTACCTTGTTCTCGATCTCGCGTGCCAGCGCCGGATTGGCGCGCAGGAACTCGCGGACGTTGTCCTTGCCCTGACCGATCTTCTCGCCGTTGTATGCGTACCACGATCCGGACTTCTCGACGAACTTGTGCTGAACCCCCAGATCGATGATCTCCCCTTCGCGCGAAATGCCCTCGCCGTAAAGAATGTCGAAATGGGCTTCCTTGAACGGCGGTGCAACCTTGTTTTTCACGACCTTGCAGCGGGTCTCCGAGCCGATCACTTCGTCGCCCTTCTTGATCGCGCCGGTGCGGCGGATATCCAGGCGGACCGACGCGTAGAACTTGAGCGCGTTTCCGCCGGTGGTGGTCTCGGGGCTGCCGAACATGACGCCGATCTTCATCCGGATCTGGTTGATGAAGATCACCAGGGTATTGGTTCGCTGGATGTTGGCGGTGAGTTTGCGCAGCGCCTGACTCATCAGCCGCGCCTGCAGTCCCGGCAATTGATCGCCCATTTCACCCTCGATTTCGGCCTTGGGCGTCAGTGCGGCGACCGAGTCGATGACGACGATATCGATGCCGCCGGAGCGAACCAGCATGTCCGCGATTTCGAGAGCCTGTTCGCCCGTATCGGGTTGGGAAATGAGCAGATCCTGGGTGTTCACTCCGAGTTTCTCGGCATAACCCACGTCGAGGGCGTGCTCTGCGTCGATGAACGCCGCCGTGCCCCCGATCTTCTGCATTTCGGCAATTACCTGAAGTGTCAGCGTGGTCTTGCCGGACGATTCGGGCCCGTAGATCTCGACCACGCGGCCGCGCGGCAGTCCACCCAGACCGAGTGCGATATCGAGGCCGAGCGAGCCGGTCGATACGGTCTGAATGTCTCTCACGACGTTGCCGTCGCCCATACGCATGATCGATCCCTTGCCGAACTGCTTCTCGATCTGAGCAAGCGCGGCAGTCAGGGCTTTGGCCTTGTTGTCGTCCATTTTTCGTCCTCGCAAATCAATAGCGAATTATGGCACAGAGATTGCAGTAGTGCAGGGTGCAGGTCAGTCTGCGGGGAGGTGCTGCAGCACCGCTTCAAGCGCATGGCACACCGCCTGACGGCGCACCGCTTCGCGATCTCCCGCGAAAAGGCGCGTCTCGCTGATGGGTACGCGGGCGCGGATTTTCCAGGCGAAGCAGACGGTTCCTACCGGCTTGTCCGCGGTGCCTCCGCCAGGGCCGGCAATCCCGGATACTGCCAACGCGATGTCCGCATCGCTGGCCCCGAGCGCGCCTGCCACCATCTCGCGCACAACCTCCTCGCTGACCGCCCCGACGCGGTTCAGTGTCTCCGCCGAAACTCCGAGCATGTCCTGCTTGGCCGCGTTGGAGTAGGTCACGAAGCCCCGGTCGAACCATGCGGAACTTCCGGCCGTGGCGGTCATCACTTCGGAAATCCAGCCACCGGTGCACGATTCTGCGGTCGCGAGGGTCCACCCCAGTCGGGCGAGCCGTTCGCCGACGGCTTCGGAGAGCCGCTTCAGTGCTACATCCACGCTGTACCCCCGAAAAAGTGTACCAGGACGGCGAGGACCAGAATTGCGTATCCGGCTGCGATGATATCGTCGAACATCACGCCGAAACCGCCCTTGAGGTGCCGGTCCGCCCAGCGGATCGGCTGTGGTTTGACGATGTCGAAGAAGCGAAAGAGGATCACTGCGGTCAACTGCCAAAGCAGCGTCACGGGGGTGAATAACAGCACCAGCCACATCGCGACCATCTCGTCCCATACGATGGCCCCGTGATCGGGAACGCCCAGTTCGCGACCGGTTCGCTCGGCGGCAATCACGCCGGCCACGAACAGGCTTGCCAGGAACGCCAGGAAAACGGCATCGGAAACCGGGGTCTTGATCAGCGGGTAGAGTGCCCAGGCCAGCAAGGTGCCCGCCGTTCCGGGTGCGCGGGGAGCCAGCCCCGAGCCGAAGCCGAGGGCGATGAAATGGGCGGGGTGACTGAGCAGGAAGTTAACGGTCGGGCGCATGTGAGTGGAAATGATCATACCCCATGGCCGGGACCCGGGTAAGCCGACCGTCCGTCTCCCGCAGAAGGAGTTCTCCGCCATGCGGCGTGGTCGATCCTACCCTGGTAAATGGCAGGGCAAGGCGCTGCGATATGGTGACGATCTCGCCCCGGTGTTCGGACGCGGCAGTGAACAGCAGTTCATAGTCGTCGCCACCACCGAGCAGCGCCGCACGGGCCCGCTCGGCAGGCATTCCGAAGCCGGTGAGCGCCTCCAGCGGCAGGGCGGCGCAGTCGATGATCGCGCCGACGGCAGATCGTTCGAGAAGGTGCCCGAGGTCACCCAGCAGGCCGTCCGATACGTCGAGCATCGCGCTGGCCAGAT
>DAOMNN010000173.1:0-3652 GCA_035443825.1 Rhodocyclaceae bacterium | reverse complement strand
ATGGCCGGACCTAGACCTTCGAGCCTACGACCCGCACGCCAGCTTGGCAGATTGCCTGGACCCTCAAGGCCGCGCCACATGCACAGCCACAAGCGCAAGCATGCCCACGGCAAACCCCTCGATGATCCGACGAGCACGTCCATTGACGCCGCCGGATGCTCCCGATGCCGCGACGACGTAGCCCACCATCCCATACACCACGGCGCACAGGGCAACTAAGACCGCTGAGAGTGCAAGCGCTTGCACGGCCACGTCGTCACCGACAGTCATAAAGTTGGGCAGGATGGAGAAGTAGACCATCAAGCCCTTCGGGTTGAGAAAGCTGGTCAGGAAACCCTTGCACAGCGAGGCGGGTCGCGGGCTGGCGTGCAGTGCAAGGTTGCCTGGCTTCAAGGCCGAGCGCAGCATCTGGATGGCGAGATAGCTCAGGTATGCAATGCCGGTCCAGCGCAGTGCCTCGAATAGCCACGGCGAGGTGGCCACCACGGCGGCAACGCCTAGCGCGCCCAGGACCGCGTGCGCGACGTAACCCGCAATCACTCCGACATTGGCGCGCAAGGCGCCCTGAGGCCCGCCGGCGAGACCTGGCAATGAACAGCAGGTCGGGACCGGGTGTGCAGACCAAGGGCAGCACGGTGGCTGCGAAGAGCAGCAACTGCGATGTTCTATAACTTTCGTTTTCGGATTTGCGCCGCACGAGACCGTGCGGTGCGCGCATTCAGCCAGAACGAACGCGAGGCCCCTCGCCTTTGCAGGCGGAGGGGCCTCGCGAGAAGCGGGGCGAACGGAAGAAGCTCAGCGCTTGACGCGTGCGCGCTCGACGATGATGTCCGCCTGCGCCTGGCTCACACCCGGCCCGAGGGTGCCGAACATGGCGCCCCAGCTGTTGATGCTGCCGCCGAGCCGGGTCTTCATGAAGACGTCGATGACCTCGGGCGTCGAGTGGCGCAGCAGTTCGGCGCCTTGCAGCGAGCGGGCGATTGCTTCGGACGCCGGGCGGGCGAAGAACTCGTCCTCCAGCATGGCGTCGAGCACCGGCCCCATCGCACCGACGTAGGCATCGAAGCGCGCATCCTGCCCGCGCACGTCAGCCAGTTCGGCGAACAGGGCGTCGCGGCAGCTCGCGTCCTTTAGCATGGCCCGGCGCACGTCCATGCACATCATGTTTGCCGTGCCTTCCCACACACTGTTGAGCGGCGCTTCGCGGTAGAGACGGGCCATCGGGCCGTCCTCGACGAAGCCGTTGCCGCCGTGGCACTGCAAGGCTTCGTTGGCGACCGCGACCACGCGCGAGCAATTGAAGTATTTCGCCATCGGCGTCGTCACCCGGGCAAAGGCCTTCTTCTGCGGATCGGCGTCGATGTAATCGGTCGCCTTGGCGATGCGCAGCGCCATCAGGGTGGCGGCCTCCACTTCCACCGCCATGTCGGCCAGCACGTTGGCCATCATGGGGCGCTTGGCCAGGCTGGAACCGAAGCCATTGCGGGTGGTGGCGTGGTTCAGCGCCAGCGTCAGGACCTGGCGCATCAGGCCGGCGGAGCCCACGGCGAAGTCCAGGCGGGTGAGGTGCGAGTGGGAGATGATCTCGCGGATGCCAGCGCCTTCCTGACCCACGCGGATCGCCAGCGTGCCGCTGTACTCGACCTCACTGCCCGCGTTGGAACGGTTGCCTGCCTTGTCCTTGAGTCGCTGGATGAAGAAGCGGTTGTAGCTGCCGTCGGGCAGCGTGCGCGGCAGGAAGAAGCAGGTAACGCCGCCATTGACCTTGGCCAGCGTGAAGAAGCCGTCCGACTGCGGCACGGAGCAGAACCACTTGTGGCCGGTCAGCTCGTACCAGTGCGCGGTGGCGCCGTGGTAGTCGGCGGTGTGCGAGAACGCCGCCGTGGTCTGCGTCTCGCGCAGGTCCGAGCCGCCCTGTTTCTCGGTCATCGCATACCCGATCACCACCGAAGGCTTGTCGCCCACTTCGCGGCGGCTGTTCTCGTAGACCGTGCCCAAGCACTTCTCGGCCCAGATCTTCAGCGCGGGCTCGTGGCTGAACCCCGCGTAGGAGGCATAGGCCATGCCGGTCGGGCAGCCGGTGCCCTGCTCGACCTGGTTCCACAGGTAGGAGAGCACCGCGCGCGCATAGTGCGGATGCTTCTCCTTGCTCGTCCACGACAGGGTCGGCACCTCGTGCTGCCAGGCGAGCGACATCAGCTCGTGCCAGGTCGGGTGGAAATCGACCCAGTCGATACGGTTGCCGAAGCGGTCGTGGGTCTTGAGCTCGGGAATATTGCGGTTGGCCTGTCGCGCCAGCTCCTGCACCGCGTCGTCGCCCGCCAGCTGGCCGATGGCGGCGCAGCGGGAAGCCGCCCACGGCGCTTCGCGCTCGATGGCGGCCTTCAGCACAACGTCGTCGTCGAAGGCGTTGAAGCCGCTCGGCATCGCCGCCTGGTTCTTGACGACGTGGGTCGAATAGCGGTCGGGGCTCGTCTTGAGGACGCTCTGGGCAGGGTTGGGTGCGTTCATGCGTGTCTCCTCTGGTGGGTGTCGAGTGAAGCGATCTTGTCGGGGTAGACCGCGACGGCCGCGCAGCACACTTCGGCGATCTGGCCTGCGAGGGCATGGACGGCCTCGGGACCCTCGCTGCCCGAACGGTCGAAATCGGTGTTGAGCGGCGAGAGTGGGCCGATAAGGCTTTCCATGAAGCCGCCCACGATCACCGTGGCGGCGATGCTGGGGTCCAGGTCGGCGCGGAAGTCACCCGAGGCCTGGCCGTCCTTGACGATGCGCATGATCTGTTTGCTGATGGCGTGGCGATACACCAACCGCGCCTCCTCGATCTCGCGGTCGCAGGGCTCGGCGATCAAGGCGTAGGCCAGGCGCCGGTTGCGCATCGCACGCTCGACGAAGGCCGAGACCGCCACATGCAGGGTCTGATAAGCCGCTTCGGCGTTGTTGGCGATGGCCTCGAGCACATCGACCTCGCGCTGCGACACGACCGACAGCACCTCGACGCACAGGTCCGCCTTGGAGGGGAAGTAGCGGTAAACCGAGCCGGTCGCGAT
Source organism: Rhodocyclaceae bacterium (assembly GCA_035443825.1). Taxonomy (GTDB): domain Bacteria; phylum Pseudomonadota; class Gammaproteobacteria; order Burkholderiales; family Rhodocyclaceae; genus DAOMNN01. The sequence goes on along the minus strand of DAOMNN010000173.1, from coordinate 602 downwards.
CCCGGCTGCGGAGGCGACGTGACTGATCTGTGCCTCGCTCCAGCCCCCCTCGGAAACCAGCCGGCGGGCAGCGTCCAGGATGCGTTTGCGGTTATCGGCGAGGCGTGCCTCGACGCGTTCGGTCTTGCGATAGGCCATGATGAAGTGAACTTTAATTCAGCGAGTGAACCATAGTTCAGTTCTTTTTGGCGTGCAAGCCCCTGGCGAGGCGTTTGCGTGTGCTCAGGTGCGTGGTGCAGGGAGGCGCGCGAGGAGGGCGTCCATGTAGCGCTCGAAGAGCGTGTCCGGGTTTTGCTTGAACAGGCGGATGCGCCCGGTGTTGTTCAGCACGAGCACACCGACGATGTGCGCGAACACGGCTGTGGTCTCGGCGATGGCCTCGTCGACGCGCAGGCCCAATGCCGTGAGCTGAAGCTCGACGGGGCGCAGGGCCGCCATCAACTGTTCGTTGAGCGTCTGGTTCAGCTCGGGCGTCAGCCCCCGGGGCTTGACCCCATTGAACAGGTAGAAGCCGAGGTCCAGCTCCTTCGGGTTGTCGCGGTAGAACGTGTAGAAGGCGCGGGCCTTGGCCCGCAACAGCTCAGCGGGCGCGCCGGAACGCA
>DAOMNN010000172.1:0-3690 GCA_035443825.1 Rhodocyclaceae bacterium | reverse complement strand
GCTCATCGCAGCGAAGCTCCACCATGCGGCTCAACTACGATGCCGCGCCAGGCTCCTCTCCCTGCAGGGCTGCCATCCTCAGGCGGTCCAGATCCAGTCGGAACGCCCCCGGGACGCGCTCGTCTTCGACCGCAAACACCCCAAAGCGCGAAACCATCCCCTCAAGCTCCGAGGACCAGACGGAAGCCTTCTCCCCGTTCGTCTTCACCAGCCTGGAAACAGATGTCGTGAAGCCCCCAACCTGGCGGAGCAAAGCCTCCCTTCGATCCAGAAGCTCCGTCAGGACCTCCATCACCTTGCGAACCTGCTCCCTTGTGTGAACGAAGTCGCCGCGCTCCTTTACCCGGCGCACCGCGTTCTTCCGCGGGATCTTCTTCTGGTACCAGTGGCCGAGACCCCGTTCCCGGCGGGTGCTTCTAAGCTCCACTAAGTACGGAGCTCTGCCGCGAGCTACCCCCCGGGGGGAAATCCACCAGCGAATCTCAATGCGCCCCGGCTCCCGTGGCTGCAGAAGATCCAATAGCTGGCCGCACACGGAAATGTGTTGATCAATACTCTGGGCCTCTAGCTCAAGAGCAGAAAGAGCCGTTTCAAGCCGTCCTTTAATTTCTTCGTGGAGCATATACATAACGGGGATATCTCGTGGATAACTCGGGCTTATATTCTGTTGAATCAGGATGTGGATAAAAGGCAGTGAAACAACCTGTCGCGAGAATGCTAACACGGACATATAATCCCGCAAGAAGGCTGTTCGATCACTGCTTGCATGAACATGTAAGCCAGAGTATCGTTCGGCGCATGCAGCATGTTGCATGCTGCATTTCACATACACCCTGCAGCATGTTGTATGCGCATACTGCATGTTGCATGCGCATATACCGCTCACTGAACCTGGGCGGAATCAATGAAAGGAGCATCACATGCACCCAAAAACCGTCGTCGCGATCGATGCTGGGCGATCAGCAATCAAGGTCGCCTACAAGACCGCAACCGAAGCGGGTCGATTTCTATTCCCTTCAGCGGCTATGCCAGCTCGCAAACTGTCTGACGAAGCGGAAGAGGGGAGGGCCAAGAAAGACACCGTAACGATCAACAACGAAACCTACTGGGTCGGTGACACGGCTGTCTTTCAACGCGGGCCGGTTGCCAGCGCATCCCTATCCGACGATTGGATCGAAAGCGAAGAGCACGCGGTGCTGCTGCTCTCTGCCCTTGAACGGGTCGAGGCAGTCAGGTCCGCCGCTGGCGATAAGCTGATCGTCCTGGGGTTGCCGGGGCGGCAGTTCCTGCGACAGAAGCACCGGCTCGAAACCGTAGCCAAGAAGATCTTCAATAGCCGCGCGAACGAGGTGAAGGTCATCCCTCAACCGAAGGCGCCTTTCAACAGGCACCTGCAGAACGCGGATGGAACCCTCGCAAAGGGCCGAAGCCTCGACGAGTCCTATGCAGTCATCGACGTCGGTCGATACACCACCGACCTTGCCATCATCGTCCAAGGCCGCTTCATCGAGTCCGGACTGGATTCGTGCTCGGGAACCAAGGGCGCCGCCGAGAAAATGCTGCTGCTCATGAAGGAAGAGGGCATCCAGGCAAATCTGCCAGACGCGGAACGCGCGCTCGCTAAACGATCAGTCATGTTCAGGGGCGAGTTCATCGACTTGGGAAAGCAGGCAAAGCTCGCCCTGCAGTCCTTCGAGGAAGAGGTCATGGCCACCGTGACGCGGATGATCGATCCCTACAGCGCGACACTCAATGGGCTCATCCTTGCGGGCGGCGGCGCTCCCTTCGTCGAGCAACCGCTTCGGCGCGTATGGCACAACATCATCACCGCACCCGGTGAAGACAGCCGGTACATGGTTGCAGAAGGTATGGCGCGTTGGGGTGCAGGGGTGCTCCTGGCACGCCGTGCTGCGCTGTCTGCCAGCCCCGCATGAAGCGGGGTGAGTCATGACTGCCCGTCTACAGCGCAAAGGCCCGCTGCCCGACAAGCATCTGCTTCAAATTCGAATCTACCGAACCGCAGACCCCGAGATCTACGACTACCTTGAACGGCTGGAGATCGGGGAGATCTCGGCGCGCATCAAGAGTGCAATCAAGAAAGGCATCGCGGCCCCGGATACGGGATCCGATCTTCGACAGAATGCGGAGTCAAGCGCGGATAACCCCGCCACCCAAACGAGTTCCAGGCGTAATGCGGAGCCAACCATTCTGGGTGCACCCGAGACCGCTGCGCCCAAGGCGCTGCACGATCTTGGCGAAAGGGCTCCCCCGCCAGCCCCGGTAGTTCCGACTCAACCCATGGATCCAGATCTGATGCGGCTGTTGGCCGAAGAAGATGCATCGTCCTGAGGTGCTTATGACCACGAAGACCTACATCGCCGAAAAGTACGCCGTCGCAAAGGCAATCGCCAGCGTTCTGCCGGGGCCGACGACAGGAGGCCCTTCACAGGGATGGTTCGAGAAACCGGACGGAACGCGGATTACCTGGTCGGTCGGGCACATCCTTGAGCTGTGCATGCCCGAGGACTACGACCCGGCGCTGCAACGTTGGCGCATCGATGACTATCCCGTGTTCCCCGAAGAGTGGAAGCTCAAGCCAATCGAGAACACGAAGGCTCAGTTCAAGACGATCCAGAAACTGCTCAGGGACACAACCGTCGTGGTTCATGCTGGGGACCCGGACCGGGAGGGGCAGCTACTGATTGATGAGATCCTCGAATTCTGCGGCTACACGGGAAAAGTGCGGCGCATTCTGCCCAACGACAACGAGCGTACGGCGATCGCTGCCGCCGTGAAGGCAGAGCAGGACAACACCAAGTTCAAAGGCCTGTACGAGGCAGGGAAGGCCCGCCAGCGAGCGGATTTTCTCGTCGGGATCAATGGCACCCGCGTGGCCACCCAGGGGCTTGGGGACGGCAGGCTTATCTCAGTAGGGCGTGTCCAGACGGTGGTTGTCTGGCTCGTCGTCAAGCGCGATCGGGAGATTGAGAAGTTCTCGTCAGCGAACTTCTATGAGTTTGAGATCGATGTCAGAACCCCGGCAGGCGAGGTCATGACGCTCACCCATGCCCCTGCGCTGGCCGATCGGATCTGGGATAAGTCGGCTGCCGACGGGGTACTTGCAGGCGTGAACGCTCAACGAACAGCACGCGCGAACGTGAGCGCAGAGAGCAAGCGCGAGCTTTCCCCTCTACCATACACGCTCAGAACCTTTCAGCAGGACGCTAACAAGCGCTTCAAATGGGCTGCCTCAAAGTCGCTCAAGGTTCTGCAGGCGACCTACCTCGCTGGCTATACCACTTACCCGCGGACAGACATTCCGTACTTGCGAGACGGTCAGAAGGGAGAGGTTCCTGGCATCCTCGAGGCCATCGGGAAGTGGAATCGGACGGCACCGGTACACGCGCTCTTCTCGAAGACGGAAGGGACTCCTGTGCTCTCAGATCGCCTGTTCGATACCAGCAAGGTGAAGGAGCACCACGGGATCATTCCGTCGAAGAAGCCATTCGAGGGGATCGACAAAGACACGAAAGGCGAGGGCGCACAGGCTTACGAACTCATCGCCCTGCGGTACCTGATGGCGCTCATGCCCCACAGGGAGTTCGTGGAGACACGGGTCATCGCGGAGTTTGGTGGAAGGCGCTTCACCGCCAAGGCGGACAAGACGACCGTAGCGGGATGGCGGGCGCT
>DAOMNN010000171.1:0-3730 GCA_035443825.1 Rhodocyclaceae bacterium | reverse complement strand
TCGTTCGTTGGGTATTTTCTTCCTCTGATATCGATGATCGACCGCGGAAGCATTGCATCATGACGATTCGCGTACTGATCGCTGACGATCATGCCATCGTCCGGCATGGGCTGTGCCGGCTGATTGCGCTCACATCCGACATCGTACTTGCAGGCGAAGCCAGGGATGGGTGGGAGGTGGTGGAAAAGGTCCGCGCCGGAGGTTTCGACCTGCTGTTGACCGACATGAGCATGCCCGGGCCGAATGGCCCGGAACTGGTCAAGCGTGTGCGGGTGGAAAACGCCGCATTGCCGATCCTTGTGTTGTCCATGCATGGCGAGAGCCAGATCGCGGCGCGCGCCATCAAGGCCGGTGCGACGGGCTACCTGACCAAGGACAGCGATCCGGAGATGCTGCTCGATGCGATTCGCCGCTGCGCAGCGGGACGGCATTTCATCGAACCCGATCTGGCGTCCCGTCTGGTGTTCGAGAGCGATCGTGCTTCGACCCCGGACCTGCACGCCCGGCTTTCCGACCGCGAGTTCCAGATCTTCACTTTGCTGGCGCAGGGCTTCGGGGTCAACGAGATTGCCGAAAGGATGCACATCTCGCCCAAGACCGTCAGCACCCACAAGTTCCGCCTGATGCAGAAGATGGCATTCGAATCCCTGAGCGAACTGGTGCGTTACGCGCTCAGGCATGGCCTGATCGAGTCCTGACCGGCTCGCCGGCAGCGTGCGTGTCGCGGGTTCGGTCGTGCGGGGCCTCCCGGCCCCCGGCCCGTGCGTGCCGACAGTCCGGACCGGGTGGGTAAGGATATCCCTACATCAAAATAGTCCTGCCCCGACAGGCATGAGAAATGCCGACCGATTCTCCCCGCCCGCGTGCCCTGCAATCATGACGACAACGATGCTGATGCGGGAGCCGCACTTTGAAGCTGTTGATCGTCGACGATTCGTCCGCCGTCTACCGGCGACTGATCGATCTCCTGGGCGGGGTCGAGAGCTTCACTGCGTTGTCCGTTGCCCGCTCGCTCGGGGAGGTTGCCGGGCGATGTCGTGCCCTGAAGCCCAATGCAGTGGTACTGGATGTGGAGCTTCCCGACGGTGAGGGTCTTGAAGCAGTCGAATTGGTGAGATCCGAATGCCCTCATGCCAGCGTGTTCGTCTTCTCCAACCACTGCGAATGCCGTACACGGGCGATCGCCGCGGGTGCCGACGCCTTCTTCGACAAGTCGATGGAGTTCGAAGCGCTGGTCGCGCGGCTGCTGGCCCTTTCCGAGGCACCGCGCGACGGTGACCCGGAGGCGTCGTGCCGGAGGGCCTCGAGATGAAGGCGGGGGAGGTGTCCGCGCTCATTGCGCCTGTTCTGACGGGCTTGCTCGGTGCCGGGGTGACGGCATTCGTCGCGCCGGAAGGAAAGCTTGTCTGGGCATCCCTCCCGCTTTTCGGGGGTGTGATCGCGGCTGCCTTGGTGCGTGCCGGAGGTGTCGATCCGGGCGCGAACGACCGGTCCGCCGATTCCGCAGAAGCCGTGTCGGAGCGGCCGGAGGAGCCGTCTGCCACTTCCGGCGTCGAAGGGCTGGAGGAACTGTGCATACAGGTACTGCCGATCTGGTCGCGTCAGATCGAATCCGCACGCGGACAGTCCGAGGGCGCCATTGGGCGCCTGACCGAGAGTTTCTCGGATATCAACGGCCGGCTCGGCAATGCCCTCGACGTCTATCGCAATGCCGCGGACGGGATGATCGGTGGCGACTCTGGTGAACAGCGCAATGTCATCGACCTGATCGAGAAGGGTCGTGGCGACCTCTCCGCAATGCTCGACCGACTCCGTGCGGGCGTGGCGGCGAGATCCGAGATGTTCTCCCGCATCAAGGAGATCGCCCGGTTCTCGGATGACCTCAAGGCAATGGCCGGGACCGTCTCCGGTATCGCCTCACAAACCAATCTGCTTGCACTGAACGCGGCGATCGAGGCGGCCAGGGCCGGTGAAGCCGGGCGTGGTTTCGCCGTGGTCGCCGACGAAGTCAGGAAGCTGTCGACGCAGTCGGACAACTCCGGCAAGCAGATCGCGCAGCGTGTCGACGCCGTCGCGCAGACCATAGCGACCATCGTGCAGATGACCGAGCACCACGCGGTTCTCGAAGAGCAGGCCATGCAGGAGTCCGAGCAGATCATCCAGGGTGTGCTCAAGGTCTTCGGTGACACCGTCGGCTATCTGACCCAGGCGGCAGCCGAGTTCCAGGACGAGGGTCATGCGGTTCAGAACACTGTCGCCGAGGTTCTCGTATCGCTCCAGTTCCAGGACCGCATCAGCCAGATCCTCGGTCACGTCGCAGCGGATCTGGACCGACTGGAGCGGCATCTCGCCGAAGGCGAGAGCTCGGTCGACGCGCAGGCGTGGCTCGACGAACTTTCGCGCACCTACACCACGCTGGAACAGCAGGATCTGCACCGAGGCGTGCACAACCGCTCGGCCGCCGCCGACGAAATAACCTTTTTCTGAAGCAAGAGGCAATACATGGCGAAGAACATCATGATCGTGGATGACTCGGCAACCCTGCGCCAGGTCGTCGGGATCGCACTCAAGGGGGCCGGGTACGACGTACTTGAAGCGTGTGACGGCAAGGACGCGCTGGGCAAGCTGGACGGCCGCAAGATCCACCTGATCATCTGCGACGTGAACATGCCCAACATGGACGGCATCACCTTCGTCAAGCAGATGAAGACGCTTCCGGCCTACAAGTTCACGCCGGTGATCATGCTCACCACCGAGGCCGGCGAGGCCAAGAAGCAGGAGGGCCAGGCGGCCGGTGCGCGCGCCTGGGTCGTGAAGCCCTTCCAGCCGCCGCAGATGCTGAACGCCGTGTCCAAGCTGATCCTGCCCTGAAAGGAACGCCGCGATGAACAAGGAGCGAGTTCGATTCCGTCCCGAGGGTGAGCTGAGCATCTATACGGCGGACGAGTCCAAGGCCGAGTTGATGAATGCGCTTGCCGGGGCAGAGGATCTGGAGATCGATCTGGCGAGCGTGACCGAGATCGATACCGCCGGGGTTCAACTGCTCATTCTCCTCAAACGCGAGGCGAGTCGCCAGGGCAAGCGCCTTGCCCTCACGGGACACAGCCCCGCCGTCATGGAGTTGACCGAGCTGTACAACCTCGCCGGTTGGTTCGGCGATCCGCTCGTGATCCCGGCAGGGAAAGCCTGATGAACGCCGCAATTCGCACTGCCCGCGTCCCCGTCGGGGGGATGCGTGCGTGAAGCTTCAAGACATTCAGAGGTACTCATGAGCACGATGTCGGACGCATTGCAGACCTTTCTGGCCGAAAGTCGCGGCCTGCTCGAAGCAATGGAGGAAGGGCTGCTGAGGCTCGAAGACGCACCGGACGACGCCGAGGCGATCAATTCCGTGTTTCGTGCCGCGCATACGATCAAGGGCTCGGCAGGCTTGTTCGGATTCGACGACATCGTCGCCTTTACCCATGAGGCGGAAAGCGTGCTCGACAAGGTGCGCGACGGCGAGTTGGCCCTTTCGGAGGACATGATCGGTCTGTTCCTCGCCTGCCGCGATCATCTCGGAAGACTTCTCGATCTGCTGGGCGAAGAGTCGGCGATGGATTCCGAAACCCGCCAGCATGGCGAGACCCTGATCTCCAGACTCGTTGCCTGTCTGGGGGGTGCGTCCGCCCGATCGATGCCGGTCGAGAGCGAGGTGCTGGTCGAGCGTGAAACCGGTGATTTCAACCAG
>DAOMNN010000170.1:0-3766 GCA_035443825.1 Rhodocyclaceae bacterium | reverse complement strand
TTTTCCGTGCGAGTAGAACATGGACATCGCCTTAGCCGTCCTTGCGCAACTGCAGGCACATGCCAGCCTGGATGTTTCGCGAATGCGCGTGATGATCGCGCAGGGATTTGTTTCGTAGAGGAATGCCGTGAAGGAGCGACGTAGTGGTTCCTACGCCCGAGTGAGCGGGGTTTCCATACGGAACAATGCCCAAGCGAGGGCGCGTGCGATTCATGACATATCCGGGCGAGTACCGCCCAGTGCAGCCAGGCGCCTCAGGAAAGCCGCCTCGGGCTCACGCGGAGAGGATTCGGAAACATCGCACACCAGCCCGCTGGCAATATCGTCACGTTCGATTTCGCCCAACCACGCAAGTGGGACACCGACATGCGACCGGACCAGCGCATCCAGGCTGGAGAAGAAGGCCGCCGCATCCGCCCTGCTGCGCGCACGCGATACCGCCACGTGCAAGGACCCCGCACCGGCCGCAGCCAGTCGTTTGATCACCTGGTACGCAGACCTCGCGCCGCTGCGGCTCGCCTCTGCGACCACCAGCCGTCGCGGGGCGGCGAAAATGAATGGAGACGGATCGTCGGCGGAGTCACAGCTCGAATGAATGACGACGAAGCCGGCATGACGGTGAAGACTGCGCAGGGCCGACACCAATGCGTGGCGCCGCTCTTCGTCGAGCAAGGGGAGTGCGAGTGCTGCGGCGCAGACAGGCACCCGCCCGATCAGGCCGGGTATCGGCTGTACGAGTTCCAGTGCATCGAGTCGGCCGCCCAGCACACTCAACAGATCCACCCCGGGAGGAAGATCGAGCACCGTCGACAGGGCACTGTCGCCGGGGGCTTCGTCGAGAAGCAGCACGCGTTCTGCCCGACCGGCAAGGCGGTAGGCCGTCTGCACTGCCACCCCCGCCCGATTGCGTCCCGTCGCATAGAGCGCCACCACCGTGGGCGGAGAGCGACGGAACAGACGGCGCAGCCCGGCCGCCTGATCTTCACTCGGATCGATCATGTCAGCGCTCCGTCCCGCTGGCCGCCATCATGAAGGCCGCTTCGTCCCCCTGGAGCTTCCAGGGCGAATCCTCGCTCTGTGCGCGCATCGCCCGATGCAACAAGTACGCGCGATTGGGCAGGTGCAGATCCTCCGGAACACGCTGCCCGTTGGTCACGTAGAGTACCTCGAGCTCACTGGTGATCGCTGCGCCAATGGCCGGTGCAAGAGAAGCGGCCTCGTCGACCTTGGTCAGAATGCAACCTGCCAGATCTGGCCCGCGGTAGGCCTGAATCACGTCGTCCAGGGTGTCGCCACGGCAGGTTGCGTTCAACAGCAGCAAGCGGCGCACACGCCCGGCACCGGCGAGCATTGCCGCCTGCTGTGCAACCATCCGGTCGCGCTGACTCATGCCCACGGTGTCGATCAGTACCATGTGCTTGCCGGAGAGTTCGGCCAGCGTCTGACGCAGATCGGATGCGTCACGAACGGGGAATACGGGCACACCGAGGATCCGTCCGTAGATGCGCAGTTGCTCCTGAGCACCGATGCGGTAGCCGTCGGTCGTGATCAGCGCGAGCTTTTCGGCACCATGTCGCACCACGCATCGCGCCGCGATCTTCGCTGTGGTCGTAGTCTTGCCGACGCCGGTGGGCCCGACCAGGGCATAGACCCCCCCCTGATCGATCAGATCGGCGTCCGACGACATTGCGCGCAGATCGCGCGCCAGAGCCGCCCTGACCGTTTCGCGCGCTGCTTGAAGGGTTGCGCCCTCACTCACGGTTTCGGCCAGTTGCCTGGCGAGGCTGCCGGAGAATCCGGCTTCAAGCAGTTCGCCCACGATCTCCGCCCGCGCGGGTGCGTTGCGACGCGTTTCGCTCCACGCGAATCCCGCAAGCTGGCGTTCGATCATGCCGCGGATTCCGCTCAATTCGCTCATGAGATTTGCATTGGCGTCCTGAAGCGCGCGAATGCGTTCGTCCTCCGCGCGGCGATTGTGCCGCGCCTGCTCCGATGCCGGGCGACCCTCGCTGGCAAGCCCTGCGAAATCCTTCGACGGCATGTGCACGACAGGGTCTCTCGGCAGATGCGGCGACAGATCGCAGGCCAGTTCGGGACCCGGCGCCTGGTCCTGATAGCCACGCTTTCGGATCAGGTAATCCGGCGTTTCCATCCGCGGCGGCGAAAAGGGCTTGACGAGTGGCGGCGCCGGCCTTGACGGCGTAACCTGGCGGGCAGTCTCCTGCACCGGAGAACGGGTCGACAGACTGACGCGATAGTCGCTGTCCTCCGGTTCGACCGCGGGCCCGTCTGGCGCAGCGTGGCTACGCAAATCCCCCGGACCAGCGGCGGAACGCGGCGGCGCGGACTGAGCGCTTGCCTCGATCGCCCCCACCGCTTCCGCAGGCAGCGCCAGAATCTCCACACCATCCTGGACGGCGCGATTGGAAAGGACGATCGCATCCGGCCCGAGTTCGGCCTTGAGGGTCCGAAGTGCCTCACGGGCAGTCTTGCCGAAGTAGCGCTTGACGTTCATCTCGTTTCTCCAAACTTGCGCGCTCTCCGCGCAGCATGACCCGATTATGTCTTCGGTCGCGCCGCTCGATAGACCGGAATAAGCACGATTACCCCCGCCAATTCCATGAATCCGGACGACTGGGGCGCATCGTCCAATGGTGACCGAGGCCGCCCAGCGCCCTCATGCCGGGATCAGGCTGCGACCCCGCCAACCATGGCCGTCACGCGAACCGTGCGCGACTCCGGCACCTCGGTATTCGCGATGACCTTGAGCGACGGCACGGCACGGCGCAGGAAGCGCGACAACAGCCAGCGCAACTGTGGCGGCACCAGCAACACCGGCGGCAGGCCGATATCTTCCTGATGCTGGGCGACCTCCGCCGCTTGTCTCAGCAAGCCATCGGCAAGTCCGGGTTCGATCGCGCCGCCCTCGCCACCACCCGACGCCATCGCCTGCATGAGGATACGCTCCAGGGTGGGTTCCAGTGCCATGACCTGAACCTCGCTGCTGCCCGGAAACAGGCTCTGCAGGATTGCCCGGCCCAAAGCCTGCCTGACCTTCGACGTGAGCTCGAGCGGATCCTGGGTCCGCGGCGCATGTTCGGCGAGCACCTCGATGATGCTGCGCATGTCGCGAAGATTGACGCCTTCCTCCAGCAGATACTGAAGCACGCGCTGTACCACCGAAACCTGAAGCACACCCGGCACGAGGTCCTCCACCAGCTTGGGAGAATCCTTTGCGATATGATCGAGCAGCGCCTGCGTCTCCTGCCGACCGAGAAGCTCGGCCGCATGGGCGAGAATGAGATGATTCAGATGCGTTGCGACGACCGTGCTCGCATCGACCACAGTGTAACCGAGCGCATGTGCCTGTTCGCGCTGACCCGGATCGATCCAGAAGGCTGGCAGGTCGAACGCGGGATCACGCGTCTCGCGGCCTGACAGCGGGCCCGTGACCCTGCCCGGATTGATCGCCAGGAACTGACCCGGATACGCCTCGCTGCTGCCGATCTCCACCCCTTTGAGCGTGATCCTGTACGCATTCGGCTTGAGTTCGAGGTTGTCGCGGATATGAACCGGCGCCGCGAGGAAACCGACGTCCTGCGCAAATTTCTTGCGCAGCCCGCGGATGCGCTTGAGCAGCTCGCCGTCCTGCGAGCGATCCACCATCGGAATCAGACGATAACCGACTTCCAGGCCCAGAACATCGACCGGCTGCACGTCGTTCCAGCTCGCCTCGAGCATCTCGGGGGGTTGTTGTGCCGGCGTG
>DAOMNN010000169.1:0-3823 GCA_035443825.1 Rhodocyclaceae bacterium | reverse complement strand
CCGGGTTCGGCGATTTTGAATCGCCAGACAACCCGTTTCACATCGGCGGCTCGGTGCCGGCCTAAGCCGTCCAGCAGTCCGTAATCCACCCGAACCCGCTGAGCCACGCTCGCGGGTTTTTTTACGCCCGCATCTCAGAGCTGAGTCAGAGAAGGCTCAACCTGGTGCCGGCAGCACGCGCCTCTTTTTTGCTCAGCGCTTTTTACTGCCCGTCGCTACGCGGCTTGACTCAGTGATGAACGTGCTTGTGCACAAGGTTATCCACAATTTCTGTGCATAACCCCGCGGCCAGCTATGCGATTTTCTGCTCGAGCTTGGTCAGAACGAGCTCAAGCAGAGAGTTGAGCTCCGACCGAACGTTACCAGGGATGTGATCCATCTGACTGAAGAGTGCAATCGCAACGAAACCGGCAGCGGCGCACTCGTCGAACTGAACAAACTTCTCGAGCTGCTGGGCGAGCGAGAGCTCAATCTCTTCGTGATTGATCGTCTTCGCCTTGCGTAGCGAGGGGTCAAGCACATCGACCCCCTGCTGAACCAACATGGGCAGATCGTCAAACGTCTCTGCACCGAACAGGGCCGCAAGAGCCGGAAAGACCAAGGAATCCTCGCGGTCGTCGGTTTTCGACACACGGGACCTGGAAGGGGTGCTAACGCTCATTGAATGCTCCTGCGAGGGGCGCCTTTCTACTTTTCTTTAGATTATACAGAGACATCATGCTAAAGGCACAAAAAACCTTATGAGCTATATTGACACGCACGCCACATGACGTCCACAATTCACACAGAACATATTCATGTAATCCTGGGTATCATGAACACGTCGACATCACCCTGCCGTCTCGCGTATGACATTGACTGGGTTGGTTCCATGGCGGAAGACATCTTCGACGGCGTGTTCGACCGAACCCGCCTGGACCTCAAGAAAGGCAGAGGTGCGGCCTATTTCTGGATTGCGTGCCCGAAATCTGACCTGTATCACTTTCTAGATCAGGTACTTGAGACCCCCCCGCTTCCAGGAAGAATAGCGGCAGCGGCGGAGAACGCAGAAGCCATCAAGGCCGGCGGGCTACCGGATGTGCCGCTGTACGGCATCTCTTCCATCACAATCAACACCAACGACGTAGACCAGTGGTTTGGGGCACCGAAGGATATGTCTGCCAAGGTGTACGCCGGTCGGATCGCATCCCTGATCGACAAACTCGAGTATGTAGAAGGGGCGATCATCAACAACGTTGAGGTGCGCATTTCAGGGCGCCTGAAGTCAACATTTGAACGCGTCCTTACAACTTTCTTACGCGCTCGTGACAGAGAGTTCGAAACTGAGTTTGCCGCGACACAAGCAGCGGAGAAAGCACTCAAGAAATTTACGCTCGGCGGCTCAGGTAGCCTTCGTGCGAGATGAACAACCCCCTCCTGCGCTCCGGAGCGATCGTCGTCGCCTTTTGGTGGCTATTGCTGACATCGCTGTCGCTCGGGGATCTTTCCAACTTCACTTCCGCGAATCTTTCCGCCTCCGTTAGCAAGCTGGCCGTCGTCTTGCTGGCCATCGTTCTAGGGGTTGCATATCCCGTTGCGTACCTGATTCGTCGGCGTAAATATCGCCTCGAAAAACTCTCCGGAACGGCGTCTCGAGGCCTCGCAATCACAATCGGCCCCACGCCTAAGGGCCTGCTACCCCCCAAGAGGTTGCCTGGTTCGGAGTTTGTCCCAGATGAGGGGCACCCCCTCGGCGAGTGGCTTGCGCATGTTAGGCAGGCTCGCCCAGACATACATGCAGTGTTCGAGGCCGTGACTGAAGTTTACGCGGCACACATGGAGTTGCCTGCTGCGCCAGTCAAGTATGGACATGGCGGCAGATCACTTTTCGAGCACACCTGTGTCGTGGTCGACATGATGATGGAGAAGGCTCAAGCATTCGCCTTCGACGGCAGCTACAGCAAGTCCGGCAAGAAGACCACCGCGCTCCTAGATCCTCAGTTCTTGTTTGACCGTGCAGACCCGATGATCCCGCTGATCGCGTACGCGCATGACATCGGCAAAGTTGACGCCTACAAGATGGACCAGAAAGGCCACGTGAGCGAGGTCCTGCCGGATCACGACCGCCCCGGTCGACTTCTGCTTGCTCGCTTGCCTGAGGTCTGGGACCTCCCAAAGGAAGACCGTGAAGTGCTCTTCAACGCGGTGGGCTACTATCACCATCCGCAGGCGCTGCCGCGGCACGTTGATGATCGGTCACGCGCACTAATGGAGCTTCTTCTCGAGGCCGACTTGGCGGCAGGCGAATGGGAAGGAAAAAATCCGCTCCACAAGGGGGCCCCTGTCACGCCTGGACTTTCCAGGGGCCATGGTACGCGCTGGTCAGGATCTGAACTGGAAGCCACTCAAGACGAGCAAGATGAGAACACTCATCCCGCCAGTTCTAACTCCGATAACACTTCGGGTCCGCGCAGCGACACGCCGGCCGCGTTGGAAGCACCGGCGAGCACGGCCAGCCCCTCAGTCAGCACCGAGAATCTTGACGAGCAGGAGGCGATGCTTGTTCATCATGTGATTGATATTCTTGCCATGCCTCACGCTGTCAACGGCAGCAAGAGGCCATTCCGCATTGGATACAAGTACGGCACACGCATCTACTTGAAGGAGGCCGCACTCTGCAAAGCCGTCGCAACTGCGATCGGCGATCCCAAACTAGCGACGCCTGCGGCCCGTAAAGGTGATAACCGGTCCCACCTCACGGAAGACGTGATGCGTAGCCTCGACAAGCTCGGGCTCCTGGTTGTCGAGCACGACGGGAAACGATACTCGCACAAGACGGCGCTCTTCACGGTCGAGTGGTATGACGAGCGCGCCTTCCGGCCTGACCCACCTAAGGCGATCTCCGAACTTCTGCTTGAGACAGACCCTGCAACAGTGATTCTTGAGATCCGGGGCGCCCTTGCTCATCTGGGCAACCTGAAGGACTGCCGGCTGGTACCCAAGGTGGTCCGCCCACTGATGGGCGTTCATAAAGCCATCAACAAGCCCAAGCCCGGGGCGGTCTCAGACCAGGAGCCCGGAACGCAGTCCCTGGCGGTCGAGGAGATCGTCGACAAGGATCCTGAGGCAAAAGTAGATGCAGAAGGTCGCGTCCCGCCCAACACGCAAGAGCCTGAAATCTATCCTCCTGTTGTCTTTGGTTCACAAACTGCACCCACCGACCCAAACCAGGATGGAGGGGCGTCATCGCCTGGCGCAGGCAACCCCATCACCGACGAAGCTCTGCAACCCACCCCCGACCACTGCCGAGAAGCGATAGAAGTCACGCCTTCAACGCATCGAGCACACGAGCGATCGCACAACCCCGCGACTAAGGCTCCCTCCGGGATGAAGCGAAGAGCGACCAGGTCGGAGGACGATGGTTTCGGAAGCGAAGAAATTTTAGACAGCATCATGAGTCTGCAAGCTGCTGCGGACGAGAAGGCAGCCGCTCGAGCAGCCAGGGCATCCCGGTCTACCGATGCTGCCGGCCACGCCCCGTCCTTGCCGAGTGGATCCACCGCGCCCCAGCTCAGCGATACGACGGCGAAGGAATCGCTCTCCGCAGGGTCTCCAGTCGAGAACGCACCAACTACCGAGACAGCGGCATCTGGGGAAGATTCTACCCAGCCAATAGAACAGAACACCCTCCCCGCGCCAGAGGGCTGCGCCTCCACGGCTCTACAGCCGACCAGCGCTTCGGACGCCCTGGTGCGCGTCCAGGAAGCAGTGGCTGCGCTGGCGTTGCCATGCCTCGAGAAACGAAATAGCCAAGGGGTTGTGTTTTTGACGTGTGCCCTCACCC
>DAOMNN010000168.1:0-3848 GCA_035443825.1 Rhodocyclaceae bacterium | reverse complement strand
AGGCATTCGGTGCCGGGTATGTCGGCGTCTAGTGCGGCATTGAGCGCGACTTGAACGGCTGAAGCTAATCTGTGGGGGCTGATGCGTCGTGTGCATTGCATCGTGACGCTAAACTGTGCCTCATGCATCGTGGCAAGCTCGGTACGTGCCTTGCTGACGAATGGGATGGAATAGCGCACGGCGTTTCCTTGAAGTCTCGCTTGCGCATTCCATTTATCCGTCATCCGAATAGCTGCATCGAGTGCAATTCCGTCCGTCTCAAGGATTGTGCCGTACTCGTTTGCCTGCGCTTCGTTGAATGGCTCGAGAACGTGGCTGCCATCGGAATACGTGACCTTGTAGTGCTTAGTCCTGGCGTGTGTCATCCGATTCTCCGGATTGATCTAATGATTAGTGAATTTGGCTGTAGCGGATCTCGCAGATCGGCCAATTGGTGACAATCTCGTTCCCAAAGTCGTCAGTAATGAGCAGATACATCGGGGACGCATAAAAGCCCGCAAGCGGGGCATAGATGTTGTTCGAAACAGGGAACATGGCTGTTGCTCCTAACTCGTTGTTAGACAGCGTGCAATCCCGCGACGGGAGTCGAGTCGCGGGTTCGTGGTCAATATCAATCCAGAGGTGCATCAAACAGACCCGCGGTTTCCAGTGCCTCTTCGAGTTCGGCGAGCGGACCTTCGGTGTCCCCGCTGGATCGCCGAGGGCTTCGGTGTACGAGGATCAGTTGTCGCGCGTGATCCACGATGTCCGAGATCTGCTCGAGGCTGAGATCGACCGCGTGAGCGCCCACAACGTTTGCTTCGTAGTCGAAGCGGTTGATCTGGATCTCGTACGTTGCAGCGTTGGTGGCCTTGATGCGCTCCCAGGCCGCGCTGGCGCGGTCGAAGAGCTCGCCAACCTCATCGATGGAGAGATCCATGGACTCGGCTAAGGCGGGGATGTCGAGGGTGTCCTGCGTGGCCATGATTTCGGTCAGCAGGCGAGGGAACTGAATAGCGTTGTTTTCCCAGTTGCTCATGGGTTGCTCCTTGTGTCTGGAACTCCTCGAGGAGGGTTCCTCGAGACGAGAATGGTGGGCGGGGCAGGTTTCCCCCAGGGAGAGACGCGCAGCCCTTGTAGGTGCGAGCGTCGTAGTGCGTTGCGAGGGTGTTAGGGGGACGCGTGGCAATACGAGACGCTGGGGGCCGGGAGCGAGCATGCTGGGCGACCACCTCAACGCCTTGCGACGGCAGACGTAAAAAAGCCCCGCGGTCTGCGAGGCTGGTTCTGCGAAGGTTCGTGCCCTCCCGTTCATTGGCAGGACTGCCTTGTCGCGCACTGGTTCAGCCGATCTCGCGGACGTAGGCCAGCGTCGGCATGTTCACCGTTACTTTAGACGAACTCGTATGCGCTTCCGTGCTGACCAGGTTCGTTGCTGTTGGTGCACTCGAGGTCGTGATCACTCGCATGCGGACAGCGCTTGTTGCCACACCGAGGACAGACGATCAGCTTCGTCGCGGAAAGGGGAAGGAAGGCGCCGAAAACCATAGAGCCGAGGCGTTTCTCCCTAATGCATCGATGGCACTCGCATGCGCTTGATTCGGTGGCCATGATTTCCACTCGTTCAAACCGGGCTTGACATGAGGAAGTCGCCGATGGCTTTGTGTGCGGCATCATGCTCTTTCAGCGCATCTTCGTACGCAATTCCTTTTGCAGCATGTCGCATTGAAAAGAGTTCGGCATCTGCTTTCCACTGACGTTCAAGCAAAGCGCGCATCCTTTCGATCTGATCAGCGGCTTTCGGTCCGACCCCGTCCATGAGTGCTGCAAGCTGGTAGTCGCCCATCCCCTCCATCCTTCTGAGTCGCTCCACGAGCGACAGATCATTGCCGACCAATTTTGAGGTCATCTCGATTTCCCCGGATCAGTTCTGGTTCAATGCGTCCAACAAGATGCGACGCGCAACTTCGGACTCGCCGTGCGCGCATGCAATGGCTGCCCGCTCCATCTGGTCAGTGAGGCGTTGAAGTTCATCGGCCGCCTCGTGGCGCTCCCGCAGCATGTCCATCCGAGATGGGCCGCCGTCGTCATGGGGTTGCAGGCGCAAGCGCTGGATCAGTTTGTGGCTCATCGTTCAAAATTTCCCGTAATACCGAGTGATATGGTGCTCGCGCAGCAAGCCGGCGATTCCGAGCGCGGCCCGTTCGACCATGGACGCAGGAAAACAGCCTGCGTTGCATCAACGATTTCGTCTGTGATGCTCATGAATCTTGTCGTTGTCGTTCTTCGTGCTTTCCGGAGCTGCTTTCGATCCAGTGGTAAATTCTTCGCAAAGCCGCTCCGGGACCAGAATCCACCGCTTGTTTTCTGTCTCAAATACAGCCGGGCACTGGCGGAGCATACGTGCCGCGACCGACGCTCCCAGGTGAAACACTTGTCCGCGGGCATTGTTGTGCCGGCCGTTAGGCCACAGCAGCTCTGCGATAGTGCTAGCCGCCATCTCTTCTACACCTCTGGCGTGCAACTGCCGCAAGACAGTACGGAGGTCATCCTGGGTTGCCATATCGTTTTTGTGGTTATGGCGGCAGTGCAGCTTGTTGAATCCGTTGAACAGCATCGTACATCTGCTTGCCGTCGCGCTCTTGGTAGCCGAATGAGTTCACGAACGTCGAGAATGTGAGCCCGTCACCTGTGATGATGGACCACGTCTCGAACGCATGCGCCGTGGCAATTGCTTTGCGTTGGAAGGCGCGACGCGTGGCCTGAGCATCGTGCTCTGCTCGCATGGCGAGGACCGCTGCCAGTTCGGCACGGTTCAATTCGCAAATGAAACCAGGCGAATCACTCATGATCGCTGCTCGTCATGCCGCCAGGGAACCGGATCTGCTGAGCGTCGTTCGCAACCCCAACAACCCATGCGATGTTCTTTTCCCACAGTTCGCGCGCGCTCATCTCGCCGCGTTCAAACTCGTGTATCCCGAACGGCTCGCAGGAAGTCAGCGCCTCAAAACGTTCGAACGCTGCATTTTGCTCTGCCGATAAGCGCAGGCTGTAAATCTTCACCATCCCTTTCCTAATCAATTGAGCTTTTTCGCGGCAAGGGCTACCGACCCGTGCGTGGGGCGAGTGCAAACCACTTTACGCCGAAGCCGGCTGTACGCGTGAATGAAATTGCTTCCGCATTTATCGCGGAAAAGAACAAGCATTGCGGGTGCTGTCCCGGCATATGGGGCTACGCCGCCTGCTTGGCCGTTGCTTTCCTGGTTAGACGATAGCCGAGCTTGTCGGCTGCTTCCTTGAGCAAGCGCAGCGCGACGTCTTCCGCCGACTCGCCGCGCGACCAGCCCTTATGGGCTATGGCATCGAAACGGCTGTAGCCATCGAGCACTGCGATGGTCTGCGTATCGGCGTGAACACATTCGACCACCGTGCCGTACGAGCCGAGACGGGCCTTGTTGTTCGCTTCATCATTGGCATAGTTCATGGCGTGGGCGATCTTTTCCCCAAGCTTCGGGTCGTGTCCCCACTCGTGCGCGTAGTCGTTGCTCAGCATTACGACAGTTCGAAATCCCATGGCTGGCTCCTTTCTCCTTGACGTTTCGGGTCTCGCAGTAATCCACATAGAACTTATACCGTAGCCCCTGTTGTCCGGCGAGCGGGGTGAGCGGGTACTGCTCTGGATTTGCTTCGGCCTTGGCGCGATAGGCCGCTTCAAACGGATCAATGTCGCGGCGGTTCTTAGCCGCGAAGTCGGTGAGTTGTTGGGACATGCCTTGCTATTCCTCCCCGTTCTCGGAGTCTTCGCTCAGCGCGGCGGTTACAGCCTCTGCAGCATCGAAGCCTTGCTGCCACCAGAAGGCTTCCGTTGA
>DAOMNN010000167.1:0-3907 GCA_035443825.1 Rhodocyclaceae bacterium | reverse complement strand
TGAACAAGGCGGACATGGTGGACGACGCCGAGCTGCTGGAGCTGGTGGAGATGGAAGTCCGCGAGCTGCTGAGCAAGTACGAGTTCCCGGGCGACGACACCCCGATCATCCACGGTTCGGCGCTGAAGGCGCTGGAAGGCGACCAGTCGGACATCGGCGTGCCGTCGATCGTGAAGCTGGTGGAAGCGCTGGACAGCTGGATCCCGGAGCCGGAGCGTGACATCGACAAGCCGTTCCTGATGCCGGTCGAGGACGTGTTCTCGATCTCGGGCCGCGGCACGGTGGTGACCGGGCGCATCGAGCGCGGCGTGATCAAGGTGGGCGAGGAAATCGAGATCGTCGGTATCCGCCCGACCCAGAAGACGACGGTGACCGGCGTCGAGATGTTCCGCAAGCTGCTCGACCAGGGCCAGGCGGGCGACAACGCGGGCCTGCTGCTGCGCGGCACCAAGCGTGACGACGTGGAGCGCGGCCAGGTGCTGGCCAAGCCGGGCAGGATCACCCCGCACACGGAGTTCGAGGCCGAGGTGTACGTGCTGTCGAAGGACGAGGGCGGCCGCCACACGCCGTTCTTCAAGGGCTACCGTCCGCAGTTCTACTTCCGCACGACCGACATCACCGGCGCGGTGACGCTGCCCGAGGGCACGGAGATGGTGATGCCGGGCGACAACGTGAAGATGCAGGTGGCGCTGATCAACCCGATCGCGATGGACGAAGGCCTGCGTTTCGCGATCCGCGAAGGCGGCCGCACGGTCGGCGCCGGCGTGGTGGCGAAGATCGTCAAGTGATGTGACGGCCCACGCGCCACAGGCGCGTGGCTGCCGGAACATCATCCCCGCGTAGGCGGGGATCCAGCTTTCCCTCCGGTCCCAGGCCGGGGGAGGGCACAGCCAAAGACACTGGGTCCCCGCCTCCGCGGGGAAGACAGCGAAGGTGCGCAGTCGCCCAGGCTGGGCCGACGGGATGCTGCAAAGCAAAAAAGATGCAAGCCTCCCCTTGCATCCTCCCGGAAATGGTTTCATAATGTTTGACTCTTCACGGGCAACCGGTCTTCGGAACCCGCGAAACCGCGAAATGAGGGGCAGGATGCACCTCGTCTTCGCCAGACAGGGACCATGTCGCGCGGCATGAGCTTCGCCCGTTCCGGAGGTCTCCGGGACACATAGGCGGGGCATTTTGTTGCGCTTGCAGTTCTCCGTCTGGGCGGATCGGGCAACCGGTCTGCCTTGATTTTTGCAGTCACCCCAGGCGTTCCGGGAAGCAGTCGGCCCCGGAGGCCGAAGGTCCAAACGGGGTCTTGCGCACCCAGCCGCAGGGCCTGTCGCTCTTTCAACGAAGGAATTCCGTCATGGCGGACCAGAAAATCCGGATCCGGCTCAAGGCGTTCGATCACAGGCTGATCGACCGTTCCGCGAGCGAGATCGTCGAAACGGCCAAGCGGACCGGCGCGCAGGTGCGCGGCCCGATCCCGCTGCCGACCAAGATCGAGCGCTACACCATCCTGACGTCGCCGCACGTCGACAAGGATGCGCGCGACCAGTACGAAACCCGCACGCACAAGCGCGTGCTCGACATCGTCGACCCCAACGACAAGACCGTGGACGCGCTGATGAAGCTCGAGCTCGCGGCTGGCGTCGACGTCCAGATCAAGCTGACCTGAGGACGCCACCATGACCGCGAAGATTCATTCGTTGGGCATTGTCGGCCGCAAGGCCGGCATGAGCAGGGTGTTCACCGAAGACGGCAAGTCCGTGCCGGTGACCCTGATCGAAGCCACCCCGAACCGCATCACCCAGGTGAAGACGGTCGAGATCGACGGCTACAGCGCGGTGCAGGTCACCGCCGGCGTCAAGCGCGCCTCGCTGCTGACCAAGCCCGAGGCCGGCCACCTGGCCAAGGCCAAGGTCGAGGCCGGTCGCGGCCTGTGGGAGCTGCGCGTGGCCGACGACAAGATCGCCGACTTCCAGGTCGGCGGCGAGATCAAGGCCGACATCTTCGAGGTCGGCCAGCTGGTCGACGTCCAGGGCGTCACCAAGGGCAAGGGCTTCCAGGGCACGATCAAGCGCTGGAACTTCGCCATGGGCGACGCGACGCACGGCAACTCGCTGTCGCACCGCTCGCCGGGTTCGATCGGCCAGCGGCAGACCCCGGGCCGCGTGTTCCCGGGCAAGAAGATGTCCGGCCACATGGGTTCGGATACGCAGAGCACGCAGCGCCTGCAGGTGGTGAAGGTCGACGCCGAGCGTGGCCTGATCGCCGTCAGGGGCGCGGTGCCCGGCGCCCCGGGTGGCGACGTCATCGTGCGTCCCTCGAGCAAGGCATAAGGAGAGACGACGATGGAAATCGCCATCACCGGTAGCAACAGCAAGCTGTCCGTCTCCGACGCGATCTTCGGCCGCGAGTTCAGCGAGGACCTGGTCCACCAGGTCGTCGTTGCCTACCGCAACGCCGGTCGCGCCGGTACCAAGGCGCAGAAGACGCGTTCGGAAGTCAACGGCACCACCAAGAAGTCGAAGAAGCAGAAGGGCGGCGGCGCGCGTCATGGCGCCCTGACGGCCCCGATCTTCGTCGGCGGCGGCGTGACCTTCGCGGCCAAGCCGCGCAGCTTCGCGCAGAAGGTCAACCGCAAGATGTATCGCGCCGCGATCGCGGTGATCCTGTCCGAGCTGAACCGCCAGGGCCGGATCCAGGTCGTCGAGTCGTTCGACGTCGATGCGCCGAAGACCTCGAGCCTGGTCGAGAAGCTCAAGGGCTTCGAGCTCGGCAAGCGTCCGCTGATCGTGACCGAGGACGCCTCGGAGAACCTGTACCTGTCCGCGCGCAACCTGCCGTACGTCGAAGTGCGTGACGTGCAGGGGCTGGATCCGGTCTCGCTGGTCGGTGCCGACAGCGTGCTGGTCACCACCGACGCGGTGAAGAAGATCGAGGAGTGGCTGGCATGAACAACGCCAAGCTCTATGAAGTGATCCGTGCGCCGCGCGTGTCCGAAAAGACCGCGCGCCTGCAGGAAGTGTCCAACCAGTACGCATTCGAAGTGGCGAAGGACGCGACCAAGGCCGACATCAAGGCCGCGGTCGAGAAGCTCTTCGACGTCAAGGTCTCGGCTGTCAACGTCGTGAACGTGAAGGGCAAGAGCAAGTCCTTCCGCCAGCGCCAGGGCAGCCGCGGCAGTTGGCGCAAGGCGTACGTGACGCTGGCCGACGGCCAGTCGATCGACGTGATCAACGCGACGGCCTGAGGAAGCTCCCATGCCATTGATGAAATTCAAGCCTACCTCCGCCGGCCGCCGCAGCGCGGTCCGCGTGACGACGCCCGACCTGCACAAGGGTGCGCCGCACGCGCCGCTGCTCGAGCCGCAGGGCAAGACCGGCGGCCGCAACCACCATGGCCGCATCACCACCCGCCACATCGGTGGTGGCCACAAGCAGCACTACCGCCTGATCGACTTCAAGCGCGACAAGGAAGGCATCCCGGCGCGCGTGGAGCGGATCGAGTACGACCCGAACCGCACCGCGCACATCGCGCTGCTGTGCTACGTCGACGGCGAGCGCCGCTACATCATCGCGCCCAAGGGCCTGAAGTCCGGCGACCAGGTGATCGCGGGCAACGACGCCCCGATCAAGGCCGGCAACACCCTGCCGCTGCGCAACATCCCGGTCGGCTCGACCGTGCACTGCATCGAGATGAAGCCGGGCAAGGGCGCGCAGATCGCCCGTGCCGCCGGCGCTGGCGTGCAGCTGGTCGCGCGCGAAGGCGTGTATGCGCTGCTCCGCCTGCGTTCGGGCGAGATGCGCCGGGTGCCGTCCGAGTGTCGCGCCACCATCGGTGAAGTCG
The DNA here is from genome assembly GCA_035443825.1 of Rhodocyclaceae bacterium. Taxonomy (GTDB): domain Bacteria; phylum Pseudomonadota; class Gammaproteobacteria; order Burkholderiales; family Rhodocyclaceae; genus DAOMNN01. Next base: position 73 of record DAOMNN010000167.1, on the reverse strand, counting down.
GCAACGTCGAGCACAACCTCGAGAAGCTGGGCAAGGCCGGTGCCAAGCGCTGGCGCGGCATCAAGCCGACCGT
>DAOMNN010000166.1:0-4028 GCA_035443825.1 Rhodocyclaceae bacterium | reverse complement strand
TGGCGTCGAGTACCTGGTCGTCGTAGACGTCCGGTTCGCGGATGACTTTGCCGGTGTTCATGTCCATGATCCTCACCATGATGGTCTCCCCGTCAGAATCGTGCGGTGATCGGCCGGGAGCGACGGGTCGATGAGCACGCATCGTCGCACCGGGATGTTACGGTTTCTCGATCATGGCCTGCTTCGTTCCCGCAGTGCCCAGCAAGTTCAACGGCAGTTTCCGCAAGTACTTGAGCTGGAGCCCCTGGTGCAAGCGCTTTCACTGGATGTGCCGGGGCAGCCAATCGGCAATTCGGTCCGCAACGCTGCGCCAGTCGCGCTCCAGCATCACCCCGTGGCCCATGTCGGGGATGATCTCGGCCTCGGTGCCATAGGTCGCGGCGGTCATCTTCACCTGTGAGGGCGGGATGAGATGATCGTACTCGGCACCCATGATGAGCATGGGTGGTCGATGCATCATCGTCGGATGGGGCAGGTTGAACAGGGTCATGTCCCAGATTGCGCGGTGCGACTCGGGCTGGCATTTCCGGTAGTAGCGCATCAGGGTAGCGTCGTCGATCGGCTGGTGAAACAGCGCGTCGCGCAGACTCGCCGGGTGCGGCTGGCCCCCGCCGAGAATGCGATTGAGGTCGCTGAGCAGGCCCGGTTTTCCAAACATCAGGCCCAGTGCCGAACCCATCAGGCCCTGCGGCGGTACCGAGCAGAGCAGAACCGCAGCGGGCGCGGCGGCTTGTTCCAGGTACTTCTGGACAACCATCCCGCCCATCGAATGACCTATCAGCACGGGCGGTTGCGCCAGTTCGGCAATGACCTCGACGACGTCGGTTACGTAGTCGCCGATCGAAAAGCTGTCCAGCGACGCGCGGCGCCGGCTCGCGCCGTGGCCGGAGAGCGACAATGCATAGCACGAATGGCCGAGTCCGGCGAAGTACGGCAGGAAGTACTCGTCCCAGCACCATGCACCGGTATAGGCGCCGTGGATGAAAAGCAGCGGGGTTGCGAATGCGGGACTGCCCTCGGGCGTGCGCACGATGACTTCGAGATCGCCGAAGCGCGATCTGTTCACTGGGGCACCGCCATGCCCCGCTGGACGGCCGGGCGAGCGTCAATCGCTTCGAACCAGCGTTTGACCTCCGGAAAACGCTTGAGGTCGATGCCTTGCCAGTCGTGTCGTGCGATCCATGGAAAGGTTGCGATATCGGCGATCGAGTACTCGCCGCCAGACAGCCACTCACGGTCTTCGAGGCGCGTGTTCAGAACCCCGTAGATTCGCAGGGCCTCCTTGGAATAGCGCTCGAGCGCGTACGGGATCACCTCCGGTGCAAAACGCAGAAAGTGATGTGCCTGCCCCAGCATCGGGCCGACACTCCCCATCTGGAACATCAGCCACTGAATGGCCTCCAGCCTCGTACGCAGATCCGTGGGCAACAACTTTCCCGTCTTGCCCGCGAGATAGATCAGGATCGCTCCCGACTCGATGACGGTGATCGGCTTCCCGTCGGGGCCGTCGGGGTCAACGATGACCGGGATCTTGTTGTTGGGATTGAGCTTGAGGAAATCGGGCTTGCGCTGCTCGCCGCTGGTGATGTCGACCGGGCGGACCTCGTACGGGAGCGCGAGCTCCTCGAGTGCGATCGAGATCTTGCGCCCGTTCGGGGTGCTCCAGGTGTAAAGCGTGATCATCGGCTACCTCTTCGCGCGCCTGACTCGTCCGATCATTGCGCCACCGATCCGATGCGAGGTCTAATGACCCCTCATCGGGTCGGAGGCCAAATGCTCAAGTGGGTCGTGGTAATCGTGATGCTGGTCCTGGTCACAGGTCTGTTCCGGTCGCAGCTCGCTCGCACTTTGCGCCTCGGACGCTTGCCCGGTGATCTGAACTTCAGTTTTCGGGGTCGCGCCTATCACTTTCCCTTCACCAGTACCGTACTCCTGTCGCTGTGCGCATGGGTCATTCTGCGAGCAATCTGATCGGGGTCGCCGTTGGAATTGTCACGATCCGTGCGAAAAAGCAACACCGAGGGCCTTCTTCAGGGTTGCGACGCGTGCCTGATGAATGGCCTCGGGGATGCTCGACTTGTCACTGCATGCGCGGGCAATCGCGCCGGAATCGATGGCCTGCAGGGCGGCCAGTGCGTCCTGGAGCAGCTTCGTCGGCGCGTAGGGGCGCGGTTCGTGGCCGGGTCGACCGTGAAAGTCGCACTCGGCCGCCTGGAGCAGTTGGCCGAAGCGTTCGGGCCGCCTGAGCGCATCGGTGCGTTCCAGCAGCTTGACCATCGTGGCCGGGCGCATTTCGCCTGCGTGGTGGATGTTGCCGTGTTCGCGTGCGAGCAGTTCCGCCAGATCACGACAGTCGTTCGGGGCCTTCAGTCGTTCCGATACGCGGCGTGCATGGTCGGCGCTGCGGGCCTCGTGCCCATGGTGGTGCGGCAGCATTTCGGCAGGTGTATCGCCCTTGCCCAGATCGTGGAGCAGGCAGGCCCAGCGCACCGCGAGCGGCTGGGCAGTGCGCGCCGCACGGTCGATCACGGCGAGCACGTGTAGCCCGGTGTCGACCTCCGGATGAGCGTGCGGCGGCTGCGGTACTCCAAACAACTGCTCGAGCTCGGGGATGATGCGTCCGAGTGCCCCGCAGTCGCGCAGCACGCAGAACATGCGTGAGGGCGTGCTCTCCATCAGGCCGCGCGAAAGCTCCTGCCATACTCGCTCTGGGACCAGGTGGTCGGCTTCGCCCTTGTCGACCATCGCCCGCATCAGGGCGAGCGTGTCGGGTGCGACCGTGAAATCGTCGAAGCGGGCCGCGAAGCGCGCCACGCGCAGGATGCGCACCGGGTCCTCGGCGAATGCCGGACTGACGTGGCGGAAGATGCGTGCTTCGAGGTCTCGCTGACCCCCGTATGGGTCGATGAGATGCCCGTCCGCGTCGCGGGCCATCGCGTTGATGGTGAGGTCACGACGCAGCAGGTCCTGTTCCAGCGTGACGTCCGGGTCGGCACGAAACGCAAACCCCTTGTAGCCCGGGCCGGTCTTGCGCTCGGAGCGCGCCAGCGCATACTCCTCTCCCGTCTGCGGATGGAGGAAAACCGGGAAATCCTTGCCGACCGGGCGGAACCCCTGGGCCAGCATCTCCTCTGGGGTAGCCCCGACGACGACCCAGTCGTGGTCCTGCACGGGAAGTCCGAGCAGACCGTCACGTACCGCGCCGCCGACCACGAAGGTCTGCATCAGTCCTGTCCGCGCCGCGCGCGTGTGCGGCTGGGGTAGAAGCCCGCACGCAAGGAAGATCCGCCGATCCAGGACGGTGCCACCGCTTCCAGCGCCGTGGGAGTGAGCCCGAAGGGCAGCGGGGGACCATTGGCGACGTTGTCGACCCGCATCGAGCGCACGTTGTCACGGCTCATCAGCGGTGCGGGCGCGAGTTCCATCAAAGCCGCCTGCAGCATCGCCACACGCTCCGGGAGCGGGATGATCAGGCGACGTTTGTCGAGCAGTGTGCACACGTACTCCACGAGCTGCCGCAAGGTGTAGACGGAAGGCCCGGCTACGTCGAAGGTGCATCCGGCGGCTGAACTGTCGGTCAGGCAGTGCCAGATGACCTCGGCGACATCCTCGACGTACACGGGCTGAAAACGAGCCTGCGCGCCGGCCAGGGGCAGCACGGGAAAGAGCCGGACCAGTCCGGCGAACAGGTTGAGGAAGCTGTCGTCACGACCGAATACCACCGACGGCCTCAGAATCGTCCAGGCCGGCGTGTCGCCACCGGCACGCACGGCCGCCTCGCCGGCCGCCTTGGAGCGCTGGTATTCGGAGGGACCGTCGGCGTCCGCTCCGAGCGCACTGACATGCACCAGGCGCGGTACGCCGGTCTTGCGGCAGGCTTCGACGATCTTCGCGGGGAGTTCGACATGGGCGCGTGCGAAGTCCGGGCCGAATGGCGTTCCTGAACGCGAATGCAGGACGCCGACCAGATTGACGACCCCATCGGCGCCTGCGAGCAACCTTTCGAGGGTCGCGGCGTCATGGATGTC
>DAOMNN010000165.1:0-4083 GCA_035443825.1 Rhodocyclaceae bacterium | reverse complement strand
TCGGATCGCGCCCCATCGGCGCGCGCGTGGGCAATTCGAAGAAGGCCAGGATGTTCCCCGCGCCCGCATCCATGAAGATGTGCATGTAGGGATCCGGCTCCCTGGTGGAGGGCACCTCGTCCTCGGCGATCGAGAGCACCAGCTTCATGCCCAGGTGCTTTTCGTACCAGCGCGCCGTTTCGAGTGCATCCCTGCAGCGGTATGCGACGTGGTGGATCTTCTTGATCAGCATGATCGTCTCCTTGATTCGTCGAGCGGCTCAGACGCCGTCGCGGGCGATCTTCATCGCTTCGCGCAGCACCGAAATGTCGCCGATGTGATTGGCCAGAAGCAGAACCAGGCGCGCATTGACCATCGCGCTCTGCTCGTCGGTGAGGTCGCGATGCGTGTCGATCAGCGCCTCGTAGAAATCGTCGCCGGGGGAAAAGGCGCGGAAGTAGCGCTTGCCGGGCTCGAAGAAGTTGGGTTCCGTATTCAGTGCCATGTTCCGCTCCTTCAGGCGTTGCAGGTGGCGCGCGCGACCGCGGCGCGCACCTTGTTCGCATCGAGTTCGCGCCAGCGCGCCGCGACGTGCTGGTCGGGCCGGGCGAGGTAGGTCGTGCCCGGCTGCATGTCGTAGCGTTCGCGGATGCGGCCCCTGGCATCGATGACCGTGCGCAGGCCACCCGGCGCCGCACCACGCGACGCGACCACGATCGCCTCGACCGGCACCGGCCCTTCGGCGAGGGAGGCCAGCGTCGCCGCGGCGGCCGCATCGAGCGCATCCGCATCTTCCGTGAAATACAACACCTGGAAACGATTACCCAGGATCTCGAGCAGCCAGTTCTCGCCCCCATCCGCTTCGATGGGCGCGTCGTCCATCGGCGCCCCCGGGAGCATGTTGCCGGCAAAGTCATCGCCGTCGGGCGTGTTGAGCCGCGATTCGCACAAGAAGCTCGGCACCGAGAGACGACCCGAATTGACCAGCGCGCGCGCGAACGGGTAGTGCTCGGCAAGTCCCAGCACCGCATTGCGGAAGGTCTTGCTCACCGCACTCTTGGGCGTAATGAAATCGGTCGAACGCGTCGAGTTCATCAGGTTCTCGTCGGCAGCACAAACTCGCTCGTCGGAATACGTGTCGAGCAGGCTGGCAGGCGCCTTGCCGTCCATGACCAGCTTGAGCTTCCACACCAGGTTGTCGGTGTCCTGTATCCCGGAATTGGCTCCACGCGCACCGAATGGCGAAACCTGGTGCGCGGCGTCGCCCACGAACAGCACGCGGCCATGGCGGAAATCCTTCATCCGGCGGCACTGGAAGGTATACACGCTCACCCATTCCAGCTCGAACTCGCGATCGTCGCCGAGCATCGCCTTGATGCGCGGGATCACGTTCTCGGGCTTCTTTTCCTCCTCCGGGTCGGCCTGCCAGCCGAGTTGGAAGTCGATGCGGAACACGTTGTCCGCCTGGCGGTGAAGGAGCACCGACTGGTTGCGGTGGAAGGGCGGGTCGAACCAGAACCAGCGCTCGGTCGGAAAGTCCGCCTTCATCACCACGTCCGCGATCAGGAAGCGGTCCATGAACACCTTGCCCTCGATGTCCAGTCCCAGCATCGTGCGGACAGGGCTACGCGCACCGTCGGCGACCACCAGCCAGTCGGTCCTCAGGGTATAGGCGCCGTCGGGGGTCTCGACGCGCAGGCTGACCCCGTCCTCGTCGGGCGTGACCGCGATCACGTTGTTCTTCCAGCGCAACTCGATGTCGGGGAGGGCCTGGGCACGCCTCACCAGGTATTCCTCGAGATAGTACTGCTGGAGGTTGATCATTCCCGGCCGGTGATGGTCCGGTTCGGGGCAGAGATTGAAGTTGAACACCTCCTCCTCGCGGAAGAAGGTGCGCCCCACGTTCCACGACACGCCTTTTCCGACCATCTCCTCGCCGCAACCGAGCCGGTCGAGAATCTCCAGCGCTCGCTTGGCATAACACACGCCGCGCGAACCGATGCTGACCGTGTCGTCGTTGTCGAGCAGCAACACCTTCTGGCCCTGCTGCGCCAGGTCGATGGCGGCGGCCAGTCCGACCGGTCCGGCCCCCACGACCACCACCGAATGGTGGCTTGCGCGTTCATCGGCAAGCTCCGGCGGACGCCGGTATTCAAACTTCGGGTACTGATATGTGCTCAGCACGCTTGTCTCCTCCTTGGTATTCCTGGGGCAGGGTCAGGATACGTTCGTTCCCGATCGCCCGCTGCGTCGCGCCGGATCCAGCGTCTATTCCTGCAGCGCGTGCCACATCTGCTGATCACGCTCGGCCGTCCAGATGCGCGGGTCGCGAATGCCGCTGGCCTCGTCGTGAGCGCGCGTCACGTCGAAGGGCAGGCAGTGCTCGTAGATGAACACGTCCGCAAACTTCGGATCCATATTCGTGCGCGCATGTTCCATCGTCGCCTTCAGGTCCATGCCCTGTGCCACCGCTTCCTGCGCACTGCGGTAAAGGGTTGTCACGAAATCCCTGGTGTAGGCGAGCCCCTTGTGCACCTGGTCGGGATTCATCAACGCCGGGCCCCGGCCGGGTACGAGCTTCTCGGCACCCAGAGCGGCGAGTCTGTCCAGCGTCTGCGGCCAGTCGGCCAGATAGGCGTCGCCCGTGTAGCACGCCGCGTCGGCCTCGACCAGGTCGCCCGAGAAGCAGATTTTCTGCGACGGCAGCCACACGATGGTGTCGCCCTTGGTGTGGCCACGCCCGATCTGCATGATCTTCACTTCGAGCTCGCCCATCCACAGGGTCATCTCGCCCTTGAAGGCAATCGTCGGCCAGGTCAGCCCCGGCACGCTCTCGACCGAATCGAACAGTCGCGGAAAACGGCCGATCTCCGAATCCATGTCCTGCTGGCCGCGCTCGACGATGAGCTCATAAGTGTCCTGACTGGCGATGATCTGCTCGAGCCCCTCGCCCTTGTACCCGGATGCACCCAGCACGCGCACCGCGTGATAGTGGGTGAGCACGACGTACTTGATGGGCTTGTCGGTGATCTCGCGCACCTTCGCGATCACGCTCTGCGCCATGACCGGCGTTGCCGTCGCGTCGATGATCATCACCGAGTCGTCGCCGATGATGATGCCGGTGTTCGGGTCGCCCTCGGCGGTGTACGCGTAGGCATTGTCCGAGAGCTTGTCGAAGCTGATCTGCTTGACTTCCAGATCGGCCTGCGAGGCAAACGCCTTGGTGTTCATTGTCGTTCTCCTGTCGGGTTTGGGGTTGAATGCATCCTAGCCCTAGATTCGCCATTGGTCAATGCGTTCGTTAATGGTAAATTACGAGTCCACATCGATTGCGTCGCCGTGCCTGCCGTCCGGAGCAGCGGGGAAACCCTGCTAAGATTCGCGCGAAACGGGGACGAGACTTGAACACGAAACCTGACGACAGCGGCAGCAACGGCCGCAATCCCGACCGGCGCGGCATCCAGTCGATCGAGGTCGGCGGCACCCTGCTGCAGGTACTGGTGCGCAACGCGGTGCCGATGATGCTCAAGGACCTCGCGCGCGAAGCCGGCATGCCCGCGGCCAAGGCCCATCCCTACCTCGTGAGCTTCGGCAAGCTGGGCCTGATCGAGCAGGATCCGGTCACCGGTCGCTACGGCCTGGGGGCGTTCGCCCTGCAGATGGGTCTGTCGGCCCTGCAGGGCCTCAATCCGCTGCGCGTCGCAACGCCGGAGGTCGCCCGACTGTCCGATGAGATCCAGCAGAACGTCGCGCTGTCGGTGTGGGGCAACCACGGCCCGACCATCGTCAGCATCGAGGAATGCAGCCGCCCGATTCATGTGAACATGCGCCCGGGCACCGTGATGAGCCTGCTCAATTCCGCCACCGGACGCGTGTTCGCGGCCTACCTGTCGGATCGGTTGACACAGCCCCTGATGCAGGAGGAACTGGCGCGAATCGCCAGCGCCGACCAACCCGCCCTGCGGCCGTCGAAAAAGCACATCGAGGAAACCCTGGACGAGGTGCGCGCACACCGCATGGCGCGCGCCGTGGGCCATCCGATTCCGGGAATCAATGCGTTCTGCGCCCCGGTTTTCGATCACGACGGACACATCGTGCTCGCGA
>DAOMNN010000164.1:0-4097 GCA_035443825.1 Rhodocyclaceae bacterium | reverse complement strand
AACCCGATCAGAACGCGATCGCGATGGAGAGGTGAACGCGCAGCCGCTTGTCCCCTTGACCGTAGGCCAGGTCCAGCGCCAGGGGACCGGCAGGACTGCGCCAGCGTGCACCCACGCCATATCCGACCTTGAGATCGAAGCTGTCGCGGTCGTCGGCCGCATCGCCTGCGTCCACGAACGCGGCCACGCCCCACTGCGGGCGGAACCAGTGCACGTACTCAGCGCTGGCAGTACCCAGGAAGCGACCGCCCAGGGTCGCCTGCCCTTCCTGCACGCCGAGACTTTCGTATGCGTAACCGCGCACCGACTGCGATCCGCCGGTACGGAACAGAAAATCCTGCGGAATGCCGTCCCTGCTCTTGGCGACGGTGGCACCCGCCTCCGCCCGGACGATGAACACGTCGCGCTCGCCCACCGGCTGGTAACGAACGAAACGGGCGTAGGTGCGCACGAAATCCTGATCCGACAACAGTGCCCTGGAACCGCCGCCAAGCTCGACGTGCAACACGTAGCCCTCGCGCGGATCAAGCACGTCATCGACCTTGCGCTGGATCCACGACCAGTTCGCCGTCAGGGCGTTGCGACTGGACGCGTCGACGCCCTTGGGCCGCACGTTCTCGTGCTGGTATCTGAGACTCACCGCGGTTTCGATGTCCCCCCGCTGTTTCGAGCGCACGGCGCCAATGGCCTGGCGCGTAATCCGAAGTCCCTCGATATCACTGTTCTCCGCGACCGCACCGAAACTGTCGCGGTGCCGCGCCTGCGCCGGGGGAAGGAATATGTCGGCGTAGAGCGACTGGCGCCGCTGCTCGAGACGCAGTCCGGTGGACAACTCCCAGCCCCGTCCACGGAAATTGACATCGCGCCAATTGACCTCGGTACGGGCCCCCGTGTTGGTGGAAAAGCCCGCACCGAACGCCAGGTGACGCGATTGCGCCTCCGTGACATGGATGCGTACCGGGACCGCATCGGCCAGTGCCGGGTCGCGCTCGACATCCACCGTGACCGACGCGAACTGCGGCGAGTTCTGCAGCGCGCTCTGGAGTGCAAGGAGGCGCTCCTGGTCGAAGCGTTCGCCCACTTCGAGCATACTGTAGCGTGCCACCAGATCTTCCGGCAGGCGCTCCAGGCCCGTCAATTCGAGCGGCCCGAGAAAGAAGGGGGGACCGGAATCGACCGTCACGGCAAGGGTCACCGTAGCCGCATCGGGATCGACTTCGGCACGGCTCGCACTCATGCGCGCCGCGGCGTAATCGCGCCTCGCAGCGCCATCGAGAAGCTGCTGTTTCGCCGCATCCCATGCCGCCTGCCTGAACGGCTGCCCGGCCGGCAGCATCCATGCGCCCGCCAGCTCTGCCCGGCGCCGGTCGCGCCCACCGTCGTCGCCCGCAGCCAAGTGCCCCTCGAAGGCGATCGTCACATTCGTGATCATCGACTGCGGCCCCGGCTCGACTTCGAGTCGCCAGAGACTGCTCTCATCGCGCTCGATATTCACTTGGGGCGTGAAATAGCCTTCGGTCGCAAGAAGGTCGGCAATCTCACGGCGGGTCCTGCGAATCAGCACGATCCTGTCCGCTGTCTCCTCGGGCATCGTTTGATCCGGACGATTGAGGATGCGCAGGTGGCGCTCGAGCACCGGCCGGATGCTTTCCGGCGCACGCAGCTCCACACGCAGACGTTCCTGCGCAGCCGCCCCCGTTTGGAACACGGACACGACCACGGTCATGGCAAGGACTCGGCAGACGCGCGTTAGACATGGGCAGCTCATTGCTCGATTCTACCGGCGCCGTCGCCACTTCGCTGCAGCTTGTCCGACGCGTCATGGAACGGCCCACGGTATACGTACCATGCTTTCTGCCCGGAAACGCTTCGCCTTACTCACTCAGAGCCATCAGGCTGGCGTTCCCGCCGGCCGCCGCAGTGTTGATGCTGACGGTGCGTTCATGCACCAGACGCGCCTGATCGTAGATCGGCTCGGGCCGGAGCAATGCCACGATCGGTCCATCCCGCGCGGACAGTCTCTCACGCCATGCATCGGCTTCCTCGTCGGGACCATCGAAGAGCAAGGCAGTGAAGCAGCCCAATTGCCACTGCGCATCGACCGCCACGTTGCTCGCGACGATCGGCGGAAGCCGGGAAACGAGTTCGCGAACACCCGCGACATCGGGAAGGACCAACCGGTTGCCGCTGGCGAGCGCCGCAACCAACTGGTGGATCCATCCGGACAGGCTGTGCGCCAGCCCAACGACGACCCCGCGCGGTTCGAAGCGCAGGCTGTTGTCTTCACCGGTCGGGCCGGGCAACGACAGCCGCAGGCCGCACAGGCGTGCCGACCGATAGCGCCCGATATCGTCACGCAGCACGGCAAGATCTGCTGCGGCGAGCAACTCGCGGCCCTCGCCATCCAGCCAGGCAACCAGCGCCGCAAATGGCGGGCTGTCGGAGGGTCTCTCGATATGCCCCAGATCAGGCCCCGGCGACTGTCGCAGAAGGCGATGCAGATAGAGCGGCCCACCCGCTTTCGGCCCGGTTCCGGACCGACCCTCGCCGCCGAAGGGCTGCACGCCGACGACTGCCCCGATCATGTTGCGATTGACGTAGATGTTGCCGACACGGGCCCGGCGCACGATCCGTTCGATGGTCTCGTCGATGCGGGAATGCACCCCGAGGGTGAGGCCGTATCCGGTCGCGTTGATCGCATCGACAAGGACATCCAGATCCGCCGCGCCATAACGCAACACATGCAGGATCGGCCCGAACTGTTCATCGCCAAGTTCGTCGATACCGCGGATCTCGATCAGGGTCGGGGCGACAAAGGTGCCGCCGGCGCACTCGTCGGACAGCGGGAACCTGTGCAAGCGTCCACCGGCATCGAGCATTCGCGCGACGTGCGCTTCAAGTGCGGTACGAGCCTCGGCATCGATGACCGGCCCGATGTCGTTGCGCACGTCGGCCGGATTACCCACCCTCAGCTCCGCCGCTGCCCCTACAAGCATCTCGATCACATCGTCCGCAATCTCTTCCTGCAGGCACAATACTCTCAATGCCGAGCAGCGCTGGCCGGCCGAATCGAAGCTCGACAGCACCACATCCGCAACCACCTGTTCGGGGAGCGCGGTGGAATCCACGATCATTGCGTTCTGCCCGCCAGTCTCTGCGATCAGGGGCACGTCGCCGCCACGTGCAGCCAGAGTCCGGTTGATGAGGCAGGCCACCCCGGTCGAGCCGGTAAACATGACCCCGCGAACCGCCGTATGGGCCACCAGTGCCGCACCGACGAGCTCGCCTTTTCCGGGCAGGAGTTGCAGCGCCGTGGCCGGCACACCCGCCGCATGAAACATGCGCACCGCCTCGGCGGCAATCAGCGGAGTCTGCTCGGCCGGTTTGGCCAGTACCGGATTGCCCGCAGCCAGCGCGGCGGCGGCCTGGCCGGTGAAGATCGCGAGCGGGAAGTTCCAGGGGCTGATGCAGGCGACCGGACCGAGCGGTCTGTGCGCGGCATTGTCCAACCCGCGCGCCTGCGCCGCATAGTAGCGCAGGAAATCCACGGCTTCGCGCAGTTCGGCCACGGCATTCGTCCAGGATTTCCCCGCTTCCCTGACGGCAAGCGCGATCAGGCGCTGTGCCTCGCCCTCCATCCTGTCCGCGGTGCGGTCGAGACACCGCGCGCGCTCAACGGGTGGCCACGATGCCCATACAGGCGCCTCGGCCACGGCAGCACCGACTGCAAGGACCACCTCGGCGACGCCTGCCTCGACGACCGAACCCAACCGGTCCGACCGGTCCGCGGGGTTGACCACCGGCTGCGCTACTCCATCCGACAGGGCATTCTCGACCACCATCGGGCACGCTTCGAAATGCACTTCGCGACTGGCGTGCAGACTCTCCGAAATGCGTTCGCGGAGCACCTCGCTCGCCAGGTCGAACCCCTTCGAATTGCGTCGTTCGTCGCCGTAGAGTTCGGCGGGAAGCGCGATCCGCGGATGCGCCATCCCGGTGAGCGCCGCGGCTTCGACGACCGGATCCGCAATCAGCTCGTCGATCGGAACGCGCGCATCGACGATGCGATTGACGAAACTGCTGTTCGCCCCGTTCTC
>DAOMNN010000163.1:1615-4162 GCA_035443825.1 Rhodocyclaceae bacterium | reverse complement strand
AGGATCGTAAGGGGCAGAAACCAGAGGGCGTATCGATCTGCCAGGCGGATGAAGGGCGCCTTGGCCGTCTGGGCGGCCGTAACGAGACGCACGATGCCCGCGTATGTGCTGTCCTCCGCTGTGGCAATAGCCGTCATCTCGAAGGTGTCGCTGGCATTAAGAGCGCCGCTGCGCACACTCTCTCCGCGAGCACGGGTGGCCGGGATCGGTTCGCCCGTGAGGGCCGCTTCGTCCAGGACCGCAACCGACGACTTGATCACCCCGTCCACGGGTACGATCTCGCCCGCGCGGACAACAATCGTATTGCCGATGGCAATCGATGAGATCGGCACCACCTCACTTGCACCACCATTGCGCCGGAGCGCGACTTTCGGAGCGCGGTCGATCAGGGACTTGAGATTGCGCTCGGCACGCGCGACCGCGTAGTCCTCGAGCACGGTGCCGCCGGTGTACATAATGGCGATGACAATCGCGGCAAGCGACTGGTTAAGCGCGATGGCTCCCGCCATAGCCAAGAGCGCAATTGCATCGACGCCCATACGTTGCGCCAGGAGATCACGGATAATGGAGATGGCAAGAACGATGACAACCGGGACCGTTGCGCCGATCCAGAGCCAGTCTGCCAGCCGCTGATGACTCAATGCAATGGCCGCCCCTCCCGCCAATAGTCCAAGCAGAACTGCGAGCAGCAGGAACCGCCGGACGAGACGCTCATCGACTGTGGGGACAACAATCCAATCTGACCAGGAACGCATCCAGTGCCTTCCGTTTCAAGGGAGCGAGCATGCTCGCCAAGTCAGCTCTCGTCAGAGTCGGGCGGACGGCGCGAGAGGATCTTGCGCCCGGTGAACATAGCCGAGGTGATGCTGCCCCCTTCATGCACCTCGGTGACCACGACGGCGATGATGTGCAGAGTGATGACGGCGGCCAGCACGTAGAACCCGAATTCGTGCACCATGACGAACGGCTTTCGAAAGGCGCGCATCGCATCATACGCGGTCTTGTCGATCAAGTCGGTGGCGCCCGGCGCAACCAGGGCCGGATCAACCCCGGGGGCGGCGACCCATTCCGCAAACCAATGCCCGAAAGGAGGCCAGTAGAGATCGGTTCCCGCCAGGACAAGGCCAGTGGCCGCTTGCATCAGCAGCAACACGAAAAGGAGCGACACAGCGATGCGCGCCAGAGGATTGTGGCCCACGTATTGCTGAGGCTCGCCCGCGAGGAATGAGGCCGTATAGGCGCGGAGTGCCGTCAGGTAGCCGGGGCCACCAGGTACAATGGAGCGCCACCGCGCATACCTGTTGCCGAAGAAGGCCCAGACAAAGCGCCATAGCAGGTTGGCTGCCATCAGGTAACCGAAGACCACGTGAAAATCCTTGAGCGTCACCTTGCCGCTCGGGGAATGGTGGAACAGATTATCGAGCAGGATGTCGAGGCCGGTCACAAGCAGACCGAAGACGGCGAGCGCATTGATCCAGTGGAACAGACGCGTTGGCACGTCCCACGCTACGTATTCCCTATATTCCGGCATCGCACTCGGCTCCTTTCTGCATCGCAACCTCAGCAGATCGAAAAAATTATAACATTGATAAGCGCACTCGCTAATGGCGCATCGCTTTGGCCCTGTTTCGCTTCGTGCCGTGTTTAAACACTTGTCCGCCCGACTAGGGCTCCAGGTGTGTGGTGTGCTTCGGCGCCGCCTCAGTGACCGGTGGTCCGAGGATGAAGGGTTGCCGTGTAGAGGACCTGCGCCCGGGCATCCAGGAACGTGAGCAGCATTGCCGACGGCGTCATCTTTACAAGCATGAAGCCTGGGACGGCTGCGGAGAACACGGCCGCCTCTGGGTGTGCGACAAGACGCGCTTCGGATCCTGCCCCGCATGTCAGGTAGCTCACGCCATCGACAAGGATGTGCTGCAAGTTGTGGTCGTGTCCGTTGATATATGCGGCGACATGGTGTCGGTCGAAGAGCGGTTTCAAGACGGCGACGAGGGCCGGCGTATTGCCGTGAGGCCCTCCGGAAAACACGGGGTGATGACCGACCACGATCTTCCACGTGGCTTTACTTTCGGCGAGCGCAGAATTCAGCCAGGACAGCTGCGTAGCTGCGCCGGTCTCAAAAAGTCGTGCCATGAAGCCATCATGCATCCTTACGAGGGGAAGCGTATCGAGGAAAAAGAGCTCGACCAGAGCGTCGTCGCCCAGCACCTCGGTGTGCCGATAATAGTCTGCGGGCATCGACCACCGAGAACTCACGGACGAATAGTCTTTCTCGGCGGTGACATTGCCCTTGTGATCGTGATTCCCGAGAACTGGATACCACGGGCCTTGAAGGCCGCCGTCGACGTAAACGTTCTCGAAGGCTTCCTTCCACAAGCGGTCGGACACTTCAGAAACGCCGTTGGGGTAAAAATTGTCGCCGGTGGAGACGACGAACCGGGCGTGGTCTTGCCGCGCCGCGATCCCCATCGCGCGCGCGACTTGGCGCTGTCCCTCAGAGTTTGTATGCCCCCAATCCCCGACCACGAGGAAAGAAAACGATGCCTC
>DAOMNN010000163.1:0-1515 GCA_035443825.1 Rhodocyclaceae bacterium | reverse complement strand
GACCGGACATCCGGCCGATGGGCGGCCCAATAGCTCAGGCCACAAGCAGCCATTACGAAAACAACAGCCCAAATGATGGAAAGGAGAGTCGCCAGCGGGATCTCTGTAATCATGAGTGCTGCTCTACGGATATATCTTCGCGGCCCGCCGGCCCGGTCGCCCGGCCCACATCGATGCTTGCCGGTGCCAACCGGCCGAATGCCTCAATGGGCTCGATCCAATAGGCCATGTGCGGAATAGTTGCGCGGGTTGCGATGGTTTCAAGAATTTGGGCGACCTGAAAGCGCGGAACGACCGCGACCAGCATCGTTCGATCGACGCGGCCGCGGACTCGCTCGCGGAAGCTCGCCTTTTCGAACCCATGCCCATGACCCTCGGCGGACCATGTCGTGAAGCCCCCAATCGGCGGGTCGATCGTGAGCATCAGCTCAACGACTCGGTCCGATCCATCTGGCGGGCACACAAGTGTGAGCTTGCAAAGGGATTGTTCCAAGAGAGATTTCCTACGTCTGTCGAATGATGATCGGATGAGCCGACGCCGAAACGCCGGAACAAGATGGGGAGGAGAACGAGCGTCAGGGCCGTCGACGTGACCAGCCCGCCGATGACGACGATCGCGAGCGGTTTCTGGATCTCCGAGCCCGGGCCCGTAGCAAACAGCAGCGGCACGAGACCGAGCGCGGCAATGCTCGCCGTCATCAACACGGGACGCAGCCGGCGCGTCGCCCCTTCGAAGACGGCCCTATCGAGGGGCACGCCTTCGGCAAGAAGCTGGTTGAAATAGCTGACCAGCACCAGTCCGTTCAGGACGGCAATGCCGAGCAACGCGATGAAGCCGACTGAGGCTGGGACTGAGAGATAGGCACCGGAAAGCCAAAGCGCGAGTATGCCCCCGACGAGCGCGAACGGTACGTTGGCGAGGATCAGAACCGTCTGGCGGAGCGAGCGCAATGTGGCGAACAGCACGCCGAAGATCAGGCCGATGGCGATGGGCACGACGATGGAAAGCCGGGTCGCAGCACGCCGCTGGTTCTCGAACTGGCCGCCCCATTCCAGCCGGTAACCCTGCGGAAGCTCCACCGTTTCCCCAACCATCCGCTGCGCCTCGTCGACGAAGCCGACCAGATCGCGTCCTGTGACATAGGCCTGAACGATGGCGAAGCGCGAGGCGTTCTCGCGGTCGATCTTGACCGGCCCGGCTTGTCTGGAAAGCTTCGCAATATCGTTGACGCGCACGAGTCCCCCATCACCGGCAGCAAGCTGCGTTTGGGAGAAGAGCGCCGGTGACTCGCGGATCGGATCGGGCCCGCGAATGAGGATCGGTGTTCGCCGGCCGGGTTCCGCAACAATACCGGCGGATGCGCCTTCCAGAAGCGCGCGGAGCTCATCCTGCACGTCTGTTACGGAAAGGCCGGTGCGACCGGACATTAACCGATCGACGTCAATCTGGAGATAGTCGACGGTATCGTTCGCGACGGTCGAGACCTCGGCCGATCCCGGAACCTTGCCGAGCAC
>DAOMNN010000162.1:0-4188 GCA_035443825.1 Rhodocyclaceae bacterium | reverse complement strand
GGGAACAATTCGAAAAGGCGCTTCTTGTCCGCCCACTCGTCTCCGAGCTCGTCCTTGAGCAGCTTCTGCATGACGCGCAGGTTCGGCGCCGTGCCGTTCTCCTGGTAATAGGCCCGGATCCAGTTGAGCAGCTTCCAGTGCTCGTCGGTGAGTTGCAGGTCGTCCTGTTCCGCGAGGTGCTTGGCCACCTCTTCCGACCACTCGTCGAGCCGCGCCAGGTAGCCTTCGGCGTCCGTTTCGATCTCTTTGCCTTTGATCACGATCATGGTGTTCTCTCTCTGTTGCATGCGGGGCTTCACATTGCCCTCTGATGGGTTCCCGGACCTTGTCGCCGGGGCCTTCGAATCTCGGCGTCGCGAAAGCCCGCCGATGAGTTCGAGCCCCAGTATTTCCGAGCCCGAACCGATCGTCAATCGATCGAACGCATTCGGTGAACAATCGACCACTTTTCGCGGCTTACGCGGCTCCCACGCGGATGGCACGGCCGTGCCAACTCGCTGCGGGAGGGGCGGCAGTTCGAGTAGAATGTTTGAGTCAAATCGGAACGCATAGACGGGAACCGTGTCGCAAGCAGTAGTCGGTCGGCGCGAGACGGCGTTGAAAGGGCAGCCTGCGGCAAGATCAGGTGACGCCTGACGGACACCAGGAGGGATTTTGACGACACGACGGCCGCACCGCGAGTGGCGCGCAACCGGTTTCCTGCCGAAGGCCCTCGGTCATCTCGCCGTTTGCCTGGTGGCAATGCTCTCCCTCCCTGGCCTGGCACACGACGTCCGCGTCGGCATCTACGAAAATCCCCCAAAGATCTTCACCGGCCGGGACGGCGCTCCGACGGGCATCATGGTCGAGTTGCTGGAGGAGATTGCCGCACGGGAAGGCTGGCGTCTCGTCTTCGTCAACTGTGCATGGCAGGCGTGCCTTGAACAGCTCGAGTCCGGACGCATCGACCTCATGCCGGACGTGGCTCACACGGAGGTCCGCGGCGGGCGCTTCGATTTTCATGGCACCACCGCCTTGCACAGCTGGTCGCAGGTTTACCGCAACCCGAACGTGACGATCGGTTCGATACTCGACCTGCAGGGCAAGCGCATCGCCATGCTCACCGGCAGCGTGCAGGAGGAGGCCCTGCGCGCGATGCTGAACGGCTTCGAGATCGATTTCGACATCGTCGTCACCGCGACACCCGAAGAGGCATTCGAGCTCGCGGCCACCGGCAGGGCGGACGCGGCAGTCGCAAGCCACCAGTTCGGCGCGTTCAAGGCGCCGGAATTCAATCTCGCGGAGACAGCGATCGTGTTCCTGCCCTCGCGGCTGTTCTACGCGACCACATCGGGTCGCAACGGTGACCTGCTGGCCCGTATCGATCACCATCTCGAATCCTGGCAGGAGGATGTCGATTCGCCCTACTACGCGATCATCAAACACTGGACCGGCACGATTCCCGACACCCTTCTGCCTGCCGGGACGAGAAACGCGTTGCTGGTGCTTGCGGGACTCGGCCTCGCACTGGCGGGCGGTCTCGTGATGCTGCGTCGTCAGGTCGGGGCCAGAACGCGCGAACTGGTGGCGGTGAACCAACGCCTCGCGGCCACGCTCGACGCGATCCCGGACCCCCTCTTCGAGCTCGACCTGGACGGGCGTTGCCTCGATGTCCACGCCACCCGGTCGGATTTGCTTGCAGCGCCGCCAGAAGCGTTGAAGGGCAGGACGGTACGGGAGGTGATACCCGGCAATGCCGCCGAAGCGTGCATGAGCGCCTTGCGAGAAGCCGACGAGACGGGTTGGTCGGGTGGCCGCAAGATCGAACTGCCTCTGGCCAACGAAACGAGATGGTTCGAACTGTCGGTCGCGAAGAAGCCGTCCGACCCGACCGAACGACCTAGCTTCATCGTGCTCTCACGCGACGTCACCGATCGTCATCTGGCCGAAGCCGGGGTGAAGCGTCTCACCCGCCTTTATGCGACGCTGAGCCAGTGCAACCAGGCGATCGTGCGCTGTACCGACCAGGTCGATCTTCTGCAGCAGATCTGCCACGCAGCAGTGACCTTCGGCGAAATGAAGATGGTCTGGATCGGCCTGGTCGACGACAGCGACCGCCTGGTGAAACCGGTGGCATCCTACGGCGACGGCACCGATTACCTCGACGATCTGCGAATCTCGATGGACGCGGACAACCCGCTCGGACGGGGCCCGACCGGCGTGGCGTTGCGCACCGACCGACCCTACTGGTGCCAGGATTTTGCCAATGACCCGGCGACCGCTCCGTGGCACGAGCGCGGCCAGACCTTCGGCTGGCGCGCATCGGCAGCCCTCCCGCTGCATCGCGGCGGTGACGTGATCGGCATCATGAATCTGTACGCCGGCGAGGTGAGCGCCTTCGACGAATCTGCGAGGAACCTGCTCATCGAGATGGCGACCGACATCGATTTCGCCCTCAACCGCTTTCTCGAGGATGCCGAACGACGGCGACTCGCCGCAGCCATCGTCGACAGCGAGGAGAAGTATCGGGAACTGGCAGAGACGATCAACGACGTGATCTGGACCCTCGATCCGGACACCCTGTGCTTCAAGTACGTGAGCCCCTCGGTGTTCCGCCTGCGCGGCTACACGCCCGAGGAGATCATGGCCGAGCCGCTCGATGCGGCACTGACTCCGGGCAGTGCCGCCCGGGTGCGGGAGATCATCGCCACCCAGATGGCGGAGTTCGCGGCCGGGCTTCGCACCAGCGACGACTTCAGTGTCGAGGAGGTTGAGCAGCCATGCAAGGACGGCACGACCGTGTGGACCGAAGTGGTGACCAACATCGTGCGCAATCGCAAGTCGGGAAAGATCGAGATTCGAGGCGTGACGCGCGACATCTCGGAGCGCAAGGCCGCGGAAGCCCAGATCCAGCGCCTGGCCCATTTCGACCAGCTCACGGGACTGCCCAACCGCAGCCTTCTCAAGGACCGATTCGATCATTCGCTCAGCCTCGCCCAGCGCACCGAGACACCGCTTGCGGTGATGTCGCTCGATCTCGATCACTTCAAGATCATCAACGACACCCTCGGGCACCTGGTCGGCGACGAGTTGCTGATCGAGATCGGACGTCGCCTCGTGGCGAGCCTGCGCACCGGCGATAGCGTTTCCCGGCTCGGCGGTGACGAGTTCATCGTGCTCCTGCCGGGCACCGACGCCGACGGTGCATCCCAGGTCGCAACCAAGTTGCTCGGTGTCATCGCCCACCCTTGCGTCATTGCAGGCCACGAGCTGAGCGCCACGTCCTCCATCGGGATCGCGATGTATCCGGATGACGGGACGGACATGGACATGTTGTTGCAGAACGCCGAAACCGCGATGTACCAGGTCAAGCGCGAGAGCCACAACGGTCTGCGCTTCTTCACCCAGGCGCTGCAGGCACACTCGGCAAGGGCGCTGGTGCTGGTCAATGCCCTGCGACACGCCCTCGAGCGCGAACAATTGTCACTGCATTACCAGCCGCTGCTTTCACTGCCCGACGGCCGGATCGTGGGCGCGGAAGCCTTGTTGCGCTGGCATCATCCGGAGCTCGGTGCAGTCTCTCCCGCCGAGTTCATCCCGATTGCGGAGAGCAACGGACTGATCGTCCATATCGGTGAATGGGTGATTCGTCAGGCCGTCGCCCGGGCCCGGCACTGGCTCGACCAGGGCTTGCCGCCGATGGTCGTCGCCGTAAACCTGTCGGCGGCCCAGTTTCGCGATCCGAACCTTCCCGAGACCATCACCCGAATCGTCGATGAAATCGGGCTTCCGCCGCATCTGCTCGAACTTGAACTCACCGAAGCCGTGGCGATGGACGATCCGCAGTCGGCAATCGAGATCATGGACCGCCTTTTCGAGCGCGGCATCCGCATATCGATCGACGACTTCGGCACGGGATACTCATCGCTGAGCTATCTCAAGCGTTTCAAGGCGAACAAGCTGAAGATCGACCAGTCCTTCGTGCGGGATATCGCCACGGACGCGGACGACAAGGCGATCATCACGGCCATCATCAGTCTTGCGCGTAGCCTGGGCATGCTCACCATCGCCGAGGGCGTGGAGACCGCCGGACAACTGGACTTCCTGCGTCAGCAAGGCTGCGACCAGGTCCAGGGCTACTATCTGGGCAGGCCCCTCGAACCGGTCGCATTCGAAGCCTACGTACGGGCCAGGGAGGCGGACGCTCGA
>DAOMNN010000161.1:0-4331 GCA_035443825.1 Rhodocyclaceae bacterium | reverse complement strand
GTAAACAGAACGCGTTTTTCGGTTGCCAGAATCACAGGTTAGCTCCATCTGGTTGGGGTCGTCTCAGAAAACGGAAAATAAAGCACGTTAAGCTCCAATTTCGCGCAGGTACTGGTACAACGTTTCGCGGCTGATGCCAAATTCACGGGCCAGCTTTGCCTTTTGTTCGCCGGCCTTGACGCGTTGCAGAAGTTCAGCGGCGCGTTCGGGCGAAAGCGCTTTCTTGCGGCCCCTGTAAGCTCCGCGCTGTTTGGCGAGCGCGATGCCTTCCCTCTGCCGCTCGCGGATCAATGCTCGCTCGAACTCGGCGAACGCGCCCATGACCGACAACATCAAGTTCGCCATCGGCGAATCCTCGCCGGTGAAGGTCAGGCATTCTTTGACGAACTCGATGCGCACACCGCGCCTGGTCAGCTTTTGCACAAGGCGGCGCAGGTCATCGAGGTTGCGGGCCAAGCGATCCATGCTGTGCACCACCACCGTATCTCCTTCGCGCACGAAGGCCAGCAGCGAGTCAAGTTCTGGGCGCTGGGTGTCCTTGCCCGATGCCTTGTCGGTGAATACCTTTCCGACTTCGACCTGTTCCAGTTGCCGCTCCGGGTTTTGGTCGAAGCTGCTGACCCGGACGTAGCCGATACGTTGACCTTGCAAGATGCCCCCAAACAGAAAAGTGTCAGGAATAAATCTATGACCTTGAGCAGCCTGTGTCAATAAATTAAGCGATGGAGTCTATCCGGACGTTTCTGGGTAGGCTGTCCTGACGTCAGGTTAGGGCATAGTCTAAGCGGACAGAGCAACGCGCTTGCATCGTTTGATATTTGTAGTATTATTTAAATATGGAAAAGCAAGTCGCAACATCGATCTTCGAATCCCTCTCATCGGGCTTGCGCTTGGACGTGTTCAGGCTGTTGGTCAAGAAGGGGCCAGACGGCATGGTGGCGGGCGAGATTGCGAACGCGCTGGATGTGCCGCCGGCCAACCTCTCTTTTCACCTGAAGGCGCTGTCACAAGCTCGCTTGGTGACGGTTGAGCAGGAGGGCCGCTTCCAACGTTACCGAGCGGACATCCCGTTGATGTTGGATCTGATCGCGTACCTCACGGATGAGTGTTGCACTGGCAGTCCCGCTAAATGCGTAGAAATGGTTGCTGCCTCGAACTGCGCCAAGGAACTGTTGCCCCCCCTGTCACCCACTCCAACGAAAGCGACAACATGAATATCCTGTTTCTTTGTACCGGTAACTCCTGCCGTTCTATTTTGGCGGAAGCGGTCTTTAACCACTTGGCTCCGACAGGCTGGAAAGCCATGAGTGCGGGAAGTCAGCCGACCGGGACCGTCCATCCGCGTTCCCTGGCGCGCTTGGCGCGTGAAGGTATCGACACGAACGGACTGCACAGTAAATCATGGGACAACCTGCCGCAGGTCCCGGATGTGGTCATCACCGTGTGCTCGAATGCTGCTGGGGAAACCTGTCCGGCGTATCTTGGCGCGGTACTGCGTGCGCATTGGGGTGTTGACGATCCCGCTCATGCCACAGGGACCGAAGCGGAAATCGAAGCCGCGTTCACGACGGCCTACCGTATCTTGCGGCGTCGCATCGAAGCCTTCCTCGCGCTGCCGTTGGCGCAGCTTGCGCACGACCGGACACGCTTGAAGGCGGAACTGGATCGGATTGGGGCGCTTTCGGCGTAGTTTTTTTTAACTTATATTTGAATACTTGATGGAGAGTTTAAATGAAGAAGATCGAAGTGTTTGACCCATCGCTGTGTTGCAGCACCGGCGTCTGCGGCGTGGAGGTTGACCAAGCCTTGGTGACTTTTGCTGCTGATGTTGATTGGGCGAAGCAGAACGGCGCGCACATCGAGCGCTACAACCTGGCGCAGCAGCCACAGATGTTTGCCGACAACGCGACCGTAAAAGGATTTTTGCAGCGCTCCGGTCAGGATGCGCTACCACTGATCCTGGTCGATGGTGAAGTGGCGCTCGCGGGACGTTATCCGAAGCGGGCTGAATTGGCCCTCTGGATCGGCATTGATCAACCGGCAGACGCCGCCAAGCCGGCGACGGGCGGTTGCTGCTCCGGCCCGCGTGGCTGCTGCTGAACAACATGGAGAAAACAATGATGAAATTCCTGCAACTTCCTCCCCGTTTTCTGTTTTTCACGGGCAAGGGTGGCGTCGGCAAGACCTCGATTGCCTGCGCCACGGCCATTCAGTTAGCCGAAGCCGGAAAGCGCGTCCTCCTGGTCAGTACCGACCCGGCATCCAATGTCGGGCAGGTATTTGGTGTCGATATCGGTAATCGCGTCACACCGATTCCGGCGGTTCCACGTCTTTCTGCTCTGGAGATTGATCCCGAGGCAGCGGCCAGTGCCTATCGGGAGCGCCTGGTCGGCCCGGTCCGCGGCGTGCTTCCTGATGACGTGGTGAAGGGCATCGAGGAATCGTTGTCCGGCGCGTGCACCACCGAAATTGCCGCATTTGACGAGTTCACCGCGCTACTGACCAACGCGGCACTCACGGCTGATTACGAGCACATCATCTTTGACACTGCGCCCACCGGCCACACTATCCGCTTGCTGCAACTGCCGGGTGCGTGGAGCGGCTTCCTGGAAGCCGGCAAGGGCGATGCCTCGTGCCTCGGCCCGCTGGCCGGTCTGGAAAAGCAGCGTACACAGTACAAGGCGGCTGTTGAAGCCTTGGCTGATCCGCTGCAAACCCGCCTGGTGCTGGTCGCTCGCGCCCAGCAGGCGACCTTGCGCGAGGTAGCCCGAACCCACGAAGAACTGGCAGCCATAGGCCTCAAACAGCAACATCTCGTCATCAACGGCATCCTGCCTCACGTCGAAGCCGCTACCGACCCGCTGGCCGCTGCAATCCACGAACGGGAACAAACGGCGCTGAAGAACATCCCGGCTACGTTGACTGCGCTTCCGCGTGATCATGTAGAACTCAAGCCCTTCAATCTCGTCGGCCTTGAAGCACTGCGGCAGTTGCTGACCGACCTTCCTCCACAATCACCCGCAGCGGTTGATTCCCCGATCGAACTCGACGAGCCCAGCGTGGCCGAGCTGATCGACGGCATCGCGGCGGATGGACACGGGCTGATCATGTTGATGGGCAAGGGTGGTGTAGGCAAGACAACCCTGGCGGCCGCCATCGCGGTCGAACTGGCGCATCGCGGCTTACCGGTGCATCTGACGACCTCCGATCCTGCTGCCCACTTGACCGACACACTGGATTCCTCGCTCGATAATCTGACCGTGAGCCGAATCGATCCGCATGCCGAGACCGAGCGCTATCGCCAGCACGTCCTGGAAACCAAGGGCGCTCAACTCGATGCCGAAGGTCGCGCGCTGTTGGAAGAGGATCTGCGTTCGCCCTGCACGGAAGAGATTGCTGTCTTCCAGGCGTTCTCCCGCATCATTCGCGAGGCCGGGAAAAAGTTCGTCGTCATGGACACGGCCCCGACCGGGCACACCTTGCTCCTGCTCGACGCGACGGGTGCGTATCACCGCGAAGTGTCACGACAAATGGGCAAGACCGGCGTGCACTTCACGACGCCGATGATGCAATTGCAGGACCCGAAGCAAACGAAGGTACTCGTCGTCACGCTGGCAGAGACGACGCCGGTACTGGAGGCCGCCAACCTGCAAGCTGACTTGCGCCGTGCCGGGATCGAGCCATGGGCCTGGATCATCAACACAAGCGTGGCGGCGGCTTTGGCCAAGTCGCCGTTACTGCGTCAGCGTGCGGCCAACGAGCTACGCGAAATCAGCGCCGTGGCCAATCAGCACGCGGACCGTTACGCGGTTGTCCCGCTTCTGAAGGAAGA
This sequence comes from Rhodocyclaceae bacterium, assembly GCA_035443825.1. GTDB lineage: Bacteria > Pseudomonadota > Gammaproteobacteria > Burkholderiales > Rhodocyclaceae > DAOMNN01. Next base: position 499 of record DAOMNN010000161.1, on the reverse strand, counting down.
ACCGATCGGTGCAGAACGACTGCGTGCGCTCATCCATCCCCAAACATAGGAGATCGACCATGTTGATCCGGAATTACATGACGCCCGATCCGGTAACCATTCAACCTGAAACACCGGTTGAGGACATCGCGAGGCTGCTGCTTGCCCATCGCATCAACGGCGTTCCGGTGGTCGACGGCGCTGGTCGGCTGATCGGCGTTGTGACTGCGGAGGACTTGATTCACCGGGGAGCGGACGAACGGCTTGAACCACGTGAATCGATTTGGAAGGAGAATTTCTGGGTTTCCTTTCTTGGCCCAAAGGGGACACAGCGTGACAAGGCCGAGGGGCGTACTGCCGCAGAGGTAATGACCACGGAAGTGCATAGCGTCGCGCCTGCCATGCATCCCTCCGTTGCAGCCCGGCTGATGGTGGATCATCACTTAACGTCCCTTCCTGTCGTGGAGGATGGGAAAGTGATCGGCGTCATCTCCCGGATTGACCTCTTGAGCCTTCTTAA
>DAOMNN010000160.1:0-4334 GCA_035443825.1 Rhodocyclaceae bacterium | reverse complement strand
TCGCCGCAAAGCCGCATACAGGATCCGTGCCGCTTCAATCGGATCGCTATCGAGATTGATGGCCACGTAACGCGGACCGGCCGCCTTCCTTGTAAGTCGTTCGCCATGCGTGTCAAAATCGACAGCAAACGCCACGGTAAGGTCGGCCTTCGCGGCGTTCTCTCGAGTGCGCGGCGGATAGCTCCCGGACGCGTGCTCCAGGACTGATAGGGTATCGATCACGATCCATTCTCCCCGTCCCGATAGAACCTGAGCGCTTCTTCGAAAGGCGCACGTCGCCAGTCGGTTGAAATCAGGTGCGTAACATCCTCAAAAACCGGTCTGGTTTCACCAAAACTCACCTGATGAACCATCGCAAGTTGGATAGAGCACAAGTCGAAGTGCTGAACCGGATTGTCAGAAGAAAGCCCCTTGTAGTCATCAAGCGCTCCGCCCAACGTCTTATTAAAGATAAAAACTTCCTCTGGCACGCCTTCAACGAAGGCGCGAATGCGGTAGTAGTGAGGCATGAAAAAACTCCTTGAACGGGGTCAATTGAAGAAATTGGTTTGTTGGTCGTAGTGCTGGTAATCAACATCGAACACCCAGTACGATCGACTATAACCAACGATGTGACTGCTCCGGGAATAGGGTCTGTATTCGCGGATGGGGTCCGGTCCAAAGCACTCCCGGAGATGCGCTTTTTCGGGCAAAGCCTTCCTGACGAGCGCACGAAGCCGCAGCGTCGTGGAGCGATCGTGATGCCGAGGCGTGACAAAGAGCTGAAAGTTGCCAAACCGTCCCCAGTCATCGATGTAGGCAGACTCGATCGACGGATCAGCGGCAAGCCGCTTTGCCATCGCTTTCATCTCTTCGATTTGAGATTGCGTAGTAGGCATGATGTCGTCTACTCCTTGTCTGCATCTTCGAACTGAAGAAACCCATTGTCGTCTTCGTCAAGTCCATAGCCGCGAATGTGCTTGCACACCTCGTGAACCTTGACGGGGCTGAGCGGCCCTTCGGTATGCAGAAGCAGGTTTTGCGTGCCACAGAAGGGGCATGGTGCTTGTGCCACGAGATAGGGGCCGATCATGTCGATCGCGGTTGATTCGGGGACACGTTGTATCGTCATTTGCTTTCACCTCAGGCGCTGAGTGGTAAGAGTCGCCGCGCATATGCTGCAGCGAAGATCGTTGCATCAGAGGTGGCCGCACGTGCCGATGTAAGCAGCCAAAGAAAAACCCGCAGAGGCGATGCCTGTGCGGGTTGGGTTGATGAATGAGTCAGGGCTCAGCGAGCGTTATTGACGATCGCGTAGGCCTGACTCCAGAGCGTCGGGTCTCCGTCCTTGAGAACCTCGAGCAAAAGGCGTTTTTCCTCCAGATAGACCGCCGCGAACTTGGGGTCGTGCTGAAGAATCGATCGGCTGTTGGAAATCAGGTCCGCGAGTTTGATGGTCTTGGCAGCAGGCGATGCTTTCGCGAGATGTTCGCGATCGATCGCCTTGCGCACCGCTCGGTTCCCATCTTCGGGCTTACTGACGTCGGTGAGCATCTCGACCAGGCTTGCGACTTCCGCTCCGAGGAGCGCTTCGATCTCGGTGATCGTCGCTTCTGTGTCCTCCAGTGTGTCATGGCACCAAGCCGCCAGAATCATCGCCTCGGTGTGAGGAACGCTTCTGACCAGTTCGACCACTTCGGCCGGATGGACGATGTAGGGCTCACCGGTGTACTTGCGGCGTTGCCCGACTTCCTCGTGCGCGAGAGAGGCGAATCGTCTTGCGAGTTCTTCCATTTCAAGCAGCCTTCTTGCGAGCCTTGGGTTTCGGCGCAGCGTCCAGATCCATGACGCGCACCAGGGCTGCCGCGATCGCGCCGATGGCATCCCCCAGGCGGACATCATAGAGCCCAGAGCGCTCATGGATCACCTGGCCAGCACGCACGTAGCGAACCAGAAGCTCATCCACCCCGTCGATACCGACCTGCAGCACATCACCACAAGGCAAATCGATGGGGATCAATCCTCGCGGGAAGGTGCTGGTCTCATCGGCCTTGAGATCCAGCTCGAGATGGCAGGACGCATGAAGCGCGCCCAAACCGCTGTTGACGATGAAGTAGACGGCCTTCTCGACGATGCCACCATACTCGGTGCTGACAGGCGTCCTGGTCGACTCGGCCGAGATCGGGCGAAGCCAGCCGCTGCTGAGCGTCACGCTCGTGCGATAGCCGTTCTCGGGCTCAGCCTGCACCTTGACCGCACCGCTGTTGAAGCCGGCATGCAGATCGATCACCGTGGTTGTGCAGTAGTCGGGCGGCAAAACGGTGACTTCCACACGCGCCTGCGTTTCCTCGAACGGAACGTAGAGGCAGCGCTGTCCAGCCAACTCCCGTTGCAGTGCTTGGGCACGGTTTCGGCTCGCCTCTTCGACCAACGCAAGGCCACGCCTGACGTCCATCAAGTCCGCAAGCTTGATCGCACGCGGATCCTGCTCGGCGGCCGACTCGAACCCTTGTTCGGCGAAGAACCGCTTGACGCCCACGCCCTGGATTCGCGCACCTTCAATGAACCCGGAGCGGCCGGACGAATAGAGAAAATAGGTCTTCTTCTCGCCTTTTTGCGGCAGACAGATTGCGACCGCCGTACCGCGGGAGAGCTCGAGGCCGTCATTACGGGTGGGAACAACGATTTCGTACGTCATGGTTAGGCTCCGTTTTGTCAAAGAATTTTGCCGTCTTCACTGAGACCGACGTTGAAGCGGGTAATCCACCCGCGGGAAAATGCATTGGCGATATAGGCGGAAAGGAACTCCGTCGAACACACATGCTGGATTCGCTTTGCGGCCTGTTCTTCTGTCATCCGGCCCAGATAGAGCTCCTGAAAAACGCGCTTGAGTGCGTCGTCCTGACGTCTCCAGGCATCATCATTGGCATGACTCATGGTTCTCTCCTTGAAAGTCACGGTGGTATTCACGTGGACGTTGCAAGGGTTTTGGAGAACGCGGGCTTATATGAAAAAGCTGCGCTAATCAAAGACAACGCCACAGGAAGATCCCGCAACTTTCAAAATAAGGAAATCATGAAAATGGACGACGAATTGGAGCGATTAGCTAGTGCACTGGACCGGGAAGTCCCCCTGATCGACTTTGCGGCACTACCCGCTGAGGTCGAAGACGAGAGCGTTCACGTTCTTGTCGCTCGTAATGGGCAGTGCAGAACGATCTGGAAACTCAGCCGCGACTTGGTGAACCACAACGGGGACGTCAATCTTCAATCCGCATGGAGGAAGCCACTACGACGTTTACTTGAAGCAACGGACGACGGGAAACCGTCTATTTACAACCAACTTATAACGGAGCTTTGCGGTCCGGGTAGCTCAATTGCGAGAAAAGATGGGCAGTTCGGGGTGTTTTACGAAACCCGTTTTCCTTGTGATGACGGGCGTCATCTCTCGCACGACGAAGTTGTGACGCACCTTATCCGCGGGTTGCTCGATGTACAGGCGTCTTTTGGTAGAGTGGAGTTCGCAATACCATCGCGTTTGAGCTGCCCTGAGGGTGCCGTCTCCGTTTGGGCTTTCATCCCGCCTGGTCGCCTCGACCGCTTTGGTCGACAGACGATGATGTTGGCACTTAGCCGCCTTTATGACGACGGTTCGGCTCAATGGAAAGAGCTTTGGTCAGAAGTCGGCGTCAGCGACTGTTTCGCGAAGTTCGAGCAGGTGATCGAGGACAAAGGCAGAAAGATCAAGTTCACGATCCGTATTGAACCAAGGATTAACAGTCGTAGCTTTGGAAAGGCAGAGCTTTTCTGTGAGGAAACAGCTCAGTGGAAACCGTTGGCATCCATAGGCTTTGGATCGCTGACAGCATCAGAAGAGGCCCTCAAAGCGCCGTCGAATACCCTGGCCAAATGGCATTTCCTATCGGACCGCGACGAGTTGCTTCGCCGCAGCAGAGCGCTTTTGGAGTAGCGCAAGTACAAAAAGCAAAGGCCAGACTTCGTCTGGCCTTTTTTACCTTCCGCTCGCTTTCTCCGTGGCATCGAAAGGCTAGCACTCCGGCCGCTATAGGACCTCGTTCGCGCGATCAGCAAGCCGCGAGCGCTCCCCGTGTGCCAACGTGACGTGGCCGGCATGCGGCCAATTCCGGAAGCGATCAACCGCTGCCGCAAGCCCCGAGCTCGCTTCGGTCAGGAACGGTGAATCGATCTGCGCCATATTGCCGAGGCACACCATCTTGGTCCCCGGCCCTGCTCGCGTAATCAACGTCTTCATCTGCTTGGGCGTGAGGTTCTGTGCTTCGTCGATGATGACGAACTTGTTGAGGAAGGTGCGCCCGCGCATGAAGTTCAGACTTT
>DAOMNN010000159.1:1505-4360 GCA_035443825.1 Rhodocyclaceae bacterium | reverse complement strand
CGCGGCGCTCGCAGGCATCCTTGAGATCAAGCAGCGCCTCGAGTAAGGCGTCAAGGATGTGCCCTTCCAGATAGAGGCTGACCCGCGGGGCGTTCTTGTCGGGCGTGGTAAGCGTGAGGCGGAAGTCCTGGCCCTTGCCGACTTCCGTGAGCGCAATCGACTCGAGGGTGCCGACGGTATGTCGATAGGGGATCGTGCGCTCGAACCGTTCAGTGCTCATCTGCGTCTCTCAGCTCGCGTGCGATTGCGGGAATGAGCGCAATCCATTCGGGGCCGGTGCGTTCGATGGCCTCGGCCAAGGTGTAGCCGATGCTTGCCAGCCAGTCTGCACGGTTGAGGACGAGCGCAACCGCGACCTTCTCCCCTGTCGATTGCACTGCCCATGCGTCGCGACCGCCTTGCTGCGCGTCACGAGCCTTGGCGATCAAGTGCCGATACTCAAGATCCTTCATCTTGTGTCCTTGCTCAGGAGACCATCGTTCGAGGCCCGATGGAGCGACCGAGCCGACCTTGAACGTCGTCAGGCATCATCAGTTCGGCCCGTTCGATGGTTTTGGCGGCAACGTCGACCCGGCAGTTCGCGACAGCCATGAATTCTGAGGTATTGAGCATGATGGCGACAATGTCGTACCGGGCCGGGTGGGCGCGAGCAGGGACTGAAGCGTCGGGCGCCGCCCATGCCTCGAATACATGCGCCACCATAGCCCAGTGCTCGAGCATGCGGGCCCGAAGCCTGGGCACGTCTTCCACGTTGTTGACGAGGAGCACATTTACGCCTGTGGGCTTGCCATTCTCGAAGTCGATTCCGATGAGCTCGTGGTTGACGCCGCCCGTCTTGGTAAAAACGCCTCGACCATGCCATAGATGAAGTCGAAGGCTGCGGGGAAGGGGTCCATCCCCAGCTTCTCGGAACGCGCTGGCTCGGTAAGGAGAGTGAACGGGGAAGGGTTGTGCGCAGCCCGTCGTTTTGCTTCGCCCATCTCGGCTCTCCTTCTGATGTATCGACGACGACGATTGTCTGCATGTCTCGAAGGAATTACAAGGAAATCAGGCAATGCCATCCCTCGAGCCGGAAGGGGCGTCACCCGAAAGGAAATGCCCTGGCAACGAAGTTGCGCAGGGCATGGGGTGGTTAGTTTCTGAGAAGCGGGCCGTATTGGGGCCTTCAGTCCATTAAGGGCTCCGGAAGCGAAAGTTCTGAAAACATACGTGCGTACGCATTGTCATGGGCGCGAGTAATATCTTCGTCAGAAAGCGAACCATCGTCAGAGATATAGGGCTCGATTTCCTTGTTGCACGTGCCGCATTTGTCGTTGCAGGAAGCATCCCATTCATCTTCCCATTCGTTTCCGCAGGGGCAGAGGTAATAGTTTCTCCAGCGAGGTACGATTGCGCTCCTCTTTAGGGGCAGGTGCTTTTATGCTCGATAGCCGCATATTCAAGCGGCGAATTAAGCGCCAGGAACCGCAGCGCCTTAGCAGCGAGAGGGTTGCCGAGTTGTGCCTGGTTGAACACGTGCACATGAGCCTCATCGTCATTGCGAAAGCGGTGCATCTCGTCGATGCGCTGCAGTTCGAACGGCCGATGGCCGTAGGGCTTGCCCTGAACGAGCGCTTCTTCGCTGCCCGGATCGCGGTTGGTGGCGAAAATGTCCCACCCATCGCCCATGGCTTGCGCGGAGTCATCGGCGCTCCAGGACTCACTTGAGCATGCGTCGGCTCGGTTCCGTTAAATGGATGTGATCGTCGACATTGCGTTCTCCAGATTGCGCTGACGCTCAGCGCGATGGCTCATTGAGGAAGACAAGTCGCGACTCGATCTCGGCGACCGCGACCTCCAGGCCGTCTGTAAAGCCTGCCTCCTGAAATCGCTTGCTGAGGGCGGCGGTATCGACAACCCATTCAGTGGTCCCATAAAGGTCCTTGACCGCCTTGTTCTGGGTGACAAGCCCCGGGAGCGGCACGGTCCTGCCGAAGTCTGCGGGGGAGCTGAAAGTGCGATTGGTGCTGCTAGGTGTGCTCATGGAGGTGCTCCGTGATAAAGAGTTGAGGTAGCGGCGGCGTGATGCACGCCGATCCGGCGTTGCTCTATGGAGGCACGACGCGAAGCGATATGTCCGCGGTGAAGCTCGCGAGTGTAAAGAGGGCGACTGTGCGTGCAATGGAGTCTCGCATGAGCAAACAGTGAGGATGGAAATACAGCAACCCCGGCCGAAGGCGCGGGGCTGGGGGGGATAAAAGGTTCAGAAAAGGTACCTAGACGCGGTCAGCACCAGAAGGATCGGCCTTCGCAGGCTGCGTGGCATTGGTACTCGGTCAGCGTGCAGTGATTGTCCGATTCTTGCAAAGACTGGGATGACCATTCTTCCAGTTCGCGAAGAGCCGAACCATCACCGCAATAGGGGCAGACAACGGGGCGTGAGGTCCATGCGTCGCGTGCTTCCTGCGGCAAGGGAACCGGCGTGCAGTTTTCGACGAGGAAGTCTTTCACGGCTTGGTCGAACATCTGCAATTCCTCCGCAGAGCCTTCCTCGGCCAGGTGGTAAGGCCCGACATAACCCATCTCGCGAGCAACAGCGAAGCCACTGCATACTGCGTTGATGAGCGCTTGTAGAGCCGGTTGATCGGTCAATACCTCTTCTGCGAAAAGGAGCAGTTCGGCGCCATCTGCAAAGCCTCCTTTAAAGACCGGTAAGGCTTCTTCGTCGAAGACCTCGGAGCCCGAGCTGCGGTCGGTGATGAGGCCAACGATGCTGACTTCCTGCCCATCGTGCTCGAAGAATGTTGCGTTTGCTGAGGTGCGGTCCTGCAGCGTGGTCTTGAAAATGCCTTTGAGACCTTGGGCCTCGGATTGAG
>DAOMNN010000159.1:0-1405 GCA_035443825.1 Rhodocyclaceae bacterium | reverse complement strand
CGGTCCTGCAGCGTGGTCTTGAAAATGCCTTTGAGACCTTGGGCCTCGGATTGAGCGCGTTCGATACGTGCTTTCCATGTGCCGAGCGGATCGGTCGTCATGAGAGTCTCCATGAATGCAGTTTTGAGTTAGGGTCAATATTTCACGACCCGGATGTCGAGGCCTTCGCGTTGCGCGAGCTCGACCATGTGACGTGTTCCCCGGGATTTGCCGTCCCAGAAGGCAATGAGCTTTGAGCTGTACCAGGCCATCACCTCGTTTCGCAGGTATCCTGCAACGTTGCGTGGTTGGTTCGCCCAATCAGCGGGGAAGGGTGTTCGCCTTAGCCCTCGTCGCTCTGCATATTCCCAGCCGAGTTTGTCCGCGCCTCTGGCCATGCCGGAGACGATCTCTATGGACTTGCGGTCGAGGGCCGCTGTGAGCCTGTCGATGGCTGTCTCAAGTCGCGCCGGGTCTTCAAAGTCGCGCCCGCCCGCGATGATGATGCGGACGGGTCGAGGCGAGAGCCACCGGCAGGGCCGCAAAACGTTGTCCGGAGCGTCGAGAAAAAGTGGTGCGATCTCGGCGTCGGCGTGCCCTGCCAGACCACACCCTACGCGGGTGAGTTGGAACTGCAGATCAGGGCGTGAGCGCGCAAAGGCGACGAATCGTTGTGCGTGCTCTGCGATACGCTCGATGCTGAGCGGCCGAAGCTTCTCGTCTTTCGTTGGCAGGGCGTAGCTTGTGCCCTGCAGGCCTTCGGCTACACCGCGCTTGGCGCCATAGAATCGCGCGGCGGTCAGTGCGGCGCCAGCCCCGTGAACTGAAGCAAGATTGGATCCAAACGTGAAGATCCAGTTGGGTGAAGGGTAGGTGGGAGGCATCTGCAATCTCCTGTGAACAAAGTCAGTGCAGGACGATTGCGGCGCTTGGCGCGATAAGGCGATCGCTCAGGGGCAGAGACGCCCGACGTCGTAGCTGACCAGCAGGCTGTCGGCTGAGATGGTTGTTTCGACCTGAGCGCAGCCTCGCGCGTTGGGCTCCGAGAGCCGGCGGCTTTCGATCCGATAATCGTGCCAGGTCTGGCTCAACGATCCATAGCGCAGCGCCGCCTGAATCGTCATGAAGGCCATCTGCTTGAAGGCCTCGTCGTCAGGGAGCGCGGGCGACATCTCGTTCAACAATTCAGGGGATGCGTTTTCGCAAACGCGGTAATTGTCGATCCGTGGTCCGCCGCGGAGGCGCTTGCCGCTGGCGTGAATGACGCCCACGGTCGGACATCGTCCCGATAGCACAGGGGCGACGATGTAGCGGCTCCCGGAATCCGCTGCCTCCATGGCATACCCGGTACGGGCTGCCGTGATAATGGCCTGCGTGACCCCCTGTGATTGGGCAAAGGCGAGCGTTGGGAGCAACAGGGCAACGG
>DAOMNN010000158.1:0-4470 GCA_035443825.1 Rhodocyclaceae bacterium | reverse complement strand
CTACAGACCTCGTTCCTGACTCCGCCGGTCGGATTCTCGCTGTTCTACCTCAAGGGGGTGGTGCCTCCGGAGATCAAGACCAAGCACATCTACTTGGGCGTGATTCCGTTCATCCTGATCCAGATCCTGGCCGTCGCGATCGTGTTCGTGTGGGAGGACCTGGTGCTGTGGCTGCCCAAGGTCATGTACGGCTGACGGGATTCACGCGCAAGCGAAACAACGGACCGGACCGCTGCAGCGGTCCGGTCCGTTTCGCGGGATCCTTGCGGCACCGCATGAGGTCGGATCTCAGCCGCCCCGGCGTCGGTCCTCGCGAATCATTGCCGCGCCGCGTTCGGCGATCATGATGGTGGGTGAGCTGGTATTGCCCGAGGTGATCGTGGGCATGATCGATGCATCCACCACGCGCAGGCCCTCCATGCCCAGCACGCGCAGGCGACTGTCCACCACTGCGGCGGGGTCGTCCCTGGTGCCCATCTTGCATGTCCCGACCGGGTGGAAGATGGTCGTGCCGATGTTGCCGGCGGCCTCCACGAGCTCTTCGTCCGTTTCGTAGCCGGTGCCGGGCAGGTGCTCGGTGGGGCGATAGGGGGCAAGGGCCGGTTGCGAGGCGATCTTGCGCGTGAGCCGGATGGCGCGGGCGGCCTTGGCGCGGTCGGCGTCGGTGCTCAGGTAGCACGGCGCGATGCGCGGCGCGCTGCCTGGTTCGCGGTCGCGTATCTTCATCCAGCCGCGTGATCTCGGACGCAGATCGCACACGCTTGCCGTAAATGCGGGAAAGGTGTGCAGTGGGTCGCCGAACTTGTCCAGCGACAGCGGTTGTACGTGGTACTCCAGGTCGGGGGTCGCCTCGTCCCGGGTGGAGTGGGCGAACAGCCCCAGCTGACTCGGCGCCATGGTCAGCGGACCGCGCCGGAACAGCGCGTATTCGAGGCCCATCATCGCCTTGCCCCACAGGCTGTTTGCCTGCTTGTTGAGCGTCTTGATGCCGTCGACCTTGAACACGCTGCGCAGCTGCAGGTGGTCCTGCAGATTGCTGCCGACGCCACGCAGGTCATGAATCACGGGAATGCCCATTTCCTGGAGAAACGCACCTTCCCCGATCCCCGAGCGCTGCAGGATTGCGGGCGAGCCAAGCGAGCCCGCCGCAAGAACCGTTTCCACTCGACTGCGCGCGACGCAGCGTTCGCCCTTGACCAGGAATTCGATGCCCTTGACGCTGCGTCCGTCGACCACCAGCTTGTCGCTCAAGGCATGCGTCACGACCTTGAGGTTGGGGCGATGCGCGACCGGATGCAGGAAGCCTTTCGAAGCGTTCCAGCGCACACCTCTCTTCTGATTGACTTCGAACTGGCTCGTGCCGAAGTTGTTGCCGCCATTGAAGTCGGCGGTTGCGGGGACGCCAGCCTGATTCGCCGCCTCGGCGAAGCGGTCGAGGATGTCCCAGCGCAGGCGCTGCTGCTCGACACGCCATTCGTGGCCGGCGCCGTGCAGTTCGCTCGAGCCGCGCCAGTGGTCCTCGCAGCCCTTGAATGCCGGCAGCACCTTGTTCCATGACCAGTCCGGGTCACCGGTCAGGCTCGCCCACTCGTCGTAGTCGCGCGCCTGGCCGCGCATGTAGATCATCGCATTGATCGAGGTGCTGCCGCCGAGGCCCTTGCCGCGCGCGTAGATGATGGAGCGGCCGTTCAGTCCCGGCTCGGCCTCGGTCTTGTAGCACCAGTCCGTGCGCGGATTGTTGATGCAGAACAGATAGCCGACCGGAATGTGTATCCAGATCCAGTCGTCCTTGCCGCCCGCCTCGAGCAACAGCACGTTTACGTCCGGATCGGCGGACAGGCGGTTTGCCAGCACACAGCCCGCCGCACCCGCGCCCACGACGATGTAGTCGAACTCGCCGAAGTCCTTCATGCGATCTTCCGCCATGCGCTCACTGGTTGACGGGCATGACGAACTCGGGCCCCTTCGAGCCGCTGTCCGGCCAGCGCTGCATCACGCTCTTGTAGCGGGTGTAGAAGCGCACGCCTTCCTCGCCGTAGCTGTGGTGATCACCGAACAGGCTCTGCTTCCATCCGCCGAAGGAATGCCACGCCATGGGCACCGGGATCGGCACGTTGATGCCGACCATGCCGATGCGGATGGTCTGGACGAACGCCTGCGCCGTACGACCGTCGCGCGTGTAGCAGGCCACGCCGTTGCCATAGGTGTGGTTGTTGATCAGATCGACCGCTTCGGCGAAGGTCCCGACCCGAACGACGCACAACACGGGCCCGAAAATCTCGTCGCGGTGAATGCTCATCGCAGGGGTCACATGGTCGAAGAGCGTGGCACCGAGGAAGAAGCCGTTCTCGCGGCCTGCGACCTTCAGCCCGCGTCCGTCGAGCACCAGCTTCGCGCCCTCGCGTACGCCGGCCTCGATGTACCCTTCGATGCGGTCCTTTGCTGCGGCGGTCACGATCGGGCCCATATCGGCGCCGGGCGCTTCGCCGTCGTCGATGCTGAGTTTGAGCGCACGGGTGCGCACGCGCTCGACCAGGTCGTCGGCGATGTCGCCCACGGCCACGGCCACGGAGATCGCCATGCAGCGCTCTCCGGCCGAGCCGTAGGCTGCGCCGATCAGCGCGTCGGCGGCCTGGTCGAGGTCCGCGTCGGGCATCACCACCATGTGGTTCTTCGCCCCGCCCAGCGCCTGCGCACGCTTGCCGTTCTTCGCCGCGGTCTCGTAGATGTAGCGGGCGATCGGCGTTGAGCCGACGAAGCTTACCGCCTGCACGTCCGGATGGTTGAGCAGGCCGTCGACCGCCACCTTGTCACCCTGAAGCACGTTGAACACGCCCTCCGGCAGCCCTGCCTCGCGGAACAGCTCCGCAGTCAGCAAGGATGGCGACGGATCGCGTTCGGACGGCTTGAGGATGAAGGCGTTGCCGCAGGCGATGGATACCGGCGCCATCCACATCGGCACCATGAAGGGGAAATTGAACGGCGTGATACCGGCCGTGACGCCCAGCGGCATGCGCTGGCTCCAGTTGCCGATGCCGCCGCCGACATTGTCCGAATATTGGCCGTTGAGCAGGTGCGGAATGCCGCAGGCAAACTCGATGACCTCCAGCCCGCGCTGGACTTCGCCCTGCGCGTCAGGGAAGGTCTTGCCGTGTTCGCGGGTGATGAGGCGGGCCAGATCCTTGCTGTGGCGCTCGACCAGCTCCTGCATCCGGAACAACACGCGCGCCCGCCGCTGCGGCGGTGTAGCCGCCCATGCCGGAAAGGCCTCGCGTGCGGCTGCCACGGCGGCTTCGACGTCGGCGTCGGACGCAAGGTTGACCTTGCGTGCGACCTCGCCGAGCGCGGGGTCGAAGACGTCGGAACTGCGTCCGCTCGTGCTATCGCGGAATTCGCCGCCGATCCAGTGCCCGATGCGCTCGGGTGCCTTGGTGTAAGTCAGGCTCATATCACTTTCCTCATATTCTGCCGGGGGACGATGCCTTGCCCTGCGGTTGGGACGCGGCATCTGACCCTGAACTTATAGCCTGCGTGACGCAAGCGGTCCAATGATTTATTCTTGATTCAGATATAACCTTTAATAATATCCAGGGCCGAAATTTTCATGGATCTCGCCAGTCTGCGCGCTTTCGTCACGGTCGCCCGCGAGGGTAATCTCACACGGGCAGCCGAAAGGCTGTTCCTCACGCAGCCGGCCCTCAGTCTCCAGGTCAAGAAGCTGCAGTCCGAACTCGGCATGGTGTTGTTCGAGCGCACGCCCCGCGGCATGCGTCTGACCGATACCGGGCGCAAACTGCTGCCGGCGGCCGAGCGCGCGTTGACGGCGGTGGCCGAGTTCGGCGCGGCAGCCAGCGGTCTCAAGGGCATGGTGAGCGGGCAGTTGCGCATCGGCACCATCGTCGACCCGGAGTTCCTTCGCCTGGGGGCCTTTCTCGGATTGCTGGCCGAACGCCATCCGGGCCTCGCTTTCGAACTCAGACACGGAATGTCGGGCGCCGTTGCACGCGAGGTCGAAGTGGGTACGCTGGACGTCGCCTACACCCTCGGCCTGCCCGGCCTGCCCGAATTTTGCGAGCGCTTCCATGCGCTGACGCTGACCCGCTTCACCTATCGCGTGGTCGCGCCGCCCGGCTGGGGCGGCCAGGTGCGCGGCAAGGGCTGGCGCGCGCTTGCCGCGCTGCCGTGGATCGGGACTCCGCCCGAGTCGGTGCATCATCGCCTGCTCGAGCGCATTTTCGCGGCCGAGGGCGTGGAGCCCAATGTCGTCGCCCGGGTCGACCTCGAGCCGTCGATGCTCGATCTGGTGCGCTCGGGGGTCGCACTTGCACTTGCGCGCGACAGTCTCGCGTTGCGCGCTGCACATGCGGAAGGCGTAATCATCGCCGATGCCGTCTCGGTCGAAGCCGAGCTGGGGTTCGTGTGCCGCAAGGACAGGCGCATCGAACCTCCGATTGCGGCGGCGATGGCGGT
>DAOMNN010000157.1:0-4513 GCA_035443825.1 Rhodocyclaceae bacterium | reverse complement strand
GAAGACTCTCCGATACCGATCTGCGTTCCCTGCGAGCGGTGGTCGCTCAGGTCTTCGACTAGCTTGATGTGAGAAGGGCCGCGATCAGCGGCCCTTCTCTTGTAAGTAGCTACCCGCCGAAGGCCGGATCCGGGGCGCACGGGGTCAGTGAGCAAACGATCGACTTCTTGCGCAAGTGCTTTGGCGCGATGGAACGCGAGCGGTCGTTGGCGCATGGTCAGAACAGCGAGGAGGACAGCTCGCCGATCGCGGCGAGCATCTCCGCGTCGTCGGTCAGGGCCTGGTCGATGGCGGCGCGACAGGCGACCACCGGCGGAATGCCTTCGCTCATCAGGCGTGCGGCATGCACCAGCAGCCGCGTGCTGGCGCCTTCGTCCAGGCCACTGCCCTTGAGGTTGCGTGTCATGTGGGCGAATTTGACCAGCTTGTCCGCCATGTCGCGGGAGATGCCGGTTTCCTTCACGATGATGCTTGCCTCGAGCTCGGCGGAAGGGTAATCGAAGCTCAGCGCGACGAAACGCTGGCGGGTGCTCTGCTTCAGATTCTTGAGCACGCTCTGGTAACCGGGGTTGTAGGAAATCGCCAGACAGAAGTCCTCGCTGGCGCGTAGCAGTTCGCCGCGCTTCTCGATCGGCAGCACGCGCCGGTCGTCGGCGAGCGGGTGGATCACCACCATGGTGTCCTTGCGTGCCTCGACGATCTCGTCCAGGTAGCAGATTCCGCCGGCGCGCACCGCCCGCGCCAGTGGACCGTCGACCCAGGTGGTCTCGCCGCCCATGATCAGGTAGCGCCCGACCAGGTCGGACGCGGTCAGGTCGTCATGGCAGGACACGGTGATCAGCGGTTTGCCCAAGCGCCACGCCATGTGCTCCATGAAGCGGGTCTTGCCGCAGCCAGTCGGCCCCTTAAGCAGGATCGGGAGGCGTTTGCGATAGGCCGCTTCGAACACCTCGATCTCGTCGCCGAGCGGCTGATAGAAAGGCTCCGTCTCGACGAAATACTCTTCCGGTTTGATGATCGCGGCAGTCATGCGGGTCCCCGTCGTGTCGATGTTCGCATCAGACGATGATCTTCTGGCCGGGTACGAAGCCGAATGCCTTGTCCAGTTCCAGTTCGACGATCAGGCGGTCGACCGCCGCCTGTCCATGCTCGCGTGCCACCTCGGCGAGGATCAGCCTGGCGCCATTGCGCGTGTAGCCGCTGCTCATCTGCGCCTGAACGCGCAGCAGTTCGCGTGCCCTGTCCAGTGTCATGTGCGGTCTCCTTTCCGGAGTTTTCAGTAAATCGGATGCAGCTACAAAATACATCATTGTGGGTGCCTTGTTCCTGCCGGATTCCCGATGCGCGGACGTGGCGAACATTCGTGTTTTCCGTTTCCGACACGATCCACTCACCGTGGGCAACAATGCGATTGACCCCGGGCGGGGCGCTCGGTGATACTCGCGAATTGGCAGCCGGGCCCGGCATGCTCCTCGATGAGTTCTAACCCCGTATCCTGCTGCAATGACGACGATACTGCTGCTCAAGGATACGGTTTCGACCAAGTATGTTGTCCATGCGTTGACGCCGACCTGGCGGGAGCTGGGATACCGGGTCGTCGAGCATGCAGGTTTGCGGCGCCTGCCCGACGCCGATCTGGTCTTTCTCCATGTCGACAGGACCATCGTGCCGGACGACTACGCTGCGGCCTGCGCGCGCTATCCGGCGGCGGTCAACGCGCGCGCGCTCGATGTCTCGCGCAGGCGTTACAGCCCGGCGCTGCTGTCGGAACATGATGCGTATGACGGCCCGGTGATCGTCAAGACGGATGCCAACTGCGGCGGCGCGCCCGAGCGGCGCGACCGCAGCTGGCCGGTCGCCCTCGCCAAGCGTGTCGAAACCCTGGTCGATCGCATGCTGCGCGGTCGGGTGGGGTCCGGGATGGCAGCCGATGATCCGCGCTGGGCGCACCTCGATCATCTGCGCCCGCGGGCCTACCCACGGTTCGACAGGCGCTCCCTGGTGCCGCCGGGCGTGTGGCGCAACCCGAAGCTCATCGTCGAGCGTTTCCTGCCCGAACGCGAGGGGGATCTGTTCTTCGTCCGCTACTGGACTTTCCTGGGCGGCCAGGAGATGAGCGGCCGCTACGGCTCGAAGGATCCGATCGTCAAGTTCGGCGGCCAGGTGACCCCGGACGAGCCCGTCGCCGTGCCACCCGAACTGCGGCGCTGGCGCGAAGCGCTGGGGATGGATTACGGGCGTTTCGACTATGTGATGCATGAAGGCCGGCCAGTACTGCTGGATGTCAACAAGACCATGGGCGGGGGCGATTCCCTGGAGGCCTACCGGGAGCCGTTTGCGACGCTGGCGACCGGCATAAGGGATTTCCTGCAATGAAGGAGCACGATCACTCCACCCTGCGCGGCCACATAGCGCATGAGTTTTTCGACCCGCTGCAGCGTCAGGAGTGGCGACGGACACGGTATCTTGAAGCCCTGCGGGCGCACCATCGGCACAGTACGGACCGGGCGGCGTTGCTGCACGCGATGGGGGTGTTGTTCGACGCGGTGCAGGACTGCGAGCGCGAGGTGCCGGATGCGAAGGCGAGGAGAACGATCCTGGATATCGGATGCGGCACCGGCGAAGTATCGGCGCGCTTGCTCGGGATGCTGGCGGGTTGGACTCCCGTGGATTACCTCGGCATCGACATCAATGCGGACCTGCTGCCAGAGGCACAACAGCGGCTCACGGCCGCACTTGCCAGGGACAGCACCCTGCAATTGCGGCGTCAGGACTATTCGGACCCTCAGGGATGGTCCGGGGAGCCCGAAGCCCTGTTCGATTTCGTGTGGCTCATCCATAGCGGATACTATCTGACGCAGGGTCATGAGACCTTCGTCGACGCGCTCGAACGGCGCCTTTCCGCTTCGGGATTGTTGGTGCTGATACACAACCCCGAGGGCAACGCCCCGTTTCGGGCCGCGGCGGATGCGCTGGGACTGTGCTCCGATGCCTTGCCGTACTGGCGTGAAATCGTTCCGCCGGCGGTATCGCCCGAGGTTTTCGACGCGCTGGCGTCGGGTCCGGACGATCTGGAAGCGTTCAGCCGGCGTTTCGAGGACTCGCAGGAAGCCCGAACGCTGCGGCTGATGCTCGAGTTCTATCTGCCCGACTATCCGCTCGAGGCATTGCCGCCCGAAGCCCGCTCGATCTACGTGAACCGCTGGCAGCAGCATCTGGCTGCCGAAAGCGGTCGTTTTTTCAATCGGCATGAAATGCTGCTGATCTGGTCGCGAACCCACTCGCACCGGACGCGCTCGCAACTCATGGCCTACATGCATGGAGTCCTGACGGATGAGTGAGCAGAAGTATTTCGATACGATCGCAGAGGGCTACGGCACCCTCGACACGGGCACGACCCCCGTGCGGCGCTTCAGCGAGGTCTATACGCTGCTGCGGCGTCTTCCGCCGGTGCAGGGGCGGTCGGTGCTCGAACTGGCGTGCAGCGATGGCTTCTTCTCGCGCTTGATCAAGTCCGAGGGGGCCGCCTCGCTGATCGCCGTCGATCTGTCGCCGCAGATGATCGCCCTCGCGCGGGCGCACGAAGCGGCCGAGCCGCTGGGCATCGACTACCGTGTCGGCAGCGTGTTCGATATCGGCGTGCTCGGCGCATTCGACGTGGTCTTCTCGCCGTTCGTGATGAGCTATGCGAAGGACAGACAGGAACTCCTCGAGATGTGCAAGGTGCTGCATGCCAACCTCAAGCCCGGGGGCAAGCTGTTGAGCATGAATGACAACCCGGAGTTGCTGCCTGACTCTGAAACCGGCTATGCCGCCTATGGCAAGACCAAGCGCATCAGCGGACCGGCCGAGGACGGTGCGAAGCTGACCGTCACCTGGGTGGTGCCCGACGCGCAGGGTCGGCCCGAGCACCTTGCTTTCGACTGCCGCTATTTCACCCGCGAGGCCCTCGAATGGGCGCTGGCCGGGGCGGGCTTCGTCGATATCCGCATCCACCGTCCGGAAGTCTCGCCCGAGGGGCTGGCAACGTTCGGCGAGGAATACTGGGCAAGATTCCTGGAAAATCCGCTGCTGGTCTTCATCGAGGCGAGCAAACCCTGAAGTTGCGTCACCCGCCGCCGCCGACGTGCGGCGTCGATTCGATCAGTGACGGGTCGTCCGCCCGCACGTTTCCGACCGGCTTCACGACCGGTCGCAGGTGCGTGGAATCCGGCGGGTAGGGGCGCAGACCCCGTTACTCCCACGAGCTAGCAAAAGGAAAATGTTGGAATGCAAGACGTGACCACGTTATGCTATGCGAATGAAAGATTTGGCCACGTTATGCTTGTGTGACCCCGTCCCAAGTCTCGATCTAGCCGTGAAAGGAAGTGCCCGTTCGATAGGAATATCTTCCTGTAAGCGCAACTAGAAGTTAGTTGCTAAACGTTAGGATTGACTTCATAATCCCGTGTCCAAGAAGAAAAAACTACTTGACAGGCTGCTCAAGACGCCCAAGCCGAGGGACTTCCCTTGG
>DAOMNN010000156.1:0-4557 GCA_035443825.1 Rhodocyclaceae bacterium | reverse complement strand
GGTCCCCGGCCCGGGGATTGGCGGCCTGACCGGCTTGCGACGAATCGTGACGCTGGCCGGAAGTCGTGATCTTTTCGTCGAAAACTAGATCCAGATCAATTCGCTGGAGTGGGAACTCTGATTAAATTGCAATAATTGGATGAACAGCGTCTCGTGACCGGACCGCAGAATCCGGCGCAAACCACAACCGTTGGAACCGGGGGACAGAATCATGGAAATGAAGACTTTCAGAGATGTTGCCGATGGCCTGCGCAAGTCCGGAGTGCCGGTTACGCTGCAGCGACTGGAGATTGCCCGGGTGCTGCTGTCGCGTCCGGTGCACATGTCGGCCGATCAGATACTGGCGAAGGTCCGCGAGACTACGCCGGAAACGTCGCGAGCCACCGTGTACAACACCTTGAAGCTGTTTCGCGAGAAGAAGCTGGTCCGTGAGCTCATCGTCGATCCGGAGCGAGTCTTCTACGACTCGAACACCAGCCCGCACCATCACATGTACAACGTCAGCACCGGCGAGTTGAGCGACGTGTGGAACGACGAATTGCAGGTCGTCGGTTCGCCGAACCTGCCCGAGGGTGTCGAACTCGAGGAGATCGACGTCGTAGTCCGCGTGCGCAGCAAGCAGCCCGCCTGATCCGCGTCGAACGGGAAAGTGTCCGGACGGAAATTCGTCCGGACTTTTTTTATGCTACGGAGGTGGGCCTGTTCGCGTGCGGCGACCCTGTACGAACAAGTCCATCTCCCGGGGTTCCTGCTCAGTCCGGCGCGGTAATGAAACCCATCCGCCGGATGCCCGCGCTGCGGGCGGCAGACATGACTTCGGCCAGTTTCTGGTAACGCGTTTCGCGATCGGCCCGAAGGTGCAGTTCGGGCTGGACCGGAGCCGCTGCCGCCACCGCAAGTCGTCGCATGAGTTCCTCGTCGTCGATCGGTTCGTTGTTCCAGAACAGCCCGCCTTCTCCGTCCATTGCGAGCGTGACGGTGTCCGGATCCTCGTTCGTCGTCTCGCTGGCCACGACCGGCAATTCGATCCTGATCGAATGGGTCAGCAACGGCGCCGTGATCATGAATACGATCAGCAGCACCAGCATCACGTCGATCAGCGGCACCATGTTGATTTCGCTCATCGGGGCCTGGCGCCCCTCCTGACTGAAGCCTCCGAATGCCATCATACGGCTCCCGAGCCGGCCCGGGCGAAGCTTGCACTCCTCTGATCGGTCTCATTGCCGGCCTTCGTGGCATGCTGGCCGGAGGGTGTGGTCGCAAGACGGGTTCCGGTGGTGAACCAGGAGTGGAGATCATGCGCGAAGGCGTCGAGTTCGGACAACTCGAGCCGGTTTGCGCGGGTGAAGGCGTTGTAGCCTAGCACCGCCGGAATAGCCACGAAAAGGCCGAATGCCGTCATGATCAGCGCTTCGCCCACCGGGCCGGCGACGGTGTCGAGCGTTGCCATGCCTGATGCGCTGATGCCGATCAGTGCGCCGTAGATGCCCCATACCGTTCCGAACAACCCCACGAAGGGGGCGGTGGAGCCGATCGATGCCAGCACCGTCAGGCCGGACTCGAGCTGTGCCGTCGACAATGCGATGGATTTGCGCATCGCACGGGTCACGAACTCGTCGGCATCCAGCTTGCCGCCCAGCGTGTCGGAATGGGTGTGGCGGCGCACGTGCTCGGTCGCCGCGACACCCTGGCGTGCCAGCGCCTCGAAGGGGGAGTCGGGGGCGTTGCGGGACAGACTTGCGAGCCCCTGGGTCAAGTCTGGCGCGTTCCAGAACGATTCGACGGCTGCGTCATAGCTTCTCGCGCGCAACTGGCGCACGGTGCGAACGAGGATGAGGTACCAGCTTGCCACCGACATCACCACCAGTGTGAATGCGACGAGCTTGATCACCATGTCGGACTGCGCCCACAGGTGGGCCAGGCCGAAGGCCTCGGTACTGTTCATGTTCAATATCCTTCGAGTCTGAAAACAATGGGTACGACGACCCAGGCGTCGATGTTGCGCTCGCCCTGGCGTGCGGGTAGGAATCGCCACCCGGAAACGGCCTTTTCGGCGGCTCCGTCGAGCCGGCTCGAGCCCGAGCTTTCCGAAAGTTCGATGCGGCTCGCGCGACCGTCGGCCGTGACGAAGACCCGCAGCAGTACCCTGCCCTCTTCCTGCATTCTACGCGACAGTCGCGGGTAGGCTGGCGGCGGGTTGTTCAGGTAGGCGGCGTCGAATCGTGCCGCAGTGACCGGCTCGGGTTGTGCGCCTGAAGCCTCGTGTGCCGCTGCGACCGGCGCCTTCACCAGGCTCTGAGCAATCGGCGCAGCGGCCGTCGCTGACGCCGTGGTCGGCGGGGGCTCGGGTGCCGGCCGCGGTGGAGAGAGTTCTCTCTTCGGCGCCGGTTGCGTGCGTGGCTTGGGCGGGTCGGGTCGCGCAACCGGGGCGGGTCGAGGCTCGGGTGTGAGCGCCGGAGGAGGCGACGGCTCGGGTGGGGCTTCTACCGGCGGCGGGGGCGCCGGTACTTCCGGGACGGGCGCGACGGCGGCCACCGGAGGCGCCTCGCGCGAGGGGGTGTCGGCGGGGCCGGCCACGGCCGCCTGGATCAGCGCGACCGTGATCGGCGTATCGGGGATCGGCACTGTTCTGGCATCGACCCGTGCCAGAGCAATGGCACCGGCGATGTGGGCCACGGCGACGAGGAGCAGAAGCAGGCGGCGCTCGCGCACGGCGGTGGCGTCCATTCCCCGCAGCGCGGGGGGTGCCGCGATGGCGCGTGGCGGCGGAAACGACAGCGACGGCTGCCGCACGGTCACTGGCATGGGATCAGGGGCGAGCATGCAGGTACCGGAGAGGGTCACGCGCCCAGGTATCCGTCAGGCTGTTGCGGGGAGCGAACGACGCAGGTGACGGCGCCGCCCCGTGTCACCGGATCAGCAGGTCGATGAGCAGCGCCGCGGCGGCGAGGTAGAGGGTGACGCGCGCGGCTTCGAAGGCGCGTGCCGTCCTTGGGGGCGAGAAGGGGCGCGCTTCGGGGCAGGGCAGGTTCATCGCCAGGGGTCTCCTTGTGCGACTGCCTTCGCGACGTCCTGCCCTTCACGACTTCAGCTGCCGCCATCCATCTGCGATTGCAGGTAGTTCTGCAGCCCCACCTTGTCGATCAGTTCGAGCTGGGTCTCGAGGTAGTCGATGTGTTCCTCGGTGTCCTCCAGGAGTTCCTCGAAAAGCTCCCTGGAGACGTAGTCCTTACAGGACTCGCAGTATGCGATTGCCTCGACCAGATGGGTGCGCGCACCGTGCTCCAGTTTGAGGTCGCCCTTCAGACACTCGGGGACGTTCTCGCCGATCAGCAGTTTGTCCAGATTCTGCAGGTTCGGCAGTCCTTCGAGAAAAAGCACGCGCTCGACGAGATGGTCGGCATGCTTCATCTCCTCTATCGATTCCTCGTACTCGTGGTGACCGAGCCGGCCCAGCCCCCAGTTCTTGTACATCCGCGCATGCAGGAAGTACTGGTTGATCGCGGTCAGCTCGAGGGTGAGCTGCCTGTTCAGATACTGGATGACTTTCTTGTCGCCTTTCATTGCTGGATCTCCAGATCGAGAGGGAATACGCCGGAAAGGCTGTCCATGGCGCGATTGCGCCAACTCCGCGGGGCCGGGGCCTGGAGTGCGGACTTCAGGCATTTGTGAGCGCAACTTGCGCACCGTCCGCAATCGGCCGTTACGCCCAGGCGCTCACGCAGATCGCGCATGCGGGTCGCGCCGCCCTCGACGGCGGTTTCGATGTGCCGTTCGGTGACGGCGTTGCAGATACAAACGTACATTTAATGATGCCTCTTGGAAAGGGGGGCGGTCCAACCTCTTGCGCGCCCGGTCATGGATCGCCTCATTTGGTCAGAATGAGCTTGCCTGCGCGCGTTGCACGTAGTACATAACGCGTACCTTCGTGATCGATGGCGATGCTGCTTCGTCCGTCGAGCAGTTCGGCGCTGCACACGTAGCGGGCATCGGCCGTTCCGCGATCCGCGGCGGCGGGGGCAATCCCGGAGCTCGAACGGACCGGTTGCTGCGCCACAGGGCTTTCCTCATCCATTTCAGAAAGTAAATACAAATGAAAACGGTTCGTATTACATATTAGTCTGATCCCGAAATCAAGTGAACAATGTCCCCCTTTCGGGCCATCGGGTTCGAACCGGGCATACAGGAGTATCTGATCGTGAATCGAGCGAATGACCGATTCGTCATCGACGTACCGCCGCGGCCGGCCGTTCCGGTCGTCGGTGGCGGGTTGTATCCGGTGCGCAGGATCTACTGCGTGGCTCGCAACTACGCGGCTCATGCGCGCGAGATGGGGGGTGACCCGAGCCGCGAAGCGCCGTTCTTCTTCACCAAGCCGGCGGACGCCGTGCTTGCCGCGAATGAAGGTGAGTGCGCTCGATTCGCCTATCCGCCCGGAACGGCGGACGTCCATCACGAGGTCGAACTGGTGGTCGCACTCGGGGCCGGAGGCGAGAACCTGTCGCTCGATCGGGCGCGCGAGTGCATCTGGGGCTATGCCGTCGGCCTCGACATGAC
>DAOMNN010000155.1:0-4629 GCA_035443825.1 Rhodocyclaceae bacterium | reverse complement strand
CGAGGGCGAGCCGGGCACCTTCAAGGACCGCCACGTTCTGGAAGAGTCGCCGCACCGCTTTCTCGAAGGCGCGCTCGTGTCCGCGTGGGCCGTCGACGCGAGCGCGGTCTATATCTATCTGCGCGACGAGTACCCGGGGCTGAACACGGTGTTGCGCGAGGCGATCGCGGAGATCGAGGCCGAAGGTATCGCCGCGCCGGGATTCGTGGTGTTGCGTCGCGGCGCGGGCGCCTACATCTGCGGCGAGGAATCGGCACTGATCGAATCGCTCGAAGGCAAGCCGGGCAAGCCGCGCCACCGCCCGCCGTTCGTTGCGCAGGAGGGCTTGTTCGGACGTCCGACGCTGGTCAACAACGTCGAGACCGTGGCCTGGATCCCCGTGCTGCATGAGCGCGGTCCCGACTGGTTCGCGGGCCAGGGCCGCCACGGGCGCAAGGGCGTGCGCAACTTCTCGGTGTCGGGCCGGGTGAAGCGCCCCGGCGTTCACCTCGCCCCCGCCGGCATCACCTGTCGGGAGCTGATCGACGAGTACTGCGGCGGCATGGCCGATGGCCACCGCCTGCTCGCCTACCTGCCGGGAGGCGCCTCGGGCGGCATCCTGCCGGCGTCGAAGGCCGACCTCCCGCTCGACTTCGACACGCTCCAGGCGCATGGCTGCTTCATCGGTTCGGCGGCGATCATCGTGGTCTCGGACCGGGACGATCTGCGTGCCGTCGCGACGAACCTCATGGCCTTCTTCGCCGACGAGTCCTGCGGGCAGTGCACGCCCTGCCGCGTCGGCACCGAGAAGATGCTCGCCCTGCTGGAGCGCGATGAATGGGACGCCGACACCTTGCGGCGCCTCGCACAGGTGATGCAGGACGCGTCGATCTGCGGGCTGGGGCAGGCGGCACCGAATCCGGTGCTCGGGCTGCTCGCCGATTTCCGCGAGCCGCTCGCGCGGCAGGGTGTCACGATTATCGAAGGGGGTTCGCCATGAACACGCGTACCGATGGCGCGATTGAATCGACACCATTCGAACTGACGCTGGACGGCGCGACCGTGCAGGCCTTTCCCGGCGAGACGCTGTGGCAGGTCGCGCGACGCGCCGGGCAGACGATTCCGCATCTGTGCCACAGGGATGCGCCCGGTTATCGCAGCGACGGCAACTGCCGTGCGTGCATGGTCGAAGTCGAGGGCGAGCGCGTGCTCGCGGC
This sequence comes from Rhodocyclaceae bacterium, assembly GCA_035443825.1. Taxonomy (GTDB): domain Bacteria; phylum Pseudomonadota; class Gammaproteobacteria; order Burkholderiales; family Rhodocyclaceae; genus DAOMNN01. The sequence continues at coordinate 3,433 of DAOMNN010000155.1, read as the reverse complement.
GAGCTGCATTCGTCCCGCCGCAGCGGGCATGGTCGTAAAGAGCGCCACCTCGGAGCGTGCCAGGGCGTCCCGTGAAGGGGTCATGGAATTGCTGCTCGCCGATCAGCCGCTGCGCGCGGCGAGCCCGGATCGTTCCAGCCATTTGTGGCGCACCGCGGTGCAAGTGGGCGTCGATCCGGTGGCGGCCCGGGCGCGCTTCGTCGCACGCAGGAGCGATCCGGCGTGGCGCGACGTGTCGCATGCGGCGATGCACGTGGATCTGGGGGCGTGCATTGCGTGCAATCTGTGCGTGCGCGCGTGCCGCGAGGTGCAGGTCAACGACGTGATCGGACTCGCATACCGGGGTGCAGCGGCGAAGGTCGTGTTCGATTTCGACGATCCGATGGGGGCGAGTACCTGCGTGGCGTGCGGCGAGTGTGTGCAGGCGTGCCCGACGGGTGCGCTGATGCCGGCCACGCTGGTCGATCCCGCGGGTCGCGGCGATTCCGCCGGTGCGGATCGCGAGGTGAATTCGGTATGCCCGTATTGCGGCGTCGGTTGCCAGCTCACCTATCACGTGCGCGACGACAGGATCCTGTTCGTCGACGGACGCGACGGTCCGGCCAACCAGAATCGCCTGTGCGTGAAGGGGCGCTTCGGCTTCGACTACCCGAACCATGCGGCGCGACTGACGCGGCCGCTGATCCGGCGCGAGGGTGTACCCAAGGGGATCGATCCGGATTTCGATCCGGCGCGCCCGCTCACCCATTTTCGGGAAGCGAGCTGGGAGGAAGCGCTGGATTTCGCCGCCGACGGGCTGAAGACCCTGCGCGACGTGCACGGGCCGGATGCCCTGGCCGGATTCGGTAGCGCCAAGTGTTCCAACGAGGAGGCGTGGCTGTTCCAGAAGCTGGTGCGCACCGGCTTCGGCTCCAACCACGTCGACCACTGCACGCGCCTGTGTCATGCGAGTTCGGTGGCGGCCCTGATCGAGTGCATCGGCTCAGGGGCGGTGACGGCTTCGTTCATGCAGGCGCGCAACGCCGACGTGGTGATCCTGATCGGGTGCAATCCGGCGGTGAATCACCCGGTCGCGGCGACCTACTTCAAGCAGGCGGCGAAGCGCGGCACGAAGCTCGTCATTCTCGATCCGCGCGGGCAGGTGCTGGGTGAGCACGCGTACCGCATGGTGCGCTTCGAACCGGGCAGCGACGTGTCGTTGCTCAATGCGATGCTCAACGTAATCGTCAGCGAAGGGCTGTACGACGAGAACTACATCGCGGCGCACACGGAGGGATTCGAAGCGCTCAAGGCGCACGTGGCGGACATGACGCCCGAAGCGATGTCGCCGGCCTGCGGCGTTGCTCCCGATGAGATCCGCGAGCTCGCACGCCTGTATGCGACGGCCGAACGCGCGATGATCTTCTGGGGCATGGGCATCTCGCAGCATACCCATGGCACCGACAACGCCCGCTGCCTGATTTCGCTGGCGCTCGCCTGCGGCCACGTCGGCAGGCCCGGCACCGGCCTGCATCCGCTGCGTGGCCAGAACAACGTGCAGGGTGCGTCCGATGCCGGACTGATCCCGATGATGCTGCCCGACTACCAGCCGGTCACGAATGCGCACATGCGCGCCGCCTTCGAGGAACTGTGGAACACGCCGCTCGCCGGGCGTCCCGGCCTGACCGTGGTGGAGATCGTCGACGCGATAGCCGGCGGGCAGATTCGAGGCATGTACATCATGGGCGAGAACCCGGCCATGTCGGATCCGGACCTCGATCACGCTCGCGCGGCCCTGGCGAAGCTCGAACATCTGGTCGTGCAGGATCTCTTCGTCACCGAGACCGCGCAGTTCGCCGACGTGATCCTGCCTGCCTCCGCCTGGCCGGAGAAGGACGGCACCGTGACCAATACCAATCGCCAGGTGCAGATGGGGCGTGCCGCGGTGCCGCTGCCGGGCGAAGCGAAACCGGACTGGTGGATCACGCAGGAGATTGCGCGTCGCTTCGGGCTAGGCTGGAACTACGCGCATCCGCGTGAAGTGTTCGCCGAGATGAGGCGCGGCATGCGTTCGCTCGATCACATCAGTTGGGAGCGGCTGGAACGGGAGGGGGCGGTCACCTATCCATGCCCCTCCGACGATGGCCCCGGGCGGGACGTGGTGTTCGGGGAGAGTTTCCCCACCGAAAGCGGACGCGCGCGCTTCACCCCGACGCGCCCGCTACCGCCGGACGAACCGGTCGACGACGATTATCCGGTCGTGCTCACCACCGGCCGCCAGCTCGAACATTGGCACACCGGCGCAATGACGCGTCGCGCCCGGGTTCTCGACCATCTGGAGCCGGAAGCGGTCGCGATGCTCGCTCCGGGCGAACTGGCCCTGCTCGGGTTGCTGCCTGGCGAGCCGATCACGATCAGCACGCGCCGCGGCGCCATTACGCTCGCCGCGCGCGTCGACCCGCTCATGCCCGAGGGGATGGTGTTCGTACCGTTCTGCTACGTCGAAGCGGCCGCCAACAGCCTCACCAATCCGGCGCTTGATCCGTTCGGAAAGATCCCCGAGTTCAAGTACGCCGCGTGCCGATTGAGTCGCGGCGGGTCCGGCGGGGGCTAATCGGGCACGAGGTGTCATCCGCACCGGCAGTCCCGGGATTCCGGGGCGCCAGGATTTGCGGCGACGCTTCCTTTCAGGGCAGGTGGAAGGTGCCGTCGGAAAGCATCACCGCCTGCCCGCTGACGAACACTGCGTCGATCTGGCCGCCACGACGTGCGACCTCCGTGCGGATGAGGCTGGGACGCCCCATCTCGATACCTTGCTCGATATCCAGTGCGTGCGTTCCGTCATCCCGCAAGAGGCTGGCCAGGTAGCCTGCAAGTGCCGCCGCGGCCGCGCCCGTTGCGGGGTCTTCCGCGATGTCCATCGACGGCGCGAACATGCGGGCGCGCACGTCGGTGCGGGCGCCCGGCCGGGTGAAACAGTAGACGTCTCGAACCGGGTCTGCGGCGAGTTGCCGGCGCCACTGGGCCGGGTCGAGCGCGGCGGCGCCGAGGGCTGAAATGCCATCCAGTTCGATCATCTGGAATGGGACGCCGCAGGACGCGACGACCGGATCGGCGACGATCTGTGCCGGATCCAGTCCGATAAGTACCGCAGCATCTGCCCGGCCGAGGCGGCTCGGGCTCGTCTCGGGCAGGCGAGCGGTGCGAAAGCGCGCCATACGCCTGCCGTCATCGGTCTGGATGCTTACCGGGACCGGGCCGACCCCCTGCTCGAGCACGACTTCACGTGAAGCGTCGGGGGAGCCGTCGAGAAAGCCCAGCGCGTCCAGCAGCAGGGCGGTCCCGACCGTGGGATGTCCCGCAAAGGGCAATTCGCGCGCTGGGGTGAATATTCTGACCGGGAAGCGCATCGGCCCGGTGGGCGGGCCGACGAAGACCGTCTCGGACAGGTTCA
>DAOMNN010000154.1:0-4722 GCA_035443825.1 Rhodocyclaceae bacterium | reverse complement strand
CTCGTCCACCACCTTGAGCGTGTTCTCGTGGCTGCCGGTCATCGAGGCGGAGGTCAGATAGCGCCCGCCCACTGCCATGGTGGGAACGCCCTGCACTCGATAGGCGCGTGCAATCTGGTCCGCGCGCTGGACCATCGCCTGAAGCGCAAACGAGTTGTAGGTGTCCATGAACGCTTTCGCGTCGACGTCGAAGCGTCCTAGCCACTCGCGCACTCCCGCCTCGGTATGGATGGGGCGTTTGTCGTCCTGGACGGCCGCAAAGATGCCCTCTTCCAGCTTGTCCAGCGTACCGCTACGTTCCGCCGCGTAGTAGAGCCGCGCCAGTCCCCTGAGCTGTTCGTTGCCCCAGATGGCCGGCACGGCGCGGAAACCCACATCCTCCGGGAGGCTCTTGAGCCAGTGCTTCATCAGGGGGTGGAAGTCGCGGCAGTGCGGACATCCATAGTGAAAGAACTCGATCACCTCGATCTTGCCGGCGGTCTCGGGCGGGATGCGATTCGGCAGCACCTGGAAAGGTTCAGGGCTACGCCGCTGCGCGAAAGCGGCCGGGCCGGCCGCGGACAATGCCGCAGCGGCGGCGAGGTGTTTGAGCATCAGACGGCGGTTCATTCAGGCCTCCACGATGGGTTCGATTGCTTGCAATGTGATCGGGACACGCGCGATACGTTCCTGACCCACGACGACACTCACGGATTCACCCTGACCACCGAAGCGGTGAGCCCGGCCGATGCGAGGCGCGAGCGCGTCGAATTCATGTCCTCGGGGCGCGCGAAGGGTCCGATCCGGACGCGATGGACGATGCGGCCGTCCTCGAGCTGGGTTCGCTGCGCATTGGCCTCGATGCCGTTGAGTGCGAGCAGCGCCTTCATGTTGTCAGCCTCGGCCGGATTTTCGAATGCCCCCACTTGCAGGTAAAGCCGCTCGGCCCGCTGTGGTTCGGGCTGCGGCGCCACCGGCGACACGTCGGGCGACGTCGCGCCCTGGGGCAGGATCTTGTAGAAATCGAAATCCTGCTTCGCCACGGGCCGATCACCCGGCTTCCCGGGCAAGGAGAGCGGGGGCTGATCGCCCGACGGTATCGAGGGTGTACCGGGCTGCGTCTGGAATGGCGACGACCGGGTGAAATACCATGCCGTGCCGGCCGCAAAAGCCGCTCCCAGAACCAAGCCGATGAAGATGCCGACGATCACGCCACCACCGCTTCCGGCGGATTTGCCGTTGGTCTTGCGGCGCGGCTTTTGCTCACGAGTCACTGCCATCTCCGTTGATCACATCGATTCCGGTGCCGAAACGCCGAGGATGGCAAGTCCCGACGCGAGCACCTGTCGGACCGCACATGCCAGCGCGAGACGCGCGTCGCGCAGCGCCTCGTCCTCGACGAGCATTCGCTCCGCGTTGTACCAGCCGTGAAATTCACCGGCGAGGTCCTTGAGAAAGAAGGCGATCTGATGCGGCGCATGGTCCGCAGCGGCGTTCTGCACCACCTCGGGGAACGCCCCCAACAGCGCGCACAGTGCCAGCTCGCGCTCATGCTTCAACAGACCGGTATCGGCCGCTTCAAGTTCAGAAACCTCGCCGTCCCACTGCTGCAGCACCGAACAGACCCGTGCATGGGCGTACTGCACGTAGTACACCGGGTTCTCGTTGGTCCGGCTCTTGGCCAGATCGAGATCGAAATCCAGATGTTGATCGCTCTTGCGCAGCACATAGAAGAAGCGACAGGCATCGTTGCCGACCTCTTCACGAAGCTCGCGCAGGGTCACGAAATCGCCGGCGCGCGTGGACATCGAGGCCTTCTGTCCGTTTCGATACAGCACCGCGAACTGGACCAGCGCGACCTCGAGCTTTTCGGGCGGCAGCCCCAGTGCGGCGACCGCTCCGGTCACCCTTGCGATATAGCCGTGGTGGTCCGCACCCCAGATGTTGATGATCCGGTCGAAGCCGCGCTCGTACTTGTTCAGGTGGTACGCAATGTCGGATGCGAAATAGGTGTACTGACCGTTCTCGCGCTGGACCACGCGATCCTTCTCGTCACCGAACAGCGTCGAGCGAAACCACTTTGCGCCGTCCTGCAGGTACACATGCCCATGCTTCTCGAGTTCGGCCACCGCACGCTCGACCAGCCCGGTGTCGAACAGGCTCTTCTCCGAGAACCACTTGTCGAAGCGCACCCCGAACTCCTGCAGGTCCTCGCGACAATCGCCGAGCTGCTCGTTGAGCGCAAACCCATGCACCCATGCATAGTCTTCGCCGAGCAGCCGCTTGGCATTACCGATGAGCGCGTCGAGGTGCGCCTCGCGTTGCCGTGCCGCTTCGTCGTCCTTGCGTTCGGGAGGCGGCAGGCCCGGCGTGTCGGCCAGCACCTGCTCGCGCGTGAATCCGGCAAAGCGCTCCTGATGCGCGTCGCGCATCTCGCGCGCCATGTCGATGACGTAGTCGCCCTGGTAGCCATTCGGCGGGAACGGCACCTCGACACCGAAAAAGACCAGGTAGCGCAACCAGGTCGACAGCGCCAGGATGTCCATCTGCCGACCGGCATCGTTGATGTAGTACTCACGCTCGACGTCGAACCCGGCAAAATCGAGCAGTGCCGAAAGCGACGCCCCGTAGGCCGCCCCTCTGCCATGCCCGACGTGAAGCGGTCCGGTCGGATTCGCCGAAACGAACTCGACCTGCACGCGAACTGCCTTGCGCCTGCCGCGGCCGTAAGCCTCTCCATCCTTGAGCACGTCAGCTACGACTGCGCTCTTCGCGGCCGGCGCGAGCGTGAAGTTGATGAAGCCCGCACCCGCGACTTCGGCCTTGGCGACGAATGCGCTCTGCGGCAGTTCCGCAAGCAGCACGGTGGCGAGTTCGCGTGGATTGCGTCGAAGGGGCTTGGCCAGTTGCAGTGCCAGATTGGTGGCAAAGTCACCGTGCCCGGCCTGCTTCGGGCGCTCGAGATGAATCGGCGCCTCGGCGATGTCGGGCGCTACGCTGCGAAGCGCGGTCCGCAACAATTCGGCGAGTTGAGTCTTGGGATCGGCGCTCATGGCACTCGGGGGGTCGAAAAGGGCTGAATTATAACGGATCGACGACGCCTTGCCCCGTAAGCATTGGTTGCAGGAGGGGAAAACGCGGCGTGCGCCGCAAACAAAGTCATGCGATTGTCCGCGGGCTCCCCGCTGGCCCGTGCTACACCATGCCCGTTTGGGTTAAAGTCGATCCTTTGCCAATTCCCACCGCTCGCCGTGCGCCTGTTCCGTCTCGCCAAGATCATTACCGTAGGCCTGCGCTTCGGACTCGACCAGATGGTGCTCGATGCCGATTCGAGCGGGCGCCTGCTCAAGCTGTGGCATTTCTTCTTTTTCTGGCGCCGCTTCAGCCAGCCTCGCGCAGTGCGCCTGCGCCGCGCGCTTGAATCGCTGGGGCCGATCTTCGTCAAGTTCGGGCAGATGCTGTCGACGCGCCGCGATCTGCTTCCGCCCGACATCGCCGACGAGCTGGCCCTGCTTCAGGACCGCGTGCCGCCGTTCCCGGAGAAGCAGGCACTGGGCGTACTGGAAACCTTCTACGAAAAACCCGTCGACGAGGTTTTCCGCAACTTCGACCGCACCCCGGTCGCGTCGGCGTCGGTCGCACAGGTGCATTTCGCGGAACTGCCCGATGGCACCGAAGTGGCCGTCAAGATCCTGCGCCCCGGCATCGAACGCGTCATTGCGCACGACATCGCCCTGCTCGAAACCGCGGCCATGCTGCTCGACAAGCTGTGGGTGGAAGGTCGCCGCCTCAAGCCCCGCGAAGTCGTCGCCGAGTTCTCCAAGTACCTCAACGACGAGCTGGATCTGATGCGCGAGGCCGCGAACTGCTCGCAGTTGCGGCGCAACTTCACCGATTCGTCGCTGCTCGTCGTGCCCGAGGTGCATTGGGACTGGTGCGGCCGCTCGGTGATGGTGATGGAGCGCATGCACGGCATCCCCATCTCCCAGATCGAGGCGCTGAAGGCAAGGGGACAGGATCTGTCGGCACTGTCGCGCGCCGGCGTGGAGATCTTCTTCACCCAGGTGTTCCGCGACGGTTTCTTCCATGCCGACATGCACCCGGGCAACATCTTCGTGCACGCCGACGGACGCTATATCGCGCTCGATTTCGGCATCATGGGCACGCTCAACGAAGAGGACAAGAACTACCTCGCACAGAACTTCCTCGCGTTCTTCAAGCGTGACTATCGCCGCGTCGCCACCGCCCATATCGAAGCCGGCTGGGTGCCGGCGAAAACCCGGGTGGACGAATTCGAGGCAGCCATCCGTACCGTGTGCGAACCGATCTTCGACAAGCCGCTCAAGGACATCTCCTTCGGCAAGACCCTGCTGCGCCTGTTCCAGACCGCGCGCCGATTCGAGATGGAAGTGCAGCCGCAGCTCGTGCTGCTGCAAAAGACCCTGCTAAACATCGAAGGACTGGGGCGCCAGCTCGACCCCGATCTCGACCTGTGGAAGACCGCCAAGCCCTTCCTCGAACGCTGGATGGACGATCAGATCGGCTGGCGCGCACTGGTGGGCGGAATTCGTACCGAAGCTCCCAACTGGGCAGCAACCCTCCCACAGCTGCCCAGGCTCGTGCATCAGGCCTTGACCGAACCCGAACGCCAGCACCGGCAGCAGCGCGACGAACTCGTTCGGCTCGCCGAGAACCAGCGCCGCCAGAATCGCCTGCTGACCCTCGTCGGCGTGCTGCTGGTGA
>DAOMNN010000153.1:0-4748 GCA_035443825.1 Rhodocyclaceae bacterium | reverse complement strand
TGGTACAGCAAGATCGACAAGTGCAAACCCGAACCGGAAAGGGTGACTTTCAAATGACTATCCGTATGATCAAGACCCTCAAGCGCCTGTTCGCGGTTGCGCTGTTCACCCCCGCACTGGTATTCGCAGCGGCGCCGGTCAAACTAGACAAGGCGCCCGTCAGCATGGATCAGGCGTCTCTGCAGCACGGCGCGAAGCTGTTCGTCAATTACTGCCTGAACTGCCACAGTGCGAGCTTCGTTCGCTACAACACGCTGACTCAGATCGGCCTCACCGAGGACCAGATTCGCGACAACCTGATGTTCACCGGTGAACGTGTCGGCGACCTGATGACGATCGCGATGCGTCCGGCCGAAGCGAAGGCGTGGTTTGGCAAGGCGCCGCCTGATCTCGCGCTGGTGGTGCGCCAGCGCGGCGGTGCCAATACGGGCGCCGACTGGCTGTATACTTACCTCCGCCAGTTCTACCGCGATCCGAGCCGTCCCAACGGCTGGAACAACGCGATCTTCGAGAACGTCGGCATGCCGCACGTGTTGTGGGAACTACAGGGCGATCAGGTCGCGACCTCGACCGACAATCCCGACGGTTCGAAGAACTGGACGTTCGAAACCGTCAAGGTAGGCACGATGAGTGCCGACCAGTACGACAGGGCGGTCGCGGATCTTGTCTCCTTTCTGGTGTGGACGGCCGAGCCGGGTGCGGAAAAGCGACGCACGATTGGCGTGTTCGTGCTGATCTTCCTGGCGGGTTTCGCGGTTCTGGCGTATGCGTTGAAGAAGAATTACTGGAAGGACATCCACTAGGCGGAGGTGGCCGATCCGGGTTTTAGCCGGTAAGGCCATTGCACCGAACGCACCGCGCCTGATCCGCGCGGTGCGCTTTGTTTTTACGAATCCGGAGTTGCCACATCATGATGACCCTATATTCCGGCACGACTGATCCGTTCAGCCATCGCTGCCGGATCGTACTGTTCGAGAAGGGAATGGACTTCGAGGTGATCGACGTCGACCTCTACAACAAACCCGAAGATATCGCGGTGATCAATCCGTACAACCGCGTACCGGTGCTGGTCGACCGCGATCTTGTACTGTACGAGTCGAACATCATCAACGAGTACATCGACGAGCGTTTCCCGCATCCGCAGCTGATGCCGCCCGACCCCATCCTGCGGGCGCGTGCCCGTCAGCTGCTGCACACTTTCGAACAGGAACTGTTCGCGCACATCGACGAGCTGGAGAAGAATCAGAAGGGTGCCGAGAAGAGCCGCGCATACGTGCGTGATCAACTCGTCCAGTTCGCCCCGATCTTCGCGAAGCAGAAGTACATGCTTGGTGACGAATTCTCGATGCTCGACGTGGCGATCGCACCGTTGTTGTGGCGTCTTGAACACTACGGGATCGAATTGCCCAAGGCCGCCACCGGAATCATGAAGTACGCCGAGCGGATCTTCAGCAGGCAGGGATTCATCGACGCGCTGACGCCTTCCGAGAAGGTCATGCGCCGCTGACAAGGGACGGGTCGGTTCCTGCAACGACCCGGATGCGTGATACCTATGACGACTGATTCGACCAAGCCTTACCTGATCCGCGCCATCTATGATTGGTGTATCGATCAGGGTTTCACGCCGCATATCGCGGTCATTGTCGACGAGCATGTGGTCGTGCCCCAGGGGTATGCCCAGGACGGGCAGATCGTGCTCAACCTCGGACCGGAAGCCACCAACAACATGGCGATGGGCAATGACGCCATCACATTTCAGGCACGTTTCGGAGGAAAGGCCCACTCACTGCTGATACCGGTGGCGAACGTGCTGGCAGTCTATGCGCGCGAAAACGGACAGGGCATGGCCTTTGAACCGCAGTTGTCCGAAGCGGCCGTCAGCCCGGAAGCTTCCTCCGGGGAGGGGCAAGACCCGGGTGATGCGGTTGCCGAGCAGGGTGGTGATCAGAGTCCTGGCGATGAGGCGGCGCCGGGCACGCCCTCAAGACGCAGTCATCTGACCATCATCAAGTAGCGGCACGTCGGTTCAGCGAAGAATCGGCCCGGCCGTGGCCACCGCGAGTCCAGTGCCGCTGCGCGCCATCCCGTGCAGGGGAAATCCGGGAACGCTTGATGGCTGTCCCTGGAGCAGGGTGGTTACGAGCTGAGCCGAACCGCAGGCGAGCGTCCATCCCAGCGAGCCGTGCCCCGTATTGAACCACATCTCCGGATAGCGGCTGCGGCCGATGATCGGGACGTTCGATGGCGTGCACGGACGCAGTCCGGCCCATGTGCTGATTGCAGTCGGGTCGGCCGCCCCCGGGAACGTGCGTTCCGTCCACCGCAGCAACTGCCGGCATCGAGCCTCGTCGATGGTCGTGTCGAAGCCATCTATTTCCGCGGTCCCCGCGACACGCAGTTGGTCGCCCAGCCGGGAGCACACGATACGCTCGGACTCGTCGGTCAGGCTGACCTGCGGGGCCTTGCGCGGATCATGCACTGGCAACGTGATCGAATATCCCTTGACCGGATAGATTGGCAGTCGCTCGCCCAGCGGCGTGAGCAGCGGCGCGGCGTAGCTGCCGAGGCACACGACGTATGCGTCCGCCGCGAGCTCGTCGGTCCGCCCGTCGGGTGCGCGAACGCGGATACCTTGCACCCGGTTCGTCCGGGTGGCCAGGCCGGTAATCGTCAGATCGTAGCGAAAGCGCACGCCCAGGGCTTGCGCCAGCGTGGCGAGGCGCTGGGTGAACAGCAGGGCATTGCCTGACTCGTCTTCGGATGCATGCAGACCGCCGGCCAGCGAACTTGCGAGATGCTCGAGGGCAGGGTCGATTCCAACGCACTCGTCCGCAGTGCAAAGGCGCGCGCGGATTCCATGGGTCGCGAGAAAGGCCGGTTTGTCGCGCGCCGCGCGCAAGGCGCGCTCGGTCCTGAACAGATGCAATATGCCGCGCTGCTGTTGCTCGTACTCGATCCCGGTCTGATCTCGCAGGGCTCGCAGGCATCGTCCGCTGTGGGCAGCCAGACGGGCGATTGCCTGCATGTTGTGATGAAAGCGGTGGGGCAGGCATTCGCGCAGGAAGGCCAGCGACCAGACGAGACGGTCGGTTTCCGCGGCGAAGTGAAAGCGCAGGGGGGCGTCCTTGCGCCCGAGCCAGCGGATCGCATTGAAGGGTGCGGACGGGCTGGACCAGGGTTCCGGATGGCCGAGCGAGATCTGACCGCCGTTCGCGAAACTGGTTTCCAGACCCGCGTCCGGCTGGCGGTCGATGACGCTCACGTCGAAACCGGCATTGGCGAGATACCAGGCGGTGGTGACGCCGGTGACGCCCGCGCCGAGAACCATGACGTGCATATTTCCGTTCAATCGCAAGGTATGAAGGTATATCCGTGCCGTGGGGAGGCGCGGATCGTGATCGGGCATGATACCGCTTCAGTCGTCGCCCGAGGATGGTCGGTCCGCAGTGAAACAAGGGATAATCCCGGTTCAGTCGATGAATCATCCCGGCCCGGCCGGTGCAACCTGGAGTCGTTTCATGGCACGTGTCACCCTAACCCAGCATCTGATCGAACAGCAACGCGCCGGGCGCATCAATGCGGATCTGCGTCTGCTCGTGGAGGTGGTCGCGCGCGCAGTCAAGGCAATCAGTGTGAATGTGTCCAAGGGCGCGCTGGCAGGCGTGCTGGGCGATGCAGGTACCGACAATGTGCAGGGCGAAGCGCAGAAGAAGCTCGACGTGATCGCGAACGAGATCCTGCTTCAGGCCAACGAGTGGGGTGGCCATCTCGCGGCGATGGCCTCGGAGGAGATCGAGGAGGTGCACCAGATCCCGTTCGACTATCCGAAGGGCGGGTATCTCCTGCTGTTCGATCCGCTCGACGGCTCATCGAACATCGACGTCAACATCTCGGTAGGGACGATCTTCTCGGTGCTGCGCAACATCGCGCCCGAGGGCGAACCGGATGAGGCCGCGTTCCTGCAGCCCGGTCGCGACCAGGTTGCGGCGGGCTATGGATTGTATGGCCCGTCCACGATGTTCGTCCTGACTGTCGGTCACGGAGTGCACGGGTTCACGCTGGATCGCGAGATGGGCAGTTTCGTCTATACCCACCCGTTCATGACGGTGCCGGCCGAGACCGCCGAGTACGCGATCAACAGTTCCAACATGCGGCACTGGGAAGCGCCCGTGCAGCGCTACGTGCGTGAATTGCAGGAAGGTCGCACCGGACCGCGCGGGAAGGATTTCAACATGCGCTGGGTGGCCTCCATGGTATCCGACGTCCATCGGATCCTGACCCGTGGCGGGATCTTCATGTACCCGCTCGATGCCAAGTGTGCCGACAAGGGCGGCAAGCTCCGCCTCATGTACGAGGCCAATCCGATGGCGATGCTGGTCGATCAGGCCGGGGGTGCGGCGACCACCGGCAGAGAGCGGATTCTGGACCTTCAGCCCCACAGGCTGCACCAGCGCGTACCTGTGATCCTGGGCTCGGCCAATGAAGTCGAACGCGTCACTGCGTACCATCTCGAAGGGACGAACGACACCTGACTGACCACGGCGTGTAATCGTTCGCCATTGACGAATGAGAACACGCCCTGGCCCCGGGAGGGGAGCGATGCAAGCATCGAGGTCAACGGAATCATCCGCTCGTGCCGCAGCTGCCTTGCCTGTCACGCCGCGCGACCCGCTGCGCCAACGGATCATGGCGGCCTGTCGTGCTCCCGAGTCCGACTGCCTGCCGCCACTGATCGCGCAGGCGCGGCT
>DAOMNN010000152.1:0-4757 GCA_035443825.1 Rhodocyclaceae bacterium | reverse complement strand
TTCAGTCCGCTGCTCTACCAACTGAGCTACCTGGCCAAAGAAGCGGCATTATAGCGAATCGCCGGCGGCAGTCAAATCCGCCACCTGGCGCGGCCGGCCTACTCGAGCGCGGTCAGGAGACGTCGCCCTCCGGCCGCTCTGCAACGCTGCGGGGTGGCACGGGGAGCGTTGACGGCTGACCCCGCGGGAAGACGACCTGGGCGATCGTGCCCTGTCCCGTCGGATTGGGGTTGAGGCTGACGGTTGCGCCATGGAGGTCGGCGATCTCGCGAACGATCGCGAGCCCCAGTCCGGACCCATCCTCGCCGCTGCCGAGCACCCTGTAGAAGCGCTCGTACACCATGTCCCGATCGCTCTCGGGAATGCCGATGCCGGAGTCCTCGACTTCGAAGATGATGGCGCCGGCGGCACGGGTGCGTGCGGTCACGCTGCCGCCTCGCGGCGTGTACTTGATCGCATTGTCGATCAGGTTCTTGATCATCTCGCCGAGCAGCACCGGATTTCCGTCGACCTGCAGTAGATGGCCGCTGTACTCGACGCCGAAATCGATACCCTTGGCCAGTGCGCGCGGAAAGAGTTCCTGTGCGACCTCGCGGACGACGGTTTCGAGGTCCACCGGTTCGACCGCATAGACCTTCTCGAAACTGGCCTCTGCCCGCGCGAGAGAGAGCAACTGGCTGATCAGGTGGCTGGCGCGATCGGCGCTCTCCGCGATATGCCGAAGCGAGAGCCGCAACTGCTCCGGATCGTTCTCCTGCACCGCAAGTTCGGTCTGCATCTTCAATCCGGTCAGGGGGGTTCGCATCTGGTGCGCGGCATCTGCGATGAAGCGCTGCTGCGCCTGGAGGTTTTCCTCCAGGCGGGCCATCATGTCGTTGAACGACACGATCAGGGGACGCACTTCCTCCGGAACGCTGGCGGGTGCGATCGGCGACAGATCGGTGGGACGCCGCCTGCGTATTCGACTCTGCAGGCGGTTCAACGGTGCGATGCCGCGCGTCAGTCCGACCCACACCAGCACCACGGCAAGCGGAATGATCGCGAACTGTGGCAGCAGGACCCCGGTTACCACCCGCGACGCCAGATTGCTGCGCTTGTTTCGCGTTTCGGCGACCTGAACGATCACGAACTGGCCATTGGATTCATCCGAAGCGCTCAGGAACTGATACGCGATGCGGACTTCCTCTCCGTGGATGAAGTCATCTCGATACAGAATCTCCTCAGGCACGAGATTCACCGGCGGCATGGTCCATGCGATCTCGCTGTCGCCGGTGATCAGCTCACCACCTTCCCTCGCGACCTGGTAGTACGTCACGTCGTCCTGATCCGACCGGAACAGCGCCCGGGGTGGCGCCGGAAAATCCACACTCACCGCACCGTCCTGAACCGACACCAGGCGCGCCAGCGCCCGCACGCTGTCGGCCAGTGCCAGGTCGTAGGGCTGGTTGGCGATATTTCCAGCGACGTTGTGGGTGACGATGATGGAGATCGGCCACAGGAACAGCAGCGGCGCGAGCATCCAGTCCAGAATCTCGCCGAAAAGGGAGTTCGGCTGACCAGACTGTGCCTTCTGGCTTGCTGCCTTGTCAGTTCTTCGAAGCCTGCGCAGCATCCGGGTTTTCCAGGCAATAACCCAGCCCGCGAACCGTCACGATACGCACACCGCTGTCCTCCAGTTTCTTGCGCAACCGGTGCACGTAAACCTCAATGGCATTGCTCGAAACCTCATCGCCCCAGCCGCAAAGGTGGTCGACGAGTTGATCCTTGCTCACCAGACGACCGACCCGAAGCACGAAGACCTCCAGCAGACCGATCTCGCGCGCGGAGAACTCGACCATCTCCCCGTTGATCCGGACCACACGGTCCGCCTGGTCATAGGACAGCCTTCCGATCTCGATGCTGCGCGGCTGCCCCGTGCCGCGCCGTGTCAATGCACGTACACGTGCTTCCAGTTCGGGCAGCGCGAAGGGCTTGGTCAGATAGTCGTCGGCGCCGGCATCGAGGCCGCGAACCCGTTCGTCGACACCGTCCTGGGCGGTCAGAATCAACACCGGCACCGCACTCTTGCGTCCTCGCAGGCGTTTCAACACCTCGATTCCCGGCAGTTTCGGAAGACCCAGATCGAGGATCAGCAGATCGTAGGGCTGGGACGCGAGCGCGGCATCCGCCTCGATGCCGGAGCCTACGTGATCGACCGCATAACCGCCGCGCCGGAGCGCCCGGCCCAGACCATCGGCAATGACCAAGTCGTCTTCGGCTAGAAGAATCCGCATTGAAATCAGACTTTAAATTATGTGTATGACTGCAGGCCGAGACTGTGGCCGCCGTTTTCCAATTCGGCCGGTCCGAGCGAATGGGGCGCGCCGCAAGGACGTCCATTCCGTGGAACATCCGCATGAGTCCCGGGTGCTCCCTGCTACTGTTTCCTGACCGAAGTCATTATCACACGCCGGGCTTGCAGCGGCCATTCCCCTGCCCTGAACGCGCCGTCGGCGATTCGTGGGGCCGTAAACGCAAACGGCCCCGCCGAAGCGGGGCCATCGATGCCGGGCCGGACGGCCCGGCGGACATCAAACAGGCATTACATGCCCATGTCCATACCGCCCATGCCGCCCATGCCACCCATGCCCATGCCGCCGGCAGGCTTGTCTTCGGGCAGTTCACCGATCATGCAGTCGGTGGTGAGCATCAGGCTGGCCACCGAAGCGGCATGCTGCAGCGCGGTGCGCGTCACCTTGGTCGGATCCAGCACGCCCATCTCGACCATGTCGCCGTACTCGTCGGTGGCGGCATTGTAACCGTAGTTGCCGGTGCCTTCGAGCACGCTGTTGACGACTACCGAAGGCTCGGCACCAGCGTTGGCGACGATCTCGCGCAAGGGCTGCTCCAGGGCGCGCAGGACGATCTTGATCCCGGCGTCCTGGTCGTGGTTCTCGCCCTTGAGGCTACCCAGTGCGGCACGGGCGCGCAGCAGCGCAACGCCCCCACCGGCGACGATCCCTTCCTCGACCGCCGCGCGGGTAGCGTGCAAGGCGTCCTCGACGCGTGCCTTCTTCTCCTTCATCTCGACTTCGGTCGCGGCACCGACCTTGATCACGGCCACACCGCCGGCCAGCTTGGCCACGCGTTCCTGCAGCTTCTCGCGGTCGTAGTCCGACGTCGCTTCCTCGATCTGGGCGCGGATCTGCTTGACGCGACCCTCGATGCGTGTGGGCTCACCGGCACCATCGATGATGATGGTGTTTTCCTTGCCGACTTCGATCCGGGCAGCCTGGCCCAGTTGGTCCAGAGTAGCTTTTTCAAGGGTCAGACCGACCTCTTCGGCGATCACCTGTCCGCCGGTCAGCACTGCGATATCTTCAAGCATGGCCTTGCGACGATCGCCGAAGCCGGGAGCCTTCACTGCGCAGGTCTTGAGGATGCCGCGGATATTGTTCACCACCAGGGTCGCCAGCGCCTCGCCTTCGACGTCCTCTGCAACGATGAGCAGCGGTCGGCTGGACTTGGCCACTTGCTCGAGCACCGGAAGCAGGTCGCGGATGTTGGAGATCTTCTTGTCGAACAGCAGTACGAACGGCTGTTCCAGAATGGCGACCTGCTTGTCCGGATTGTTGATGAAGTACGGGCTGAGATAGCCGCGATCAAACTGCATCCCTTCGACCACGTCCAGCTCGTTCTGCAGCGACTTGCCGTCTTCTACGGTGATCACGCCTTCCTTGCCGACCTTGTCCATCGCGTCGGCGATGATCTTGCCGATGTCGGCGTCGGAGTTTGCGGAGATGGAGCCGACCTGGGCGATCTCCTTGCTGGTCGAGCACGGCTTGGACAGCGACTGCAGCGACTCGACCACGGCAGTCACGGCCTTGTCGATGCCGCGCTTCAGATCCATCGGGTTCATTCCCGCAGCGACGAACTTCATGCCTTCGCGAACGATGGACTGCGCCAGCACGGTCGCGGTAGTGGTGCCGTCACCGGCGATGTCCGAGGTCTTGGAAGCGACTTCCTTGAGCATCTGCGCTCCCATGTTCTCGAACTTGTCCTTCAGCTCGATTTCCTTGGCGACAGACACACCGTCCTTGGTCACCGTCGGGGCGCCGAAGGAACGCTCCAGCACCACGTTGCGGCCCTTCGGACCGAGGGTGACCTTGACCGCATTGGCCAGGATATTGACACCCGCCACCATGCGGTCGCGGGCTGAATCACCGAACTTAACTTCTTTAGCTGCCATTATCGATTACTCCTTGAATTCGTTGTCCGGGGAAGAACCGAGGGCGATCAGCCCTCGACTACGCCCATGATGTCTTCCTCGCGCATGACGAGCAGTTCGTCGCCCTCGACCTTCACGGTCTGGCCGGCATACTTGCCGAACAGCACCTTGTCACCCGCCTTGACGGCCATCGGACGGACCTTGCCGTCATCGAGAATCTTGCCGTTGCCCACGGCGACCACTTCGCCCTGATCGGGCTTTTCGCCCGCGGAATCGGGAATGACGATGCCGCTGGCAGTCGTACGCTCCGCTTCCAGGCGCTTGACGATCACGCGATCATGCAAGGGACGAATCTTCATCGAGTTAACTCCTTCAGTTTCAAATTCAATGATTACGGGTCTGGCCCGCATCCGGATCTGACTACGAGTCGAGGACGGTTCCCGAGCGGGGAACCTGGCCCAGCAGCCTGTCGGGCTTGAGGCTGATCTGCTGCAGACAGGCTGTTAGCACTCATTGCCAACGAGTGCTAATAATAGGGGCGAAGGACGCC
>DAOMNN010000151.1:0-4796 GCA_035443825.1 Rhodocyclaceae bacterium | reverse complement strand
CCACCGGCGGATTTTGAGTCCGCTGCGTCTACCGATTCCGCCATCCCGGCCGGGAAGCGCCGTATTATCCACGAAGACCCCAGCGAGCAGCAAGCTCATGCCCCTTACACTTGACGACTTCGACTATACGCTCCCGCCCGAGCTGATCGCGCAGGCGCCCCTGCCCAAGCGCTGCGACAGCCGCCTGCTGGTACTCGACGGCGACGATCTCGCCGATCGCAAATTCGCCGATCTGCCCGAACTCCTGACCGCGGGGGATCTGCTCGTACTCAATGACACGCGAGTGATCCACGCTCGACTGCATGGCGTCAAGGCCACCGGGGGCCAGGTCGAAGTGATGGTGGAGCGCGCGGTGGGCCCTCACGAAGCACTCGCCCAGATCCGCGCCAGCAAGTCGCCTCCGACCGGCAGCCGGATACGCCTGGCCGATGCGTTTGATGTTGTCGTGCTGGGCCGCGTCGGCGAGTTCTACCACCTTCGCTTCCCGACGCAGGAGAACCTGCTCGACTTGCTGGAACGCCACGGCAAGCTCCCGCTGCCACCCTACATTCGGCGCTCGGCGGACGGCGACGATGAATCACGCTACCAGACGGTATATGCGCGCGAACCGGGTTCGGTCGCGGCACCGACCGCCGGCCTGCACTTCGACGAGGCCATGCTGGAACGGCTCGCGGCAACCGGCGTTCGCACCGCTTGGCTGACCCTGCATGTCGGGGCTGGCACCTTTCAGCCGGTGCGGACCAACGACCTCGGCGAACACCGCATGCATCGCGAGCGCTACGTCCTCCCGGAGGAAACCGTGGCAGCCATTGCGGCCACCCGTGCGACCGGGGGTCGCGTGATCGCGGTCGGCACCACCAGCCTGCGCGCGCTCGAAGGCGCGGTTCAGGATGGCACGCTCGAGGCTGGAAGCGGTGAAACCGATCTGTTCGTCCTTCCGGGTTTCCGTTTCCAGGTCGTCGATGCACTGATCACGAACTTCCACCTGCCCAAGTCCACGCTCCTCATGCTCGTGTCCGCCTTTGCCGGGATGCAGCCCATCCGCCGCGCATACGCGCATGCGGTCGCAGGGTCATACCGATTCTTCAGCTATGGCGATGCGATGTTCATCGCTCACCGCAACGATGCAGTTTGAACTCATCACCCGCAGCGGCAGTGCCCGCCGGGGACGCCTCACGCTTGCGCACGGCACGGTGGACACCCCCGCATTCATGCCGGTCGGCACTTACGGCACGGTCAAGGCCATGACCCCCGCCGCGTTGGCCGAGACGGGCGCACAGATCTGCCTGGGTAACACTTTCCACCTGTGGCTGCGACCCGGCCTCGACGTCATCACCGCCCATGGCGGCCTGCACCGCTTCATGGGCTGGCACGGGCCGATCCTGACCGACTCGGGCGGCTTCCAGGTATTCAGCCTCGGCGCATTGCGCAGGATCACCGAGGAAGGCGTGCGCTTCGCTTCCCCGATCGATGGCGCGCGCCTGTTCCTGACGCCGGAAGAATCGATGCGCATCCAGACCGTACTCGACTCGGACATCGCGATGATTTTCGACGAGTGCACCCCGCACCCGGCCACACACGCGGAAGCTGCGGATTCGATGCGCTTGTCGCTGCGCTGGGCACGACGGTCGCGCGACGCGTTCGATGCGCTCGAAAATCGCAATGCGCTGTTCGGCATCGTGCAGGGAGGCATGTTCGAGGACCTGCGCGACGAATCCCTCGCGGAGCTCGCGCACATCGGTTTTTCCGGCTACGCCATCGGCGGACTGTCGGTTGGCGAACCCAAGGAAGACATGGTGCGCATCATCGCGCACACCACACCGCAATTGCCTCAGGACAGACCCCGCTACCTGATGGGCGTGGGCACCCCTGAAGACATCGTCGCAGCAGTTGCGGCAGGGATCGACATGTTCGACTGCGTCATGCCCACGCGCAACGCGCGCAACGGATGGCTGTTCACCCGTCACGGCGACATCAAGATCAAGAACGCCAGTCATCGCCACGACACGCGGCCGATCGACGCCGGCTGCGACTGCTATACCTGTCGCAATTTCAGTCGCGCCTACCTGCACCACCTGCACCGCACGCGCGAGATTCTCGGCAGCATGCTCAACACGATTCACAATCTGCGCTATTACCAACTGATCATGGCGGGCTTGCGCGATGCGATTGCCGGCGGCACCTTTGACGCCTGGGTGGGACAATTTCACGCCGATCGCTCCGTGGGCACGAACTGAGCCGCACAATCGGGGCTCACCCGACTGTGTACGGGTGCGTGTGCTGATATAATCGGCCGTTTATCAAAACCAACCGGAGTCCACAGTGTTCATTTCCAACGCTTACGCCCAGGCTGCGCAAGGCGATGCATCCGGTAGCCTGATGGGGCTGCTTCCGCTGATTCTGATGTTCGTGGTCCTGTGGTTTCTGATGATCCGTCCGCAGATGAAACGCGCCAAGGAACACAAGGCCATGGTTTCCGCGCTGGCCAAGGGCGACGAGGTCATCACCGGCGGCGGCGTTGCCGGCCGCATCACCGAAGTCGGCGAAGCCTTCGTCCATGTCGAGATTGCCGACAAGGTCGACGTTGTCGTCCAGAGGCAGGCTGTTGCGACGGTACTGCCCAAGGGAACCCTCAAGACGCTTTGAGACCGGACGAGCAGCACGGCATGAGCCGGGCTTCCGTCACTCGATGCACATGCCGTGCATACCGGAAGGCAGGCAGCGCCGGAGCCCTCCCGGGCAGAGGCGCTGCCTCCACCACGAATCACAAGTGAAGTCATGAACCGCTATCCGCTCTGGAAGAACATTCTTATCGGTCTTGTCCTGCTATTCGGACTGATCTACACCATCCCGAACTTCTACGGCGAGGTTCCGGCGGTTCAGATTTCAAGCGGCAAGGCGACGCTGCGCCTGGATCAGGGCATCATCGCGCCGGTGGAACGGGCACTCAACGAGGCCGGACTGCGGCACACCGGCATCGTCGCCGACGAGAACAGCATCCGCTTCCGTTTCGAGAGCACCGACGAGCAGATGCTCGCCCGCGACCTCATCCACGGTCTGCTCAACCCGGACGCCAACGACCCGTCGTACATCATCGCTCTGAACCTGCTCTCGGCCACGCCGAACGCGCTCACGCGCATCAACGCGCTGCCGATGTACCTGGGCCTCGACCTGCGCGGGGGCGTGCACTTCCTGCTCGAGGTCGACATGCCCGGGGCGATCACGAACCGCCTCGACGCGACCGCCGGCGACCTGCGCACGCTGATGCGTGACCGCCGCATCCGGCACGCCGGCATCACGCGCGAGGGCAACACCGTCCAGCTGCGCTTCCGCGACGCGGAGCAGCGCAGCGCCGCACGCAGCGCGATCCAGAACAGCACGGCCGAACTGCAACTGGCCGATCGTGACGACGGGGCGGACGATTTCAAACTGATCGCAACGCTCGATCCGGCCGCCCAGCAGACGATCCGGGAATTCGCGATCACGCAGAACATCACGACGCTGCGCAACCGCATCAATGAACTCGGCGTGGCCGAACCGGTGATCCAGCAGCAGGGCACCGATCGCATCGTGGTGCAGCTGCCGGGCGTCCAGGACGTCGCCCAGGCCAAGGACATTCTCGGTCGCACCGCGACGCTGGAAGTCCGCATGGTCGACGACTCGCCGGGCGCACTGGAGGCTGCGCTGGAAGGACAGGTGCCGTTCGGCACCGAGCTCTATACCGAGCGCGGCGGCTCACCGCTGCTGGTACGCAACGATGTCGTGCTGACCGGCGACCGCCTGACCGATGCACAACCCGGCTTCGACGGACAGACCAACGAACCGGCGGTACACCTGACGCTGGACTCGGCCGGTGCGCGCATCTTCCGCGACGTCACGCGCGACAATGTCGGAAAGCGGATGGCCATCCTGCTGATCGAGCGTGGCCGTGGCGAAGTCGTCACGGCCCCGGTCATCCGCGCCGAGATCGGCGGCGGCCGCGTGCAGATCTCCGGGCGCATGACGACGACCGAGGCCAATGACGTGGCGTTGCTGCTGCGTGCAGGCAGTCTGGCTGCGCCGATGCAGATCATCGAGGAGCGCACCGTCGGCCCCAGCCTTGGCGCCGAGAACATCGAGCGCGGCTTCAACTCGGTGATGTGGGGCATGGTCGCCATCGCCATCTTCATCGCGGTGTATTACTCCGCGATGGGCGTGATCTCGGTCGTTGCGCTGACCGCCAACCTGATGTTGCTGATCGCCCTGCTGTCGCTGCTGCAGGCCACACTGACGCTGCCGGGCATTGCCGCCATCGCACTGACCCTGGGCATGGCGATTGACGCCAATGTGCTGATCAACGAACGCATACGCGAGGAACTGCGCAACGGCGTCTCACCGCAGGCGGCGATCACCGCAGGCTACGACCGCGCCTTCGACACGATTCTGGACGCCAACGTGACCACCTTCATCGCCGGCATCGCACTGCTGGTGTTCGGTTCGGGGCCCGTCCGCGGCTTCGCCGTGGTGCTGTGCCTGGGCATTCTCACCTCGGTGTTCAGTGCGGTGATCGTATCGCGCATGTTCGTCAATTTGCTCTACGGACGCCAGCGCAAGCTTGCCGGCGTCAGGATCGGCTGACCGTCTCGGAAAGACAAGGAAAAACTCATCATGGAATTCTTCCGGATCAAGCAGGACATCCCCTTCACGCGCCATGCGATGAAGTTCAACGTCTTCTCCATCATCATCGTGGTCTTGGCCGTGTTCTTCCTCGCAACGCGCGGCCTGAACCTGTCGGTGGAATTCACCGGCGGTACGCT
>DAOMNN010000150.1:0-4877 GCA_035443825.1 Rhodocyclaceae bacterium | reverse complement strand
TACGCCCGCCGTGCCGGCACCACCGGACATCATCCGGTGGGCACCTGCCGCATGGGCAATGACGCCGCCGCCGTGGTCGATACGACGTTGGCGGTGCGCGGCGTGACGGGCCTGCGCGTGGCCGACGCCTCGGTGATGCCGCGGCTGATCTCGGGCAACACCAATGCCACCGCGATCGTGATCGGCGAACGCGCGGCCGAGTTCGCGCGCGCCGCGCGGGGCTGAGGCCGGCGATCAGGATGAAGCGAGGAATGCGATGAAGATGAACAGCGATGAGATGGCGCGGCTGCAAAGCGCGGACGAGACGACGCTGCGCGCCTGCCTCGAGGCGATGAAGGCAGCGCACGCGCGTGACGGTCTGGCGGATGCGGCCCTGCGCACCGATCGCCTCACGCGGCTGATGGTTCTGCTGCGCGAGCGGGCGGACGATTTCTGCGCTGCGCTCGACGCGGATTTTGGCGGGCGGCCGCGCGAGACCTCGCTGATGAGCGACGTGATGGCGACCTTCAACACGGTCAAGTACGCACGCGGGCGGGTCCGACGCTGGATGAAGCCCGACCGGCGCGACGGCGTCGTCCCCTTCAACCTGTTCGGGGCCCGGGTCGAGGTGCAGCGCATGCCCAAGGGGGTGGTGGGCATCCTTGGGCCGTGGAACGTACCGCTGTTCACCACCCTGGCGCCGCTGGCCTTTGCGCTCGCTGCCGGCAACCGCGCGATGCTGAAGCCGTCGGAGTTCGTGCCGCGCACGTCGGCCTTGTTGCAGGCGGCGGTCGCGGACCGGTTCGCTGCGGACGAGGTCGCCGTGTTCACCGGTGATGCGGCGGTTGCGGGGGCATTCAGTGCCTTGCCCTTCGATCA
This sequence comes from Rhodocyclaceae bacterium, assembly GCA_035443825.1. Taxonomy (GTDB): domain Bacteria; phylum Pseudomonadota; class Gammaproteobacteria; order Burkholderiales; family Rhodocyclaceae; genus DAOMNN01. The sequence goes on along the minus strand of DAOMNN010000150.1, from coordinate 4,019 downwards.
CCTGGTGTTTACCGGCAGCACGACGACCGGCATCCGGGTGATGCGGGCAGCGGCGGAGAACCTGGTCCCCGTCACCCTGGAACTGGGTGGCAAGTCGCCGGTGATCGTCGGTCGAAGCGCGGATGTGGCGCTGGCCGCCGAGCGCATCGTGAGCGCAAAGGTCATGAACGGCGGCCAGGTCTGCGTCAGTCCGGACACGGTTCACGTCGCGGACGCGCTCGTCGAGCCCTTCATTGCGGCGTGCGAGGCGGTTCATCGGCGCCTGTTCCCCACGGTCGCCGGTGATGCCGCGCTGACCTCGATCATCGACGCGCGCCACTTCGCCCGCATCCACGGCTACCTGGACGAAGTTCGCTCGGCAGGCGGACGGATCGTCGACTGCGGTGGGGGCCTGGTCGCCAGCGGGCGCAAGCTGTCGCTCCATCTGGTCGTCGATGCGCCTGTCGGCAGCCGGATTGCGCGCGAGGAGATCTTCGGCCCCTTGCTCCAGGTCGAGCGCTACGCGGACATCGCCGCGGTCATCGAGCGCATCAACGCCGCTCCGCGTCCGCTCGCGCTGTATTACTTTGGCACCGACCGTGCGGAGGAGCGCCGGGTACTCGAGCACACCCTGTCCGGTGGCGTCGCGATCAATGACGTGATGCTGCAGGTCGCCGCGCACGATGCGCCCTTTGGTGGCGTGGGCGCCTCGGGCATGGGGGTGTATCACGGGCGCGAAGGATTCAACGAATTCTGTCATCCGCGCACGGTGTATCGCAGCGGCTGGTGGGATCCGCGCAAGGCCCTCGGCTTGCTGCCGCCCTATTCGAAGAAACTCTATGGGCGCTTGTTGGCGACGCTGAAGGTGTGACGCATCGCGGCCCCGTGCAGACGGGGCCGCGATGTTTCAGGCGATCGCGCGGAGCGCGAAGGGGAGGCCGGCCATGCCCGCCCAGCCTAGGCGCCCCCAGAACGCGAGCGTCGGGGACTGGTGGTTCCACAGACCGAGCGCCCCGAAGGCGCCCATGGCGCCGGCGCCCTCGATCCAGATGCCGGCGAGCCCCGCCAGGCCGAGCAGGCCCAGCATGCGGATGGCCGCGCCGGAGCGCGCGGGGAGGACCGGGCGCCGGAGGCCGGCGAGCCCGGCGAGGCCGATGAGACCGATCAGTCCGACCCAGGGTGCGAACGATGCAATGGCCATGTCTGGCGTCCTTTTCTGCAGTGGAGGGAAAAACGGCCTGTCGGGGAGACAGGCCGTGCGGGCGTCGTGGATGTCCGGCGCTCAGGCGGCAACCGGGGTCTCGGTGTAGGGCGGGATGCCCTTCGGCACGTAGTAGCCCTCACACTGCTCGAGGTACTCCTGCTTCTTCGCGCGCGGGTTGAAGAACTGCTTGTACCAGATGCGCGCCTTCATGAAGGGGCCATCGCTGGGGATGAAGAGCCCGTTCAGGCACGGTGCCTTGTTGGTCCACACCTCGAAATCCTGCGCGAAGGCGAGGCGGCTGGATTCCTGGAACTGGCGGGCGGCGATCATGTCGGTGTGCGTCGCGACCGCGCTGTTGCTCGGCGACTTGACCAGCAGCGCATGCCAGACCTTGAGCGAGCCGTCCTCGACCGGGGTGTGAGTGATCATCAGCACCGCGTCGTAGAGGCCGGTCAGGTGGGAGATCAGCACGCCGGGGCCGTGGTAGATGGTGATGGTGTGAAGGATCGGGCTGACGCCGTTCGGGCCGACCAGGGTGCGGTGCGGGCCGCACTGGCGCTGGATGGCGTGGTGGGCCTTGAACTCGTTCTCGTAGCGCTGCACGGTCGAGCCGTGGATCGGGCTCAGGTGGCCGTAGTCGCAGATGTTGTCGATGACTTCCTGCGGGTGCTGCTGGAGCATGCCGAGGTGGTCGAACTTCCAGTGCACCCAGGCCGGATCGTCCCACTCCTTCAGGCTAGGGTGGTCCCACTCGGGCTCGCCGCCCTCGGGGTCGTACCACACCCAGATTGCGCCCAGGCTCTCGACCACCGGCCACGACTTGACCTTCGCGGCGGCGGGAATCGGCCCCTCGTGATAGGGAATGTCGTTGCACTTGCCGTCGGTGCCGAAGCGCCAGCCATGGTAGGGACAGCGGATGCCGTCACCCTCGACGTTGGAGCCGCCGCCGTCGATGACGACGTAGGAGGTGTTGTTCGGTGCCGCCAGGTGCGTCTTCATGTGCGGGCAGTAGGCGTCGAGCAGCACGACCTTGCCGGTTTCACGGCCGCGGTAGAGCGCGAAGTCCTGGCCGAAGAAGCGCACCGACAAGGGCTTGTGGGTGTCGAGCTCGGAAGCCTCCGCGATCATGAACCAGCCGCGCGGGAAGGTGAACTCACCAAGGCGATAGTCTTTCGTTGTGGCCATGCGGGCCTCCTCTTCGTTGTGAACCAGTGTGCAATTCATCGGGCTGGCACCAGATCCCGGCCTGAAACCCCGACCCTGGCTGATTGTCAGGGCCGGTGCCGGGGCGCGCATCCCCTGTTTGGACGATGGTCGGCGTGCGCGGGGCAGGGCGGCGTGATGACGGGCTTATCGTCCTTTTGGACGTGTTCGCGCCCTGCGCTCCCGCCTAAGGTTAGGCTCGGACAACAATCACAAGGACGGAGACTCCATGGTCCACACCGCGCATTCCCCTGCAGAAGTGGCATGCGACGCCCCCGAGCGGATCGCATTTCCGTTCGATCCGCCGCAGCCCGACGGCGAGGTGGTCACGCTCGCCCCCGGTGTGCTGTGGGCGCGCATGCCGATGCCGATGCAGCTCGACCACATCAACGTCTATCTGCTGCGCGATCACGACGGCTGGTTCATCGTCGACACCGGCCTCAACCTGCCGACCTCGCGCACGCTGTGGGAGACGATCGTCGAGCGCCATTTCGACGGCCTGCCGTTGAAGGGCCTGATCTGCACGCACTTCCACTACGACCACGCCGGCCTGTCGGCGTGGCTGACCGAACGCTTCGATGCGCCGCTGTACATGACGCATGGCGAGTACTTCACCATGCGCACGCTCGCCGGCCCGCCGCCCGAGCCGCTGCCCGATTCCATGCTCACGTTCTACCTGCGCGCGGGCATGCCGCGCGAGCGCGTCGAGGAGATGTTCGCCAAGCTGCGCCGCGACCCCTTCATGCCGCCGCAGCCGCGCGCGTTCACCCGGCTGCGCGAAGGGCAGGTGCTGCACATCGGCGGTCGTGACTGGCGGGTGGTGATCGGCGAGGGCCATTCGCCCGAGCATGCCTGCCTGTATTGCGGTTCGGACCGCCTGCTGATCGCGGGCGACCAGCTGCTGCCGCGCATCACCTCCAACGTGCTGGTCTCCGACATCGAGCCCGAGGCCAACCCGCTCAAGCTCTGGCTCGACTCGCTCGACCGCCTGGCCCAGCTTGCCCCCGACACCCTGGTGCTGCCCTCGCACGAGCGCGTGTTCCGCGGCCTGCTGCCGCGGGTGGCGGAGCTGCATGCCCACCACGCCCTGCAGTTCGACATCGTGCGCGGCCACCTGCGCGAGACCGGCAGCGCGACCGCCTTCGAGACCAAGAGCAAACTATTTCCGCGCGTGCTCAGCGCCGTCGAAGACATGATGGCGCTGGGCGAAACGATCGCCCATCTGTCCTGCCTGCGCTACGCGGGCGAGGTCCGCCGCGTGCTGGACGACGACGGGCTTTACCGCTTCAGCCTTGCAAACTGATCTTCAGGAGTTATCGATGTCCCCGCTTTCCGAACTGGCCCACAAGGTTCGAGCCCAGCTGACCGCGCCTGGCGCGCCCTTCGAGACCGTGGAGGCCGAGGTCGACGGGCGCACCGTGCGCGTCTACCGCAACGCCTTCCCCAACCTGCCGGCGCTGATCTCGAGCGCACGCGCGCACGGCGCCAAGCCGTTCATCCGCTTCCAGGGCGAGACCTGGACCTTCGACCGTTTCTTCGCCGAGGCGGACGCGGTTGCCGCGCAGCTGCGCGCCTGGGGCGTGCAGCCCGGCGACCGGGTCGCGATCGCGATGCGCAACCGGCCCGAGTGGGC
>DAOMNN010000149.1:3556-4935 GCA_035443825.1 Rhodocyclaceae bacterium | reverse complement strand
AGAACAATGAAGAAACCAAAGTCCGAAACGCAGGTATCGCAGTTCGAAGCAGTGCTGGAGATGATTCGCAACAAGTTGCCGCAGGATCAGTCAGCGCTCGCCGAGCCTTTTGCACGCAAGTATTTCGGGCAGGTCGATGTGGATGACCTCGCCGGCGTTCCCGTTGCAGACCTTTACGGGGCGGTACTGAGCCACTGGCACTTCGTGCGCAGGAAGACGGGCGGCGCGCGCGTTCGTGTCTATAACCCGCGCCTCGAGGAGCACGGCTGGGAATCGACCCATACGGTGGTCGAGATCGTCAGTGACGACATGCCGTTTCTGGTCGACTCGGTGACGATGGAGATCAATCGCCAGGGCCTGACGCTGCACCTGATCATCCACCCCGTGATGTGCGTGGCGCGGGATGCGAAAGGCCAGTTCCTGAAGCTCGCCGACGAAGTCTCGGGCGAAGCCGGCAGTTTCGAGTCGATGATGCACGTCGAGGTGGACCGCCGCACCGAGTCCGCCGATCTGGAGGCCTTGCAGCAGGGCCTGGAAAGCGTGCTCGCCGACGTACGCGTGGCAGTGAGCGACTGGCCGGCAATGCGCGAGCGACTGTCGGAGATCATCGATGACATCGGCCACGTGTCGCCCTCCGGCGATGCCGACGAGGCGGCAGAGATCCAGGCATTCATGAAATGGCTGGCCGACGACAACTTCGTCATCCTGGGCTGCCGTGACTACGATCTGCTCACGAAATCGGGTGAGAACGAACTGCGCATCCGCTCCGGATCGGGCCTGGGGCTGCTGCGGGGAACCGGTGACGAGGGCCAGTCCCGGTCCTTCGCCGCCCTGCCGCCGCAGATCAAGGCCCAGGCGCATCTACCCAGGCTGCTGACGGTGACGAAGTCCAATACCCGGTCAACGGTGCATCGCCCCGGCTACCTCGATTACCTGGGCATCAAGACCTTCGACAAGAAGGGGCGGGTGACCGGCGAACGCCGCGTCATCGGTCTGCTCGCCTCGACCGCGTACAGTGCGAGCCCGCTGACCATTCCGTTGCTGCGCCGGAAAGTCGCAGCAGTCATCGGGCGCGCTGGCTTCCTGCCGCGCAGCCATGCGGCCAAGGCCTTGCAGACCATACTGGAACGGTATCCGCGAGACGAGCTGTTCCAGATCGACACGGACGAGCTTTACGCGCATGCGATGGGCATCCTGCGTCTCGGCGAGCGGCAGCGCACGCGCCTGTTCGTGCGCTGCGATCCCTTCGCACGATTCGTCTCCTGCCTGATCTATGTTCCGCGCGAGAACTACAATACCGAGCAACGCCAGCGCATGCAGGCGGTGCTGATGGAGGCATTCAACGGGAGTGCGTCCGAGTTCGACGTGCATTTTTCCGA
>DAOMNN010000149.1:0-3456 GCA_035443825.1 Rhodocyclaceae bacterium | reverse complement strand
TACGTGCCGCTCGAAGCCCCTCCCGGACGACTCAACTTCAAGCTCTATCGGGCCGACGCGCCGGTTGCGCTGTCGCACAGCCTGCCGATGCTCGAGCGCATGGGGGTGCGCGTCATCGACGAGCGGCCGTCGGAAATCGTGCGCCAGGACGGCAGCAGGGTGTGGATCCACGATTTCGGGCTGAGCCACGAAGGGGCCGAGGATCTGGACATCGACAGATTGCGCCCCTTGTTCCAGGAGGCGTTTCTGTGCGTATGGTGCGGCGACATCGAGAACGACGACTTCAATCGCCTGACCCTGCTGGCCGGACTGGGCTGGCGCGAGGTCAGCATGCTGCGTGCCTACGCCAAGCACATGAAGCAGGCAGGTTTCACCTTCAGCCAGGCCTACATCGAACAGACCCTGGCCGCCTACCCGGCGCTCGCGCGGCAACTCGTCGATCTGTTCGAGTTGCGCTTCGATCCGTCGCGGACCCGGCAGCGTGATCCGCACACGGTGAAACTGCTGGCTCAGCTCGACGAGGCGCTCAACAACGTCGCCAACCTCGATGAGGACCGCATCCTGCGCCACTACCTTGCGATGATCCAGGCCACGCTGCGCACCAACTATTATCAGCCCGGAAAGGACGGCGGACCCAAGCCCTACATCTCCTTCAAGTTCGATCCGAGCCGCATCCCGAACCTGCCCGATCCGCGACCGATGTTCGAGATCTTCGTGTACTCGCCGCGTGTCGAGGGGGTGCACCTGCGCGGCGGCAAGGTCGCGCGCGGCGGACTGCGCTGGTCCGATCGCATGGAGGACTTCCGCACCGAGATCCTTGGTCTGGTCAAGGCGCAGATCGTGAAGAACGCGGTCATCGTCCCGGTCGGATCGAAGGGTGGTTTCGTGGTCAAGAACCCACCGCCGGGGGGTGATCGCGAAGCGCTGCTGGCCGAAGGTGTCGCATGCTACCGGATGTTCCTCTCCGGTCTTCTCGACATCACGGACAACCTTCTACACGGTGCCGTCGTTCCGCCACCCGACGTGATCCGTCATGACGAGGACGACCCCTACCTCGTGGTCGCTGCCGACAAGGGCACGGCAACCTTCTCCGACATTGCCAACGAGGTCGCTGCCGGATACGGCTTCTGGCTCGGCGATGCGTTCGCTTCGGGTGGTTCCGTCGGCTACGACCACAAGAAGATGGGCATCACCGCGCGCGGTGCGTGGGAGTCGGTGAAAAGGCATTTCCGCGAACTCGGACTCGATACCCAGGAAGAGCGCTTCACGGTGGTGGGGGTCGGTGATATGTCCGGAGACGTGTTCGGCAACGGCATGCTGCTGTCGAAGACGATCTGTCTGGTGGCGGCGTTCGATCACCGCCACGTCTTCATTGATCCGGATCCGGACCCTGCGACTTCCTGGAAGGAGCGTGCCCGGCTCTTCGCGCTGCCGCGCTCGTCGTGGGACGACTACGACAAATCGCTGATCTCCGAGGGGGGCGGTATCTGGCCGCGGAGCGCCAAGTCGATCCGGCTGTCGGCGCGTGCGCGCGAGGTGCTGGGCATCGAAGCCGAATCGCTCTCGCCGGCGGAACTGATCCGCTGCATCCTCAAGGCGCCGGTCGACCTCCTCTACAACGGGGGCATCGGAACCTATGTCAAGGGCAGCGGCGAGACCGATGCCTCGGTCGGCGACCGTGCCAACGAGGCGGTGCGCGTCACCGGCGCCGAACTGCGCTGCCGAGTCATCGGCGAGGGCGGCAATCTCGGTATCACCCAACTCGGGCGCATCGAGTTCGCGCTCAAGGGCGGCAAGGTCAATACCGACGCGATCGACAATTCGGGCGGTGTCGACTGCTCGGATCACGAGGTCAATATCAAGATCCTGCTTGACAGCGTCGTCGCCGACGGCGAGCTGACGATGAAGCAGCGCAACAAGCTGCTTGCCGACATGACCGACGAGGTGGCCGCGCTGGTGCTGCGCGACAATTACGCGCAGACCCAGGTACTGTCGGTCACTCAGGCGCGCGGCGTAGCGATGCTCGACGAGCACTCGGAGTACATTCGCAGGCTCAGTCATGCGGGGCGTCTCAATCGAAAGATCGAATTCCTGCCCATGGACGAGGAAATCGCTGAACGCAAGGTCGCACGCATCGGTCTGGTCCGGCCCGAGCTTGCGGTTGTGCTCGCCTACAGCAAGATCGAGTTGTACGACGAGGTGCTTGCGTCCGACGTGCCTGAGGACCCGTACATCTCGACCGCATTGGTGCGCTATTTTCCGAAGCCGTTGCGGGATCGCTTCGCGGCGCAGATCGGGCAGCACCCCCTCAGGCGCGAGATCATTGCGACGCACGTGGTCAACAGCATGGTCAATCGCGTCGGCAGCACCTTCGTGAGCCGGCTGCAGGGCGAAGTCGGCGCTTCGGCGCCAGACATCGTGCGCGCCTACATGGCTACGCGCGAAGTGTTCGGTCTGGTGCCGACCTGGCGCGATATCGAAGCCCTCGACAACAAGGTCGAGGATGCCGTACAGACCACGATGATCATGGACACGGGCCGCATCATACAGCGCGGGACGATGTGGTTCCTCCGCCATCGGGAATGGCTGGCCGATCTCGAGGCGACGCTGGCGCATTTCTCGCCCGGCGTCGGACGGCTGGCGGCGGGTCTCCACGATCTCGTCACGCCGGCGTACCGTGAGGAGCTCGATCAGATCGCCGCGAACTACGCCGAGAAAGGCGTGCCGTCGACGCTCGCGCAACGCATGGCCTCGCTCGACGAACTGTATTCGGCACTCGACCTGGTCGAGATTGCGGCCGAGACGGGCAAGCCTGAGGCGACGGTGGCCAAGGTCTACTTCGCACTCGGAGGTCAGCTCGAGCTGCACTGGCTCGGACGTCAGATCGGTGCGCTGCCTGCCGAAACGCGCTGGCAGTCGCTGGCGCGCAGTGCCCTGAGGGTCGACCTTTCGAGTCAGGCACGTGCCCTGGCGTGCGACGCACTCAAGCTCGCGCCCAAGGCGAAGGACGTGGACGCGCTCATGACGGCGTGGAACGAGAAGTATCGTTTCCATATCGACCGCTTCGGCCATCTCCTGGCCGATGTCAGGACGGTAGCCAACATCGAGATGCCCATGTTGTCGGTGTTGATGCGCGAGTTGCGCAGCATCGGTTGAAGATCGTGCGGGCGGGACGGGAGCGTCAGCGACGGGGTGATGATGACGAGCGATGATGCGGGCAGCGACGCCGAACCGACGCGGGGCGAGATCGACGCACTGCAGGGACCGACCATGCTCGAATTCGGCACCTCATGGTGTGGATACTGCCGTGCCGCCCAGCCGCTGATTGCGGCGGCGCTGGCAGCCCATCCCGAGGTGCGTCACATCAGGGTCGAAGACGGACGGATGAGGCGTCTCGGACGCAGTTTCGGCGTGAAGCTGTGGCCCACGCTGATCTTTCTCCGGGACGGCGCCGAG
>DAOMNN010000148.1:1931-4957 GCA_035443825.1 Rhodocyclaceae bacterium | reverse complement strand
TCTCCTCGAGATGCGCGGGCTTTTTCATTCAGTGACGCCTTTCCTTATTTCGTTCCGCAGCACAACCTCAGTGCAACGCAACCGAACCCACCAGGCCCCTCGCGCCTGCCGTCTTCCCCCGCGCAGGAAACCACCCGATCGACACACTGCTGCTGAAGGGAGGTCTTGCTCACCGTATCAAATTTGCTACACTTTCCTAAGGGATGCCTATGCCTGAAAAGCCAATCGTCTGGCGCGACTCATCCCTGCGAGACATCAAGGATGACGCCATCTTCACAGTGGGTGCTCGCAAGGAGGCGGGCCACCAGCTCAGTCAGATTCAAGCAGGACTGGAACCCGACGACTGGAAACCGTTCGATATTGTTGGTGCGGGGACCAAAGAAATCCGCATCAATCTCGATGATGGGTGGTTTCGCGTCTTGTACGTCGCCAAATTTCCGGAAGCGGTCTATGTCCTGCACTGCTTCAAGAAAAAAACCAACTCAACCAGCAAACACGATCGAGATATTGCGGCTGCACGATACAAGGCCGTAATCAATGAAAGGAGCAAGAAGCCATGAGCCTCGAAAACCAAGCAATGCGCGTTACGCCTAGCTGCGGCAATGTCTTTGCTGACTTGGGCTTCGAGCCGGAAGAGGCTGCCGCTTTGAAGGAGCAGTCGGCACGAATCATCTCCGAAAAGTTGGCTATCAAGGACTCCTTGATGAGCGAGCTCGCGGAATGGATCAGGACGACAAAACTGAAGCAAGCCGAAGCCGCCGAAATCCTCGGTGTTACACGCCCCCGTGTTTCCGATGTCATCAACAAGAAAGCCGTGAAATTCACCATCGACGCATTGGTGGATATGCTGGCGAGAACAGGGAAGCGCGTACATTTGTCTATTCAGTAATACCAAATAGACCGCGGGAGCCCCCCAAGAAAGCCCACTTCGTGGGCTTTCTTTATTTGTGCCTGCCAATCCATCCTCACACAACGCCCTTCGTCCTCTCCATGTCACTCCAGAGGACGGCCATCCCCAGAAACATAGGAGCTCTCTCATGCAAACTCTCTACATCGTTCCCGCCTTGACCGATATCGCCGGGCAATGCCGCATCGTGGCTCGCGACTACTTCGAAGGCAGCGCACGCGACAACTACCGCAAGGAGCCCGAACAATGGCGCGAAGTCGGCCTCATGAACTCCCGCGGCAAACTCGTCTGCTTCGATGGCTCTGATCAAGCCCGGCAAGAACTGAAAGACTGCGAACCCTTGATGGCAGGACTCGTCTTCGAAGTCCCGCTCGAATCCCTCAAAACTCAATAGGGAGGTATCACCACATGCCACACCGCACCATCGTGCCTGGTGACGACGGCCAACTCCTCACATACGACGCCTGGACCCATCTGGTCACCGCGCAACTGTCCGCCCAGGGGATTGAGCTCTCGCCCGCATCCTCTCGACTGAGGCTGTATTTCGACTGCGGCTACACGCCTTCGAGCGCAACCTACGCCGAAAGCACCCTCTGTCCGCGTTCCGATGTGCCCGCAAAACAGGTGCACTGATGCGCACCTGGATCGTGAAGGTTCTGCCCGTCTCCCCGGCCTACGATGACCGCGGGGTCGAGCTCCAGATCGAAGCGCCCCTCAAGCGCATCGCAATCGCCAAGGCCCGCCGTGTCATCAAACGGAGCCTGACCTACGACCGACTCGATGGCCCACTGCGCTTTCTCGCCACCGAGATCATTGATTCACCGCAACCCCCTACCCGCGTCAATCCGTTCGCGCTGGACAACCCCTCCGAAGCGACGGCCCCCCAAAAAGCCTTACCCCCGCATATCGGCAAGCTCTGCAGGAACGGAGCGCCCGTGTACTACACCTTTCCGCCGCATGCAGCGTACCGCGAAGCGTCGGATTGGCACGACCTCGTCTGACCGGAAGGCAGACGAATACCCACGAAAGGAGCAACACTCATGCAACTTGACCAGCAGCATCTCGTCGACATGGCGAGCCTCATCCTCGAGGAGGCCGAAACGCGCTTCTCCACGTGCGGCGCCGAAAGCGACTTCTGCGTACAGCACGTCGGCCAGAATGCCGTGTTCGGTGGCACGAACCGTCTGATCTGGAGCGCCAAACATGGCTGGCGGCCCGATCGTACGTCCTGCACGGAGCGCTTCCTCGCCGAATACGATGCCCACTACGGAGATTCCAAATGAGCTACACCGCAACCGACCTCTCCGATGACGTCTTCAATCTTGTCGCCGAGACCGGGATCATTACCGAGGCTCAAGCCACCGATCCTGACCTGGCAGACAACGCTGAGCTGCAGTTTGCGTACATCCAAGGCGGCCTTCTGCGCCTCCTTGCCGTGCGCGATGCGGCCGAGAAGCTCCTGCTGAAGGTGCAATCGGCTCAGCAACTCGATCCCGAGCTCTCTTCAGCGATGACCGATCTTGCGAAGGCCTACGCAGCGCTTCGCAGCGACTGATCTCCGATCCGGATCCTCGAATCCAACCACAACCCCCGCCCCAGCGAGACTTCGTTCTCCTGGGGCTTTTCTTTCCACGGCTTATTCCCGCCCGTATCCCTACCGTTCAGGCAACGACAATGCAGGCTCGCCTGCATCCTTCAACTACCTGGAAAGGATCCCCCTCATGAACCGCTTCGAAACCCACGTCTTTGCCACCGTCCGCGTCAAAGTCGCTGGCACCAACTTCAGCGCCGATCCTCAAATCATCGCCGAGGCCGTCGCTGATGCTGTCTGCGCATCGCCCGACGAGTGGATGCGTCCGCACCACGGCACCGTCGATGTCACCGGACATGGCAAGCACGACATCATCAACGTCGAGTTCGCCGAGGGCATCCACGGCGTCCTGGTCGACGAAATCGGAGACTCCGATCGCGTCATTCGCGAGCACCTCTTCGACGAAAACTGCCGGCGGACCGAGGTCGGGTTCAGTCGCCAGAACGCCCTGCAGGAAGCCTACCAAGCCCTTCTCGGCCACCCGGAAGCGCAGATCGGCAACAGCAAGGTGCATTTCGCTCTCATGCG
>DAOMNN010000148.1:0-1831 GCA_035443825.1 Rhodocyclaceae bacterium | reverse complement strand
GAACGGCTACTTCTCCGTGCCGTATTGGATCGACGAACAAACCTGCTCGCACACGGTTTTCGACGATGCTGTCGACGCGGCCCAATTCCTCAAGGCAGAGCTCCTCAAGCGCGGCGAACTCGAGCAGTACCGTGTCTCCCTGCAAGACTCCGGGGGCCGTGCCACTGTGCACTTCGGCTGCGCGGCCACCGATGCGGACGACGCTGTCGAGCAGGCTGAAGCCGCCTACCCAGGCTGCCTCATTCTGCTGACGACCAGGCTCGAAACCCTGTCTCAGGCTTCCTCGGGTGCCGATCGGTAACTCGCGCACATTCCCTTGGGCGCGCACAGCCTCTCTGTGCCTCCAGGCCAGTAACCCCCACCCACCCCAGCGAGAACATCGTTCTCCTGGGGTTTCTCCTTTTCTGGGGGCTATATCTGCAGACGCAGCCCCATCGTCCGTGCACCGCCATTGCGCGCTCGTGAGCGTGTCTCTCACGCCGCATATCCGCCTTCGCCGTCGCCACACCTTTGGTGTGCCGACGTCACCCGGCATGACGGCAATTTCCAATACCTCTTTCTGGAGACCCTCCATGCAAGTCAAACTTCTTTTCTCATATGTCGAGAACATCGTTCCCCCTCGCTGTCGGAACCCGAGGCCCGTACGTTTCCATGACGGCGAACTGAAAGTTCACATCCAGGAAATCGGGAGCCTTGATGCGCCTGTTGCCATCCGGGGAAGCGGCTCGCTGTTGCGCAATCCCGATCTGCACTACACGCTCGTCTATCGCTGGTGGAAGAACCAGCTCTGGTCGCCGCTTCGGATCGATTCTGGCCAGCCGCGTGGATTGACCGCAGGCAAAGAAGACTGGGCGTACAACCGCTGGCCCGCGGCTCTCGACCTTCGAACCGAGAACGCGATGGTCCAATCGTATGAATACGACCTCTCTGTCTGCGCACACGAGGGCCAGCACGCAATCGAGTCCTACTTCAAGCGAGCAGCTCGCTCGCACGTCTTGATCGACGGGGTTCCACATCGCCCCGCAGGTGAGCCTCGCTACGTCGTCATGACGTTCGGGCTTGGTCGCAACCATGGCGGTACCGCCTGCATGGTCGCCGACTACTACAACTCCAACCTCCGCCGGGAAGCCTATTTCAACCTGCTCGAACGCGAGCAGGCGATCAAGTACGCCACTGAAATCGCAACTGAGCGGGGCGACACCAAGTGCCTTCCGATCAAACCTCACGGGCCCGAATGGGAGATTCTGCTACCCGAGGCCCTTCAAGTTCCGCTTGTCGAGCCTTCGCGCTGCGTCAAGGAAACTCAAAAGCAGTCCCAAGGAGTTGTGCTATGAACATTCGTGCCAAAGCCGAGAAGCAACCCGAGATGCGTAACGGAAAGCTCGTCCCGAACGCCGTGACGCGATGCCGTAATGCGCATGGCGACTGGTGCTTTACCGCACACCGCCCCGAAGATGCCGGCCCAAGTGCCTATCGTGCAAAGGGCAGCAACAAAGACGGCTGGGACGTCTATGACGCGGACGGAGAGCTCGTCGGCGTCGTGAGGACTCTGGCCAACGTTCGCGCAGCCATTTTTGGCTGCGAGGTCTGAACGAATGGCGGAGTAGGGCAGCCCACTTTCGTCTGCTTGAGAAGCTGCCTCTATTTCAGAACATTGCGGTTCTCTATCCCAAAGTGGCTACAGAACCGCATCTAGTTTCAGGAGTAATACATGGGAACCACTTCAAAAAAGGTAGAAGAACTGACTGTCGGGGATCGTGTCGACCTTGCCTCGTGCCCCTATCTCAAGAACCACCCAACAGCCGAGCATGAATATGCACGTGTCTCCTAT
>DAOMNN010000147.1:0-5004 GCA_035443825.1 Rhodocyclaceae bacterium | reverse complement strand
TCAAGGGGAAGGACAGGATGGGGATGGGTTTGTTGCAGGCGCTATGGAGTCCACCCATCCCCACCCCAGCCCTCCCCTTGAAGGGGAGGGAGCTTCGTTATGCCAACTTGAGTGCCACACTGGGTGCAGCGCCACACTAGGCGCATTTAGGCCGACACGCTCCTGGCCGCACGCAACGGTCAGTTCAGTGCAGCCTGCGGCTGTCGCTTCAACGGGCAGAACACCCCGTCCGCCTCGTCCACGTCCAGCCACTCGTAGATCGCGTCGATCGCCATCTCCTCGGTTGCGTGGATCGCTGCAGCACCGATCGCTTCGTACAGGTTGGTCCTGTACATCACCTCCAGCACCTGGCGTTTCAGTCCGCTGAAGACGAGGGTCACGCCTGCGTCCTTGAGGCGACGCACGAGGTGATGCAGGACCTCTTCGCCCGATGCGTCGAGTTCGTTGATCCCGTCACCGACGACCAGCAGGAACTTCGCCTCGGGCTGCTGGGCAACCGCCGCGAGCATCGCGTCCTCGAAGAACGAGACGTTGGCGAAGTAGAGCCTCCCGTCGAAACGCACCGCGATGATGCGGGGGTCGGTGGGGAGGTCGGGGTGCACCTTCAGATCGCGGAGGGTGCCGTCCTCGAAGCGACCGAGGATGGCCACTCGGGGGTGCATCGTACGATACAAATAGAGGACGATGGCGAGTCCGGCACCGGCCAGGATGCCCTTGTCGAGGTGGGGAGCGAAACCGAGCGTGGCGACGAAGGTCACCACGGCGGCGACTCCATCGTGGCGGTTGGCCTGCCAGGCGTGCCCGATGGCCTTGAAGTTGATCAGGCCGAGTACGGCCATCATGATCACCGCCGCCAGGGTCGCGTTGGGCAGGTGGTAGAGCAGTGGTGTCAGAACGAGGAGCGTGACCAGAACCGCAAGGCCGGCAATGACCGCCGACATGCCGGTGCGTCCGCCTGCGTCGAGGTTGACCGCCGAGCGCGAAAAGGAGCCGCTGACCGGATAGGACTGGGTCAGGCTGCCTACGATGTTGGCCAGGCCCTGGCCGATCAGCTCCTGGTTGGGGTCGATGCGCTCCCTGGTTCGTGCCGCGATCGCCTTGGCGATGGAAATGGCCTCCATGAAGCCGACCAGCGCAATGATCATGGCACTCGTGAGCAGCGTGATAGCCATCCCGAGGTCCAGCGCCGGCAAGGCGATGGAAGGCAGGCCGGCGGGAATCGCACCCACCACGGCACCTCCCCGGTCCGCAAAGCCCAGCAGGTAGCTGGCCAGCGTCGTGACGATCACCGCGATCAGGATGCCGGGCAGCTTCGGGTGACGTTGCCGCACATAGACCATGATGCCGATGGCCACCAGGCCCATGACCAGAGTGGGCAGATGCGCCTCCGGCGCCTGGGCCAGTACGTCGACGATGTCTTCCAGAAACGCGCCGGACCGTGGCATGGGAACGCCGAACAGCTTGTTGAGCTGCGACAGGCCGATGATCAGTGCGGCCGCGTTGGTGAAGCCGACGATGACCGGGTGTGACAGGAAGTTGACCACCGCCCCGAGGCGCAGCAGGCCGAGTGCGAGCTGAAAGATACCGACCATCATCGCCAGCAGGATGGCCAGGGCAATGAACTTGTCGCTGCCGAGCGTGGCGAGGGGCGCCAACGCCGAAGCGGTCAGCAGCGACACGACCGCCACCGGTCCGGTGGACAGCAGCTTGGACGAGCCCCACAGGGCCGCCACGATACCGGGCAGAAAAGCGGCATAGAGCCCGTAATAAGCGGGAAGACCGGCCAGTTGGGCGTAGGCCATGGACTGCGGGACGAGGACGAGCGCGACAGTAATGCCGGCCACCAGATCGGCCCGCATCTGTTCCCGCCCGGGGGGGAACCAGCTCAGAAAGGGCAGGAACTTCTGGATCATCCGGAATCCGGCAAAGTGGTCGGGTTGAATTCGCGGTCTCGTCCCTGACGAGGTGCATCGACGGCGGAAGACGCCTGCATCGTCTCGCCGTTCGACGCGTGCCGCCGAAAAAATTCAGCTATCGTACTCGATTCTTTCCGGTGCGTGGCCGCTGCAGCGTTCGCCCGCCGATCACGCTCCTGGTCGTCCCGCCAGTGACGTGCGTGTAGCACCGGACTGGCGGGACTCGGGTGCGCGTCAGTGTCCGCGCGGATCGTCCCTTGGATCGACGTATTGTACGTCGAACGGTCCCACGCCGTTGATCTGCACGATCGTTTCACCGTTCGCCCAGGCAAAGTGTGGCATCCCGGCCGGAAGATGCACGAAGCTTGCGGCGTGCAGGACGGTCGCCGCTGCGTGATCGAGTTTCTCGCCGGCGCCGACCCCGAAACGTCCCTGGATCACTGTGACCATCTCGTCCTTCGAATGACGGTGGGGCGGTACGGTAAAGCCGGACGGAAACTTCAGGCGCAGCACGAAGGGTCCTTCCTTCGTCGGGTGCCCCAGCAGGACTGCAGCCTGGGCACCCGGCGGCAACGACGGCGGGGCCGGACCCCACACGACCGCATCGGACGGCACGATGGTGTGATGTGGCTCGTGAGCGTGGGCGCTCACGGGTTGAACCAGGGATACGGTCGCAAGCGACAGGGAAAGCAGGGCCGCTGCGGCCAGGGTGTGTGATGTGTTCGTCATGACAGTATCCTTTCGAATGGTGTCTGGATGGAAGGCGCGGACCCGGCGTCAGCGCCGCGTGATCACGATCTCGAGGTATTCGCCCGGAACGACCATGCGGCCATCGGTCGAGCGGTTGAAGCGGCCGATGAGCGCGATGAGGTCGTCGGTCAATGCCTGTTGCGCGGCCGGTTCGAGCGCCGCATAGGTCTTGAGCACCGGCCCGTAGTAGGACTTGAAGACGTGCAGCCAGTGGTCCGGCGAGCGATAGCGAAATACGAAGTGGGCCGGCGCCGCTTGGATCGACGCGGCCGACGTTGCGAACAGCTCTTCGATGCGCTCGCGCGTGCCCCACAGCGCGGGCGACTTGACGCCGGCCGGAGGCGGCACATGCTTGCCAATGGTCTTGAAGACCTGGCCGATGAAGCCGTCCGGTGTCCAGTTCGCAAGACCGATTCTGCCGCCGGATTTGCACACCCGTGCCAACTCGGTGGCGGCGCGTGCCTGATCGGGGGTGAACATTACGCCGAAGGTCGACATCACCACGTCGAAGCTGCCGCTGTCGTATGGAAGCGCTTCGACGTCCGCGACCTCGAATCCGATCTGCAGGCCGTCGGCGGCAGCGCGTTCGCGCGCCCGTTCGAGCAGACTCGGGACATAGTCGGTCGCGACTACCTCGCACCATCGGCGCGCCGCCGCGAGGGCCGCGTTGCCGTTGCCGGCGGCGACGTCGAGGACTTTCTGCCCGGCGCCGATGTCCAGTGTTTCGCATAGCTGTTCGCCGACGATCTGCAATGTCGTGCCGACGACGGCGTAATCGCCGGACGACCACGCGCCTTGCTGGCGTGTCTTGAGGGCGGCGAGGTCGGGCGTTGGCGTTACGGTATTGCGTTCGGCAGTGGCGTATGATGTATCCATGATTTTCTCCAGTTGGGTATTGGTTGTTGCGGCGGTTCGCGCCCGGCCATCGGTGACCGTGGTGCAAGCCTGGGATCGAATGTAGGACGCAGGTGTGGGAGTGAGCGTGGTAGCCGGCGTGGAATCGTGCGACATGTCATCCGATCCGTCCGGTCACTCGGCCGAAGGCGGCTTTCGCATGCGTGTGCACATGCTCGGACCCCTGTCGATCGTGAGGTCGGGCGTCGCACTGGCCTTGCCGGCATCGCGCAAGGTGCGCGCCCTGATCGCCTACCTTGCGCTCGCTCCCCGCCCCGTCGGGCGCAGTCGGCTGTGCGAGCTGCTGTGGGACATCCCCAACGACCCCCGCGGCGAGCTGCGCTGGTGTCTGAGCAAGGTGCGAAGTGTTCTCGACGAACCCGGTCGGCGCCGCGTCGAGACGCGAGCCGACGCTATCGCGCTCGATCTGTCGGACTGCTTCGTCGATGTGCTCGACATCGGCCGGGCGACCCAGGAAGGAATCGACCGGCTCACGCCGGAACGCTTGCGTGCGCTGGCGGCCTTGTTTGCCGGTGACTTTCTCGAAGGCCTGGAGATCGACCGCAGTCCGGAGTTCAGCGGCTGGCTCACTGCACAACGGTGCCGGTTGCGCGGGTGCCGCGCCGCGGTGCTGGAGCATCTGGTGGCGCGCACTGCGCCGGAGTCGGACGACGTGTTCGGCCATCTCGACGAGTGGCTGCAGATCGCCCCGTTCGACCGCCGCGCCCACGCGATGTTGCTGGATGCGCTCGCGGTGCGCGGACGGATGCACGAGGGTGATGCACATGTCTCGGCGACTGTCCGCCTGTTCGAAACCGAAGGCCTCGACGGGGCGCCGCTACGCGAGAGCTGGAAGCTTTCGAGGGCTCGCCAGAGCGGTCAGGTCGCGCACCTCGACGTGCTCGGGACGACGCTTGCCGTGCCACCGTCCCTCGCCGCGACGGGCGCGCTTGCCGCCGCGCCGCGCCGCGCTTCGATCGCGGTGCTCCCGTTTTCAGACTGCACCGGCGACCCGAAAAGTCCGCTTGCCGACGGTCTCGCACATGACCTCATTACACGGCTCGCGAAGTTGCGCAATCTGTTCGTGATCGCGCACGGCACGACGTCCGTGCTCGGATCACGTGGTATCGGAGCGGAAGAGGCCGGCCGGCTGCTGAACGTCGATTATGTCGCGGGCGGGGCGCTGCGGCGCGCCGCAGACCGCGTGACCGTGACCGTGGAGCTCTCCGAGGCCCGCTCCGCCCGCATCGTGTGGACGGACGAGTTTCATCATCGCCTCGACGACGCCTTTCAGGCGCAGGACGAGATCGGCAACCGCATCGTCGCCTCGATCGCGAGCGAGATCGAACTGGCCGAGCGCAACCGCGCAATCCTCAGGCCGCCCAATTCATTGAACGCCTGGGAGGCGTTTCACCGCGGCCTGTGGCACATGTACCGTTACGAG
>DAOMNN010000146.1:0-5043 GCA_035443825.1 Rhodocyclaceae bacterium | reverse complement strand
TTTTTTATGTCGCGATCAGTTGGACGCAGTCTAGAAACTCTCAGGACACTCAACAAGAACACTTCGATCGCTGTCCACAGAGCGCACAACGCTGTTTTAAAAGGGGTTTTTGATGAGGTCTGATACCGGGGCCGACTACGGGACGGTGCGCAGTCTGGTCCGCGGGCTCGAGCTGCTGCGTGTGCTGAACCGGCACGACAAGGGGCGTGCCTCGCTCGCGCAGATCGCCAGCGGCACCGGCCTGCACCGCACGACCGTGCGCCGGCTGCTGGAGACGCTGATCGAGGAAGGCTACGTGGAGCGCAGCGCGTCGGACGACCGCTACGTGCTGACGCTGAAGGTGCGCGCGCTGTCGGAAGGCTTCAAGGACGAGGAGCGCATCTCGAGGGTGTCCGGCCCGGTGCTCGCCCAGCTGCTGCAGCAGGTGCGCTGGCCGTCCGACCTGTGCACGCCCGACGGCGGCTCGATGCTGATCCGCGAATCGACCCATCGCTTCAGCTCGCTGTCCTTCAACCGCGCGATGGTGGGAGAGCGCCTGCCGATGTTGCTGACGGCGGCCGGACGCGCCTATTTCTGCTACTGCGAGGACGAAGAGCGCGAGGCGCTGCTCGTGCTGTTGCGCCGCGATCCCGTGCAGGCGGCGCTGGCGAATGACGGCAAGTTCATAGCCAACCTGCTCGAGCAGACGCGCGGCCGTGGCTATAGCTCGAACGAGGGCGACTGGAGCGCGGAGCGCAAGATCGGCGCGATTGCCGTGCCGGTGTTCGAGGGCGGGAAGGTGATCGCCAGCGTCAACGTCATCTACCTCGTGCGTGCGGTCTCGCATGCCGAGGCGGTGGCGCGCTATCTGGCCGCGCTCGTGGATACGGCACGGCAACTCGAGGCCGCGCTTGCCGCGCCACCGGATTGAGGGTGCCCGGGGACCGAGCACGCGCGTGCTCGGGCGAGGTCCGCGAGGGCGGATGTCGAGCCGGTTCGACGACCCGCCCTTGCCTGCCGCAGCGGGCGGCGCGGTCAGTCGCGGTCGAGCACTGCGGCGATCGCCGCACGCAGCTGGCGCACGGCTTCATCCTCGTCCCACACCGGCTCGCTCTGACGCCACGCAATGAAGCCGTCCGGACGCACCAGCAGGGCGCCAGCCTCATGGATTTCGCGCATCCGCTGCCAGGTGCAGTAGGCGTCGAGTGCGCCCGCGGACCCGGTGACCACCGTGCGCAGGTAAGGAAGATCCAGCGCCTGCGCGGCCTTTACCCAGGCCTGACCGGCAAGGCCGGTGACGAGCGAGAACTTGCCCTTGCCAGTCACATCCAGGGTCGACACCTTGCGCCCCCGGCGATCGATCAGCCACGCATGCGGGATCTTCGCCCCGGGGCGGGTGGTCGGCTGAAGGTACAGTTCGGCGTCGCGCTTCCAGACTTCCTCCCCTGCTGCAGCGTCCGGCACGACGGCCGCGGAGACATAGCGCTGGTTCATCTCGACGCCCTGGGCGTTGAACTCGCGGTTCTTGAGTTCCAGGGCTGCCTGCGCCGCCTGGCGTGCCTGGATACCCTCCGGGCCGGGGTCCTTGAAGCGAGCGATGCCCGCTTCCGCCGGATTGTCCGCACCCTCGACGCGGAAGACCGCCTTGATCGGCGCGTAGTCCAGGCGGGACTGATTGGCTCGCTTGACGATCTGCTTGCCGACCGGGGCGCGCTCGGCGGTATACGTCTCGAGTAGCCCCGGCCCTGCGTGCCCCTTGACCACATAGGCCAGCTTCCAGGCCAGGTTGAACGCATCCTGTACGCAGGTGTTCAGACCCAGACCACTCGAGGGGGGATGACGGTGCACCGCATCGCCGGCGCAGAACACGCGCCCCTTGGAGTATTGCGGCGCATAGGCCTGATTCACGTACCAGACGGAGGTGCGCACGATCTCGACCTCGAGATCGGGGTCCCCGACCAGGATGCGGATCTGCTTCAGCACGAACTCGTCGCTGACGTCGGGCTCGCCCTTGGCGATGTCGATGCCCCAGCCTGCGATCCATTGCGTCCACGGCTTGACCGCACGCAGCAGGCCGAAGCCGATCTCGCCGAAAGCCGCATTGGGGGTGACGATCCAGTGCAGGATGCTCGGGCGATGCTCGACATAGCGCGTCAGGTCGGCGTTGAAAATGGCGTAGGTGGTGCCGGCGCGGGCCAGCTGGCCTTCGACCGTCAGGCCAAGGTCTTCGAGGACCTTCGATTTCGCGCCGTCGGCACCGACCAGGAAACGCGCTCGCATCGAGTATTCGCGGTTTGTCAGGCGGTCACGCAGGCTCACCGTGACGCCATTCTCATCCTGGACGTGCGACAGGTACTCGGTGTTGCACGCGAAGGTCGCGCCGCGCTCGGCGGCGTTCTTGTACAGGACGGGCTCGATCAGGGGCTGCGGGATGTCGAGCAGCTCACAGGGGCTGCCCTGCAGGTAGTCGCCCTTGCGTTCCTCGCCGGTGCCCCACGCGCGGATGCGGACCAGCTCCTCACCCGCCAGGCTGGTGGTGAACAGGCTGTCGCCCATCAGCTTCCAGGGCGTCGCGTAGCGGTAGGCCTCGTCCTCGATGTCGAGATCGCGCAGCACTTCCATCGTGCGCTGGTTGGTGATGTGGGCGCGCGGTGAGTCCGCCAGCCAGTTGTAGCGGGAAACGACATGCACGCGCACGCCATAGGTCGCGAGTGCAAGCGCGGTCGTGGCGCCTGCCGGCCCGGCGCCGACTACGAGCACATCGGCATCGAATGATTCCATGTTCTGTGTTCCTTCGGGTTCAGTGATCAGTGCGTTCACTCGATGAACTTCCAGGTCCCGTTGGCGACTTCGATCAGTACCGGGCTGGCTGCGTCGTAACCGCCGTGATCGGTCGGCGACATCGTGTACGTGCCGTTCGCGCCGACCAGCTTGTTGGTCTGCTCGAGGGCGTCACGCACCGCGGCACGGAATTCGGGCGTGCCGGGCTTGGCCGTCTTCAGCGCAGCGCCGAAGGCGCGTTCGAGCATCAGCCAACCGTCCCAGGAGGCGCCGGCAAAGGTCGAGCGCGAGTCCGGACCGAACTTCGCTTCGATCGCTTTGACCAGTTCGACGCCCACCTGCTTGTTTGGGTGCGCGTCGGGCAGTTGCTCGGCCACCAGGACCGGCGCGACCGGCAGGCGGTTGCCTTCCACGGCCTTGCCGCCCACGCGCAGGAATTCCTTGTTGGCCACCGCGTGCGATTGGTAGATCGCCCCGGTCCAGTTGCGACCGCGCAGGGTCGTTGCCGGCAATGCGGCCGGGGTGCCGGAGGCGCCCACGAACACGGCGTCGGGCTTGGCGGCGATCAGTTTCAGTGTCTGCCCGGTGACCGAGGTGTCCGGGCGCGCATAGCGCTCGGTGGCGACGATCTTGATGCCGGCCTCTGCGGTGGTCTTGGTCAAGGCCTTGAGCAGCAGTTCGCCCCACGAGTCGGAGAAGCCGATGAAGCCCACCGTCTTCACGCCGCGTGCCTTCATGTCGGCGACCGCGCGACCGACCATGATCTCCGCGCTCGGCTCGACGCGGAATGCCCACTTCAGCTTCTCGGGCGCGACCTCGATCGGTGCCTGCGACAGCAAAGCGATCTTCTCCTCGTTCGCCACATCGGCCATCGCCACGCCGGAGGTGATCAGGTTGGGCCCGAACAACACGTCGACCTTGTTTTCCCCTGCCAGCTTCCTGGCGTTCTTCACCGCGTTGGTCGGGTCGGTGGCGTCATCGAGCACGATGTAGTTGATCTTTTCACCGCCCAGCGTGCGTGGCATGAGGTCGATCGCCTTGCGGGTCTCGATCCCGAGCGAAGCGGCCGGGCCGGTGAGGGAAAAGACGACGCCGACGTTGATGTCGGCCAGGGCAGGTGCGGCGGCCAGTGCGAGCGTGAGCGCGCAAAGCGGGGTACTGAATCGGCTGTTCATTGGAATGTCTCCTCGTGATGGTAAGGATCGGAACGGTCCTTGATCGCGGTTGCTGACGTCGGGCGGCGGGTAAGGGACTTTTCGACTCGCCTTGACGTACTGGCATGCTAGCATGCCAGTTAGAGAATGCAAGTGGATCAGACAGTGGTTTTGGCCCGCCCCGCGTCCTGGGAGCGAGGCTGGTGCGGCCAGATGCTAGGATCACGCCCCAGTCGGGGGCCGAAAACCCGGGCCAGACTCAAGTAGGCAAGAACATGGAAACAGCACACAAGAAGGCATTCATCTTCAGGGAGCTTCTGCAGCGCCTGTTCGCGGGGCGCTATCGGTTCGGCGAGCGCATCCCGGTGAAAGAGCTGAGCGAGGAGCTCGGCGTCAGCAAGCAGCCGATCATGACCGCGCTCAACAGCCTTCAGGAGCGGGGTTTCGTGCGCATCACCGCGCAGGTTGGCTGCGAGGTGATCGCGCCCACCGCGGACGAGATCGAGGACTTCTACCGCATGTTCGCGGCCGTCGAAGCCGTGATCGCTGGTCTCGCCGCAAGCCGGGCGACGCCAGAAGAAATCACACGCCTCGCGGAAATCAATCAGCAACTCACGGCGGTCGCGCCGGATGCGTCGCCCGCCGAGGTCTATCGGCAGATCAACGTCCTGTTCCATCGCCAACTGCACGACATGGCGCACTCGAGTCTGGTGAGTTCGCGCCAGTTGGCGAACTTCGAGCTTTCGGACTTCTTCATCGTGCAGACCTGCGGATTCGATGCGCACCTCGAACTCGTTGCGGAAGAGCATCAGGCGGTGATCGATGCCGTCGCCTCCCGCGACCCGCGGCGTGCGGCGGACGCGGCACAGGCTCACATCCTGAGCGTCTCGGACAGCGTGGCCGGGTTCCTGCACCATCCGGCGGCGCGATAGGCCAACCGAGGGGCAGCGGTAGAAGAACGGCGCGCTCAAGCCTCGACCGTGTCCGGATGCCCCGGGCAGATCTCTGGCGCGTCCGGAAAGGAAAAGGCCCTGGCGCCCGCGGTGACGCGGGGCCAGGGCCTTCAATTTCAGCAGATGACCCCCGAAGGGGGCCTTGCCGATCAGACGAACTGCACGACCTGCGCCGC
>DAOMNN010000145.1:1986-5096 GCA_035443825.1 Rhodocyclaceae bacterium | reverse complement strand
TCGGCCGACGCCACCGCCGTCCGCCCGATGAAGCCATCGAGCCCCTGGTTGAGGGGTGCCCCCTCAGTCGGTGCCCGTCGCCTTCTCTGGATGAGAAATCCGCCTCCCACAGATCCGCTCATGGCGATGGCAAACACCACCATCTGAACGCCGGTCGGCAGATCCGGCAACAGGGAGAGCAGGGCGCCAACCAACACCGCACCGACGCCCATCCAGAGCAGCATCACGCCCGGCACCACCGCCTCGAGGCCGATGAGTGCCGCGCCGGCCGCAAACCAGTACCAGTAAGCACCCAAGACACTCATGGCCCTTACCCCTTCACGCCAGATGCGTGCGCACCGACATCTTTGATGAGCTCGGCAATTCCACCTACCGCCCCAGTGACCCCGGCTGCATCCAGCGGCATCATCACCAACTTTGAACTTTCCGATGCACCGATCTCTTTCAGTGCTTCGACATACTTAAGCCCCAGAAAATACTGGAGTGCAGCCTTCTCGCCACTGGCGATCGCTTGCGATACATCCAGCGTCGCCTTGGCCTCGGCTTGGGCTTCACGTTCGCGGGCTTCGGATTGCAGAAACGCAGCTTCCCGCTCGCCCTGCGCACGCAGGATCGCTGCCTGCTTCTGACCCTCTGCCCGCGCGATCTCAGCCTCACGGTCGCCGCTCGCTTGCGTCACAACCGCACGGCGATGACGTTCGGCCGTCATCTGCATGTTCATGGCCTTCTGCAACTCAGGCGACAAAGCCAGATCCTTGATCTCCACGCGCGTCACCTTCACGCCCCAAGGTGTCGTCGCAGCATCCATCGCGGCCTGGATGCGGGCGTTGATCTCCTCACGCTTCGAAAGCATTTCGTCGACCTGCATGGAACCCAGCACCGAGCGAAGGTTGGTCATCGCCAGGTTCGTAATGGCTTGAGAGACGTTCTGAATCTGGTAGCTCGCTTGTGCCACGTTGTCCACGCGGTAGAACGCCACTGCATCAGCCTCGACGTTCGCGTTATCGCTGCTGATCACCGTCTGGCGCGGGATGTCGAGCACGCCCTCCATGACCGACATTCGGCTGCCGATGGTGTCGACGAACGGGATGATGAGCTGCAGCCCGGGCTGCAGCGTTCGGGTGTATTGGCCAAAGCGAAGGACGGTCCAGTTCTGGCCTTGCGGCACCGTCTTGACGCCGGCATAGACCAGCAGCACCGCTGCCGCGACCAAAACTGCACTGAAAATCAGGAAGGCGTCCATTTCATTTTCCTTTTGTTGAGGCGATGAGAATCACCAGACTATCGAAGTCCGGTTGAAATCGAGAACCGAGGCGTTAGTGGAGCAGGGGGGAGGGCTTGCGGACGGCTTCGTACCCGTTCGGTGCGAGCGCCAGACGGACCATGCCCTTTTGAGTGAGTTCGGCGAGCAGCGATTCGGCGCGATGCTCGGAGCATTCGCATGCGTCCGCGATCTCGGCCAGGTTCATCACCCGGCGGACCAGCGTAAGCGTGTGCAGGATGCTGTGCCGCAGTTCGTTGCGCAGAGACAGAGTGACAACCTGCCTGCGGACCTTGATCTTCTTCGACTTCTGCTTGGCCGCTTTCGCTCTTTCGGCCTCAGCGGCACGCTCTCGCGCAAGCTGTTCTTTCAGCTCCCTCAGCATCGCCGAGGTGACGGCCGGAGCCGCGCCGCTGAAGAGATCTCCCTGCAAGTGGACAGGGACGAACGTATCCTGGGTATACATGACCTGACTCCTTTCGAGAATCCCAGCAAACTCAATCGCCGGGAAAATCCCTTCATTCAAGAAGGGCGCTTAGAAAAAAGGCGGAACCGCTCGCAAAATGTCTTCTTTCTATGCGTCAAGGGTAGTCATGGAATTGGGAGATGTCAATACCAGAATCGCTAGAGGCCTTGAAATAAAGGCCGGTCGCCCTCTCAACACAATCTCGCCAAAGCCTCTCCCCGGATTCGCCAGAGCTCAGTCGCCTGGCAACAATGTCCAGCCTGACCAAAAATGTCCGACACGCCCGATGCAGCGCATACCACGCTCAAAAGCTGAGGATTCTCGTCCAGGTATTCATCCCACAGCCGACTGTACAGCGCACGAACCTCGTCCATATTCACCGCCCGCCGGCCCTTCGCCTCCCTCCAGGTGCGCCCCGTACTGCCGTCCTCGAAAACCTTCGCCGCCTGGTAGATCTCTTCGATCGACCGCCCACCACGCCCCCTAACCCGTGCGCAGAACGCCGAGAAACGCCGGTCCCCGCGGCTCGAACACTCCAGAAACGGCGCCTGTCCATGCCTGATCATCGCACCCCCCTCACGCCGGCTCGAGCGCACGCCGCTCGGCACGAACCATCCCCACCCAGCGCGTGAGCTCCGCATTCATCTGCAATGCCCGCCGAGCGCGCGTGATCGCCACGTACAGCAAGTTGACGTCCTCAGCCGCCATCTCGCCTGGGCCCAATGGCCGTCCCTTGTCCTCCGGATCGAAGAGCCCCGCGTAGTCGTCCGTCAAAATCACCTGCTCGAACTCCAGTCCCTTCGACTTGTGCGCCGTGCAGAACACAATCCCCTCGAAGCCCCTGAGCCCAGCCGAACCAAACTCACTCGCATCCTGGTGCTTCGCCTCGATCTCCTCGATCAGCTCCGGAATTCCATCCCGGTACTTGTCGACCACCTTCACCAACATCCGAAGCTCCGCATCCTCGGTCTGCTCGGCAAGATCCTTCAACTCCTCAAAGCTTGAAAACGTGCGCAGATAGGCGTCCCGAACCTCGACGCGGCGCCCGCTCCACAACAGGAATGCATCCAGAATCTTGTCGAAGCGCAAACTCTGCGGCCCTCCAACAAAATGGAACCGGCGCTTGTCCCGCCGCCTCGATACCGCCTCGTCGAACACCGTGACGTTCGTACGCGTGATCACCGCATACGGCCTGCCCACATCCACCCGGAACAACGTCTCCCCAGGCTCCGCTACCCCGTGGATCACTTTCCGCTCTCCCTTGAGCCGGCCTAGAAGCATGTTCGCGATCTCCGCTACCCCAGGCCCAAATCGGAACGATTGCGTCAGGTACAAGGTCTGGTCGGACTCAAACTGCCGCATGGCATCAATTGCCCCCCGGAA
>DAOMNN010000145.1:0-1886 GCA_035443825.1 Rhodocyclaceae bacterium | reverse complement strand
CTGCCGCAGCTCCTCGGGGACATGCTCTTCCGTAATCCCGCGATCCGTCGTGGCAAACCAAGCCTGCAGCGTTCGTAACGCAACATAGGCCAGCACCACCGACACGCCGAACTCCTGCGCCACCACCGATGGCCAGGTGTCGCCCACCTTGCGCGATACCCCGTCCTTCCCGAAATACTTCAGCGCCAACACAAACGCCAGCGAGTGCGTCGTTCGGCAGGTCGTATTCCTCGGAAAACGCGCTTCCCCCTCGCGCTGCACCGCCTTCGAGAAGGCCACGTACAAGATCCGCTCCTTCGGGTGCGCCCGCGCGTACAGCTCCTGCGTCGTCGTCTTCGCCGCCCCCGCAAACGCCACCACCTTGATCCGGTTCCCGCGGGCTCCACATACCGCAAGCTGCTCAGCAGTCGGTCTCATCACCTAGTCCGTCATCCACGCAATACAGAACACTCTACGGGATGTGGCCACGCGACCAAAACTTCAACACCACAACACCATCACGTAAGGCCACAGGCTCGAGCAGGTTCGACTGCGAAGCAGTTCCCCTGCGCAGCAGGTCCACGCCTTCCTGCGAAGCAGGTCAATCGCCCGCGAAAGCGGGTAAACCCGGCTCCGAAGGAGCTTGAACCGGGTCCGAAGGACCTTCATACGGCTCCGTCAGGAGCTTTCTCGGCCCGCCAGGGCCGGTCATAACTCCCTTGCCTTTCGGTTCTTTGGGCGGCTAAGCAAGCACGAAAGACGTTCAGTTCACAAACTACACATACACGTAAGATCTAGCTAAGCTAACGCAAACAAGCTGAGCACTTCCACATCCCCTCTACTTCGAGTTTGCGAGATCAGAAACATGCCGAAATCGATAACTGTCATTCATCTACCAACGGCCTTGATCGACCGTAGCCACCGTCTCGCAAATGACCTTGCGGACTTCATCGAATACTCCTGGCAGTACGCGTCCACCAACCCGTCCTCCTCCTTCTCAAAGCGCCTTGCCATAGCATTCCCATCTGCCTGCTGGACGGACCCCGATGCCTCGCCCCAAGTCTCACCGGAAGACCTTCAAGCAGCGGCGATCGGCGGAGCGAAAGAAGGTGTCTTCTTAATTCGGTGGGCCACACAAAGCGACGTTCAGTGTTTCACTCGTTGTGCTTCCGAATCGTTCTGGACGTGCGGACCAACATTCGAAAAAGCCGCAGAGCTTGCTGAAGAAATTGAGAGCGCCAACCGCTGTGCAATACCTCCCTCCGCTTCCCAACTCTCCCTGCTGAGAACCATCACCGCAATCTTTACATGACTCGGGCCCCGGAACTCCAGAGACCGGCGAGTAACCTCAAAGCAAGCTAACATCCTGGCGTCGCCATTTCCGCGCAGCGGCAACCACCCTTTGCTCTCCTTCGGGTGCTCGCGCCCAAAAACGTCAAATTTTTCACGCTGACGGATCAGCAACGCTTGCGTTGGACACGAGCAATTTACGACACTGCAGCACGTGAGCGTTGCGAGACGAGCGTAATGACCGTCTTCTAAGCACGACCCTCACGGGCCTGTCGTTCGCTAACGAGGTAGTTCCACCCCGCACAAACAAGAGGCAAACAATGGATCTTCGGGGAGCATCTAAACCGCCACCTATCAGCAAAACTGCATCAAATGGCCTTGATCGAGTTGCATACTTCTCGAAAGGGGCGCGCGTGATAGCCAGGACAAACACTTCCTGGTGCAAGTGCGGAGAGATCGGCCTCATCGTAGGCGTCGAGCTCGAGCCGAGAAACCAAAAGCCAGAGTACTGGGTCCTCTTTCAGGATGGTGGTTACTCGATGTGGTCGCACGACATCTTGAGCGAAACTCTCGCAATCACCAATTACATCGACCCTGCAGCGCGGGATAATATGCTT
>DAOMNN010000144.1:0-5165 GCA_035443825.1 Rhodocyclaceae bacterium | reverse complement strand
CCGAAGCCCGAGCCGAAGCCCGAGCCGAAGCCCGAGCCGAAACCCGAGCCGAAACCCGAGCCGAAACCCGAGCCGAAACCCGTGGCCAAGCCGATCGAGCCTCCTCGGGACCCCCTCCTAGACGAGATGCTCGCCCGAGAACTCGAGCGAACCCAAGTGGAGCGATTGATGCGGGACGATGCGGCGCGGGCCGCTGCGGCGCGCTCGCAAGCCGGGCTGCTGGATTACCAGAACCGCATCCGAATCAAGGTGCATGGCAACCTGCTCCGACCTCCCGGCTTGCAGGGGAACCCGGAAGCGGTGTTCCTGGTTGGGCAACTCCCTGACGGAACCGTCCTGAATGTGCGCCTGAGCCGCTCATCCGGAATCACAGCCCTCGACGATGCGATCGAGCGCGCAATCTGGCGCTCGAGTCCCTTGCCCCTGCCGGCGACGCCGGAACTTTTTCGACCCGAGCTTGAACTCAGGTTCAGGCCGCTTCAGGAATAGCAGATCATGAGATACGAATCGACGGCTACGTTCACACCGTTACGAACTGTAAGCGGCCGCAGATTCGCGTGCCCGTTTCACGCGGATCGTTATAATTGCATGTCGTCAAGCGCCGCCCTCCGCACATGACCAGAATGACCGCATCTTTTCGCTCGCTTGTCTTCGCCGTCTTGGTGGCAGGCATGTCGTTGGCCGCTCATGCCCAGTTGTCGATCGAGATCACCGGCGCGGGGGCCACCCGGTTTCCGATTGCGGTGCCGATGTTCGAGAGCGAGGGGGCGCTGCCACGCAGCGTGTCCGACGTCGTGCGCGACGACCTCGAACGCAGCGGCCTGTTCAGCATGGTGAATCTTGGAATGGTAGCCCTGACGGAGGCTGCGGTACCGGACCTCGCAGGCCTGCGCGGACGCGGCGCCGACGCGGTACTGACCGGAAGTGTCGTTCCGCTTTCGGATGGCCGCTTCGATATTCGCGTGAGGCTGTTCGATACGCAGAAGCAAACCGAGCTCGGCGCGATGGCAATGCGCGTCGCGCCGGCGCACCATCGTGCGACGGGTCACCGTATCGCCGATTTCGTGTATGAAAAGCTGACAGGGCTCCCGGGTTACTTCTCGACACGAATCGCATACGTGGTAAAGAGCGGCCCACGCTACGAACTTCAGATCGCCGACGCCGACGGCGAGAATCCGCAGACCGCCCTGGCATCCCGCGAACCGATCATCTCGCCTGCCTGGGCGCCGGATGGTCAACGCCTCGCATATGTCTCCTTCGAGGCAAAGAAGCCGGTCATCTACGTACACGACTTGCCGAGCGGACAGCGCCGGGTGGTGGCAAACTTCCGCGGCTCGAATTCGGCCCCCGCGTGGGCACCGGACGGCCAGCGACTGGCCGTAGTCCTGACCAGGGACGGCCCCTCCCAACTCTACGTCGTCAATGCGGACGGGACCGGCGTGCGCCGTATCACGACCTCGTCCGGAATCGACACCGAACCGGCCTGGTCGCACGACGGCAAGTGGATCTACTTCACCTCCGATCGCGGCGGCAGCGCACAGATCTACCGCATCGCAGCCGAAGGCGGCAACCCGGAACGCGTTACGTTTCAGGGCAATTACAACGTCACGCCCCGCCCCTCCCCCGACGGCCGGAGCCTGGTGTTCGTGACGCGCAACGAGGGGCGCTTCCAGGTCGCGATCATGGATCTGTCCAGCCGCCAGACGACCATCCTGACCGACTCCGTGCGCGACGAATCACCAAGCTTCGCCCCCAATGGACGCATGATTCTTTACGCCTCCGAAAGCGGCGGCCGCGGCGTTCTGGCCGCGGTGTCGTCCGACGGGCGCGTCAAACAGCGCCTCTCCATCCAGGCGGCCGACGTGAGGGAGCCTGCCTGGGGACCGATCCCGCGACATTGACACCGAGTTTTCGCCGCACAAACGCAAGACCCTTAACCTGGAAATGGATATCCAAATGAAAAAGCTTCTTCTGCCGGCCCTTCTCTCAGTCCTGCTGGTAGCCTGCGGTGGCACCGGTGGTCCGCAACAGACCGGCGCCTCGGTCGAAGACCGTACCGGCGCAGGCGTCGCAACCGTGACGGCACCCGGCGTAACCGGCACCGGAATTGCCGCACTCACCGACCCGGCCAGCATCCTGTCACGACGCAGCGTCTATTTCGACTTCGACAGCTTCGTCATCCGCTCCGAGTTCACGTCGCTAGTCGAAGCGCACGGCCGTTTCCTGTCGCAGAATCCCGAGATGCGCATGATGATCCAGGGCAACACCGACGAGCGCGGCAGCCGCGAATACAACCTCGCGCTCGGCCAGAAGCGCGCCGAAGCGCTGAAGCAGGCCCTGATGCTGATGGGCGCGCGTGAATCCCAGATCGAATCGGTCAGCCTGGGCGAGGAAAAACCGCGCTGCACCGAGCGGACCGAACCCTGCTTCGCCGAGAACCGTCGCTCCGACATGCTCTACACAGGCGAATTCTGATGAAGATACTGCTCCCGGTTGCTTTCGTTGTCGCGTTTTCTGCCGTCCCAAGTGCTCATGCCCAGCTCTTCGGCGGTGATCAGACGAGACGGCAGATCGCCGAGTTGCGCGAAGAAATGGATGCTCGCCTCGAAGCAAGTGGCCGGGGGCAGTTGGAACTGTCGAATCAGAATGAGATCCTGCGTGGCGAGGTTGCCAACCTTCGCGGGCAGATCGAGGTGCTGACGCACGAGGTCGAGTCCCTCAAGCAACGTCAGCGGGACTTCTACGTCGACCTGGATGAGCGGATTCGTCGGATGGAGGAACACGGTGCCGTGCCTGCCGCAGACCCCGCTGCGGAGTCCGCGGATTACGAGTCGGCCCTGAATCTTCTCAAGGAAGGCAGACACAAGGAATCGCTCGAGGCGTTCGACCGGTTCATCGCGCAATACCCGCGTAGCAGTTTCCTTCCCGGCGCCAATTTCTGGGCGGGCAATGCCGCTCTGCAGGCGAAGGAAATCGTCGCTGCAAGAAACCACTTCAACACGATCGTCACCAACTGGCCGAACGACACCGTCGCCCCTGATGCGATGCTGGGACTGGCCAACAGCCAGCACCTGATGGGAGAGGCACGCGCCTCCCAGGATACGCTGAGGCAACTTCTGGAACGTTATCCCGACAGTTCCGCTGCCCAGGTGGCAAGACAGCGGCTGAGCCAGTAGGATCCCCCCGGTCCGATGACCGAGACGAGCGCCGAACCTCCACGCACCGGACACACCTTTTCCGGATGAGATCCCGCGACGCGGTCTGCGCTGGAGGCGGGCGTCATCGTTCGCCTCCGTGCCGGCCCACTTGAAACCGAAACATGAAGTCTGTTGCCGCCCGCGCTGAAACGCTTCGAATCACCGAGATCTTCGTCTCGCTACAGGGCGAGTCGACGCGTACCGGTCTGCCCACGGTATTCGTGCGCCTGACCGGCTGTCCCTTGCGCTGCACCTGGTGCGACACTGCGTATGCGTTCCAGGGCGGAGAAACCCGCAGCGTGGCATCGGTTCTGGAAGAGGTCGGCCGTCACGGTGTCAGGCACGTCTGCGTCACCGGCGGGGAGCCGCTCGCCCAGAAGAAATGTCACGACCTGCTCAGCGCATTGTGTGACGCCGGATACTCGGTTTCGCTCGAAACAAGCGGCGCGATCGACATCGCCGCGGTCGACCCGCGCGTGTCGCGCGTGATGGACCTCAAGGCCCCGGGCTCGGGGGAGCACGCGCGCAATCGCATCGAGAACATTCGCCATCTGACCGATCGAGATGAGATCAAGATCGTACTGCGGGACATCGCGGACTATGAGTGGGCGCGGGCGCAGATCACGGAGTTCGGCCTTGCAGATCGCTGCCCGGTCCTGTTCTCGCCCGTTCAGGGCGTCCTCGATCCGACCGCACTGGCGGATTGGATCGTCCGCGATCGCCTGCCGGTGAGGCTTCAGATTCAATTGCACAAGCTGCTCTGGAATGATGCACGAGGCCGCTGAAATCCTTCCAGGCGAGCGCAATGTTCGCGGTGCATCGGGCATCGGGCAAAGGTCATCGACATGTCACAGAAAGAACCCGCAGTAATCCTGCTTTCCGGTGGACTCGATTCCGCTACCTGCCTCGCGATCGCCCACGATGCCGGCTTCACCTGTCATACGCTGTCGGTCGCCTACGGACAGCGTCATGCCGCCGAACTCACTGCATCCAAACGCGTGGCCGAGGCGCTGGGTTCGCGCGAGCATCGTATCGCCAGCGTCAGTCTCGGGCAGTTCGGCGGGTCGGCGCTGACCGACCCGGCGATCAACGTACCGGTGGAAGGCTCTTCGGGCGGCATTCCCGTAACCTATGTTCCGGCGCGCAACACCGTCATGCTCTCGCTTGCGCTCGCCTGGGCCGAAGTGCTCGACGCCGGGGACATCTTCATAGGCGTCAATGCCGTCGATTACTCCGGCTACCCCGACTGCCGACCCGAGTTCATTCGGGCCTTCGAGACGATGGCCAATCTGGCGACACGAAGCGGTATCGAAGGCAAGCGCCTCACGGTTCACGCCCCCCTGATGCATCTGTCCAAAGCGGAGATCATTCGCCGCGGCATCGAACTCGGCGTCGACTACACCAAGACCGTATCCTGCTACCAGGCCGACGAATCGGGCCGGGCATGCGGTATCTGTGACGCCTGCAGGCTGCGCCGGGACGGATTCGAGGCTGCCGGCGTACAGGATCCGACACCCTACCAGGCCTCCCGCAGCTGACCCGGGATGCGACTCGGTCACCCCTCGGAATGACCCCGACACACTCGGCTACCGTTGGCCCGACTCCCCGAATTGCTTCAGTACGTGTGCATGAAGCGGCGTGGGGCACGTCATGACCTCTTGATCATGGATACCCCAGCTTGACGCGGGGCGCCCCATTACATAGAATTTCGGTCTTTCCGCGTGGGTCGTTAGCTCAGTTGGTAGAGCAGCGGACTTTTAATCCGTTGGTCGCTGGTTCGAGCCCAGCACGGCCTACCACCCCCCTCTGCAATGCGCTGGACTCGCATCGGCGGGACATGGCAAACGACGCGGAATCGGGGGTATAGCTCAGTTGGTAGAGCAGTTGACTCTTAATCAATTGGTCCTAGGTTCGAGTCCTAGTGCCCCCACCAGAACGTGAAGCATCCGGGCCGGTCCTCAGGGACTG
>DAOMNN010000143.1:3959-5181 GCA_035443825.1 Rhodocyclaceae bacterium | reverse complement strand
GTCTCGCGGAAGATCAGGGCGCCGGTGGCCTCTACCACGAGGTTGCTCAGCAGATCGGTGATCAGGACCTTGCGGTCCTTGTGCATGTGCACGATCTCGTCGGATGTGCTGATCGTCAGGTCGGCCTGGGCCGGGCTATTGGGCATTGGCCAGGCTTCAAAGTCGCAGAAGGGTCGCATCACGTCACTGCTTTCAAAATCGACGACCTTCTGCAGGAGATGTTCCAGCGAGACCCCGTCAGCCAGGCGTTCACGGCAGGCCTGCCACTGCGCGTCGGCCCATTCGCCCCCGCCTTCCTTTTTCAGCGCGTTGAGGAGCAGGATCAAGGGTAGCTCCACCCCAGCGAAGATATCGGATGAGTTGGTTCGGATCTCCGGGCAGTTATAGACCGTTGCCGTGACGCCCTTGGTCCATGCCTCCCGGGCAATGCGCTCAAGCCGCATCTTGGCGAAACCCTGCGTGTAGTTGGTATAGGTTTGCCACTGGTAGCGGTCGTCGATGAGGATCTCCGTTCCGTGGTAACCATAGGCCGAGTAGCGAACCTGGCCGCCCGAAGCTTCGACGCGCGCACGGATCGCCGCACTGCCGTCGATGAGGTGCAGGAAGGTGTTGGCCGACACTTCATCGAAGTTCTGCAGGATCAGCTTGCCCAGATCGCTATCGAGCAGGGCCTGCGACGACATGAAACGGTCCCCGCGTCCCTTGTAGATGCGGTTGGCGAGAACCAAGAACACCTTCGCCTTGGGAATGCCGCCGGCCATCGTGTGCGCGAAGAAGACGTTGCGGCCCTCACCGATCATGCCATCGACAATGGCCATGGCTTCTGCCACCGAGTTCTTGAAACGTCGGATGCCGACTTCCCGGCATTGTTCGATATACGCCCAATCGAGCTTGTCTTCCTCCCAGGTCTTGAGCGTCAATTTGTTGAGCAGATCCGTCGGCGTGGGTTTGCCCGCCGGCGCGTCGAGATCGAAGCCGGCCATGAGCGGCACGTTGATGATCTTTCCACCCAGCGCGGCCTCGGCGGCTGCGAGTTCTTCGTCGTTCAGGGGGCGTAGAGCGTTGTCTTCGTCGCGCCGTCCGACCGTGATGCCGACGATGTGCATGCCGGCCTTTCGGGCTTCATCGACAAGGCCGGTGGCGTAACCACGGCCAAAAAGTTCGCCAAACAGCACGAAAACGTCGCCTTCGCGAAAGATGTTCGTCTGCGGGAGTTGATTCA
>DAOMNN010000143.1:0-3859 GCA_035443825.1 Rhodocyclaceae bacterium | reverse complement strand
AGGCCGCGCCAGGCGGTCATGAGGATCATCGGGGTGGCGACGATCGCCAGCGCGACATGGCTGATCAGGAAGCCGTAGTAGATCGGGCGCACGAGGCCTTCGCCGCGGAACACGAAGATCGGCGCGGAAAAGTGATAGACCAGGTAGGACGCGAGGAACAGCGCCGAGACACCGATCGCGGCGAGCATCGCGACGCGGTGGGCCGCGATGTTGCGCCGACGGATCAGCATGAAGGCGGTGATCAGCAGGATGATCGTGACGCCGTTGAGGAAGGCGTTGAGGTGGGGCAGCGTGCTGGCCGTATCCATCGCGGTCTCGTGCTCTCGGGGTTGGGGGCTCCGGCATCGTGGATGTGCCGGTTGCGACCGATGATACCCGAGTTGCGCGCGGCGGCGCTGATCCGGCACGCCGCCGCGTATGCTGGCCGGGTCAGCGCACCGCGTGCAGGAAATGCAGGTGCCGTTCGTACTGGTCGAGTACGTCGCCGATGATGTCGCCGGGGGTCCACCCCATGATGTCGTAGTCCTGCCCGCCCTCGCGCAGATGCACTTCGGCGCGGAAGTACTTGAGTTTCTCGGCACGGTCGCTGCGGGTGTCGCGCATCACGAACGAGGGGGGCTCGTACGCACGCGGATGAACCGAGTAGAAGAAATCGATCTCGTCGCCGTGCAGCAC
Organism: Rhodocyclaceae bacterium; assembly: GCA_035443825.1. Lineage (GTDB taxonomy): Bacteria > Pseudomonadota > Gammaproteobacteria > Burkholderiales > Rhodocyclaceae > DAOMNN01. The sequence continues at coordinate 3,184 of DAOMNN010000143.1, read as the reverse complement.
CTCCATCCAGACGCGACCGTCCTCTTCCTCGTCCTGCGCCACGCGGGCAGTGCGCCCCTGGCTCCTGAGTTCGGAGGCGACCTCCTCCAGGGCGGGTTTGGCCACTTCGCGGATGAAGCGCGTGACCTCGTTGCGTTTGGGCTGGTGCACGATGGTCTGCAGCCGTTTCTGCCAGCCCATGGCGGCGTGGGGGCCGCTGGGAGTGACGCGCGCTGCGCGCAGCGACACGCGCTTGACCATCTCGATGCGCAGCGCCCGCACCAGGCCCCAGCACATCAGGATCATCACCACCGTGAACGGCAGCGCCGCGGCGATGGTTGCCGTCTGCAAGGCGCCCAGGCCGCCGGCGATCAGCAGGGCCGCGGCAACGATCCCCTCGACCACCGCCCAGAAGATGCGCTGCCACACCGGCGATTCCTCATGGCCGCCGTTGGTCAGCATGTCGACCACGAGCGAGCCCGAGTCCGACGAGGTAACGAAGAAGGTCACGACCAGTAGCGTCGCTATGATGGACATCAGCGTCGTCAGCGGCAGGTGCTCGAAGAACTGGAACAGCGCCACTGCGGTGTCGGCCGCGACCGCTTCGGACAACTGCTCGATTCCCTGCATCATCACCATGTGGATCGCGGTGTCGCCGAAGAAGGTCATCCACATGAACGTGAAACCGACCGGCACCAGCAGCACGCCGATGACGAACTCGCGGATCGTGCGCCCGCGCGACACGCGCGCGATGAACATGCCGACGAAGGGCGACCATGCGATCCACCACGCCCAGTAGAACAGCGTCCAGCCCCCGATCCACCCGGTCGGTTCGTAGGCGTAGAGATTGAACGTCATCTCGAACAGGCTCGACAGATACATGCCGGTGTTCTGCACCAGCGTCTGCAGCAGGAACACGGTCGGACCCGCGACCAGCACGAAGGCGATCAGGATCACGGCCAGGATCATGTTGAGTTCGGAGATGCGGCGGATGCCGGCGTCCAGCCCGAGCCCGACCGAGAGTGTCGCTATTGCGGTGATGATCGCGATCAGAGCGACCTGCACGGTGATGGTCGTCGGGACGTCGAAGAGGTAGTTCAGTCCGGCGTTGACCTGCATTACGCCGAAACCGAGCGAGGTTGCCACCCCGAAGATCGTCCCCAGCACCGCGAAGATGTCGACCGCATGGCCGATCGGGCCGTGGATGCGCTCGCCGATCAGCGGATACAGTGCCGAACGGATCGTCAGCGGCAGGTCGTGGCGGAACGCGAAGTACGCGAGCGACAACGCAACCACCGCATAGATCGCCCATGCATGGACGCCCCAGTGGAAGAAGGTGATGCGCATGGCCTGGCGCGCGGCTTCGGCGGTCTCGGCATCGCCGACCGGTGGGCTGGTGTAGTGCATGATCGGTTCGGCCACGCCGAAGAACATCAGGCCGATGCCCATGCCTGCCGAGAACAGCATCGCGAACCAGGAGGTATAGCTGTACTCTGGCTGGCTGTGATCCTGGCCGAGCTTGATGCGCCCGAAGCCGGACAGCGCCAGCACGACGACGAACACGAGAAAGCCGGCGACCGAGAGCACGTAGAACCAGCCGGCCGATTCCATGGTCCAGTCACGCATCAGGCCGAACACCTCGCCGGCCGCGTCCGGTGCCACGACGGCGTAGATGACGAAGGCGAGCGCGAGTGCGCTGGAGATGAAGAATACGGGGGGATTGATCAGGATCTTTGGCTTCCTTGATACGCTTGCGTCATGCTCGCTCATGCTGCCTCCTTTATGGGGACGGTCCGCGCGGCCGACCTTGGGGCGTGCTCAGATCACGCCCCAGTATAGCGAACGGGTACCGCTGAGGCATCCCGCGCGGCGCCGGGCCGTGACCTGCCACCCGGCGGATTGTCCGATCGGTGTCTGGATCTGCTATCGTTGATGCGCCGTGCGATACGCTGCAGCGATGGCGTGGCGGATTGCGTGCCCGCACACAACAGGAGGATGGTGGGGATGAACGTGGAAGCTTTCGGTACCCTGATGAAGGACGTGACCGATGCGGTGGGGGACAGGCCGCTGACGCCCGCGCTGGGCGAGGAACTCGACCGCCTGCTGCCGCCGGCGGGTGCAGTCTTCCGTACGATCGAGACCGCCTGCCACAAGGCCATCGCGGCCGGCTGGATGTGCACCCAGGGCGGCGAGGGACGGCGTTTCGGGCGCGTCATCGAAGCGGGTCCGGCCACTGCCGGTTTCAGCGTCGACGTGGTGGATCTGACCGATATCGTCGGACCGCATCACCGCCACCCCAACGGCGAAATCTGCATGATCATGCCGGTTTCGCCGGAGGCCCGTTTCGACGGAAAGGGCGTGGGATGGAAGGTGTACCCTCCCGGCTCGGCCCATCGTCCCACCGTCACGTCGGGCCGTGCGCTGGTGCTGTACCTTCTGCCGGAGGGGCAAATCGAGTTCACCGATGCGGATTGACAGGGAGCGACCGTTGCCACGTATGCACAAGAGATTCGTCGTCGCATCCTTCGTCTTTCTGCTCGCCGGGGTATCGTTTGCGCAAGGGATTGCCGTCGTCGGCGGGTGCAGCATCAGGCGCGGTACCTTCTGCGCCAACATGAATCTCCAGGGGGCCGATCTGAGCGGTGCGAATCTGGCCAACTCGCAGTTTTCGCGCTCCGTCCTGTCGGGAGCGAACCTCACCGGGACCAACTTCAACGAGGCGAATCTGCGAGGCGCGGATCTCCGACAGGCGGACCTGAGCGAAGCCTCGCTGGTGCGGGCAAATGCAACGGGCGCCAATCTGAGCGATGCACGGCTCGCGGGGGCCGACCTCAGGAGCGCGATCCTGCAGAATGCCAATCTCAGCAATGCCGATCTCGGCGGAGCGCTGTTGAGCGGTGCGAACCTAACCAACGCGCGCTTAGGTGGTGCAAGACTCGACGATGCGGACTTGCAGCGGGCCAATCTTCGCTCGGTCGACTTGCGTGGCGCAACGCTGATCGGCGCGAACCTCCAGGGCACGGACTTCAGTCGCGCCAACCTGACCGATGTCGACCTGAGCGGGGCAAACGTCGATCAGGCGGTGTTCACCGGCGCGCAGACGGCTGGCTGCACCGGTTGTCCGTAGGCGGCGGCAGGCCGGGGTTCTCTACTCGATCTATTCCACGCCCTGGCTTGCCAGGTATTCCTCGTAACTGCCGCGATA
>DAOMNN010000142.1:0-5274 GCA_035443825.1 Rhodocyclaceae bacterium | reverse complement strand
CCGCGGATCTGCGCGAAGTGGCAGAGTTCGTCGAGAAACCGGATGCGGCAACGGCGGAGACCTACGTCGCCAGCGGCGAGTATCTGTGGAACAGCGGGATCTTCATGGTCAGGGCCTCGGTGTGGCTGAAGGCCATCGCGCATTTCAATCCGGCCATGGGCGAAGCCTGTCGGAATGCCTTTGCGTCGGCAGTGCGCGATGCCGATTTCGTCCGGGTGGCGCGGGAGGCGTTTCTCGCATCGCCGTCGGATTCGATCGATTACGCCGTCATGGAGAAGCTTGCCGCCGAGTCCGGATTGGGCATCGCCCCCCGTGTGGTGCCGATGTCGGTCGGATGGTCGGATGTCGGCGCGTGGGATGCGCTGTGGTCCCTGGCTACCCGGGACGAGGACGGCAACGCCGGACGCGGCGATGCCCTGTTCGTGGACTCGCACAATACCCTGGTTCATGCCACCGACCGCATGGTGGCATGTCTGGGGGTCGATGATCTGGTGGTGGTCGAGACGCCTGACGCGGTCATGGTCGCACGCCGCGATCGGACCCAGGACGTACGCAAGATCGTTGCGCGTCTCAAGGCCGAGGGGCGTTCGCAGGTCGCGGCGCACCGCAAGATCCATCGTCCGTGGGGCTTCTATGATTCGATCGATGCCGGTGACCGTTTCCAGGTCAAACGCATCGTGGTCAATCCCGGCGCATCGCTCAGCCTGCAGATGCATCATCACCGCGCCGAGCACTGGATCGTGGTACGTGGAACCGCGAGCGTACGCCGCGGCGACGAGACATTCCTGCTGTCGGAGAACCAGTCGACCTACATCCCCCTTGGCGTGCTGCATCGGCTCGAGAATCCGGGCAAGGTCGCACTGGAGATGATCGAGGTCCAGTCCGGTAGCTATCTTGGAGAGGACGACATCGTGCGCTTCGAGGACAACTACGGACGGGGCTGAACAATGACGGTCGGTCTGATTCGATCGTTTGTATCGGCGATGGGTGTCGCATGCCTCCTGTCCCCGGCCGCGGCATGAGCGAGCTGTAATGGAGTCCCGAGAACAGATTCTGATCGTCGACGACGACCGCGACCTTCGCGATCTGCTCGAAGAATACCTTGGCCAACAAGGTTACCGGACCGCATCGGTCGGTGACGGTACGGCCATGGACGACTGGCTCAGTGATCATGCCCCCGACTTGATTATCCTCGATCTCATGCTGCCCGGTGAGGATGGCCTGACGCTCGCTCACCGCCTCAGGGCAAGCGGAAGCTGCCCCGTGATCATGCTGTCGGCCCGTGGCGAGGAGATCGACCGGGTGGTCGGGCTCGAGGTCGGGGCGGACGACTATCTCGCCAAACCCTGCAGTCCGCGCGAATTGCTGGCGCGGATCCGGGCCGTCCTGCGGCGTGCTCGGCGGCCTCGCCCGGCGCCGGACGAGGATACGGGCACGGTCTGCCGGTTCGGTCGGTTCCGGTTGGACCTGCAGGTCCACCGCCTGACGCGGGACGAAGTGGATATCGGCCTGACGGCGGGAGAGTTTGCACTGCTTCGAGCCTTTGTCGAGCATCCCAATCGGGTATTGACCCGTGACCAACTGCTGGAATTGTTGAGTGGCTACGATCACATTCCTTTTGACCGGAGCATCGACGTACGCATCACCCGGCTGCGTCGCAAGATCGAGGAGGATCCTGCAGCACCTGTACATATCCGGACGGTATGGGGAGAAGGATATATGTTCCTGCCCGAACCGCCCGCAGGAGAGCCCCGATGAGACTGTTCCGAAGCCTTTTTGCGCGCACTGCTGCGGTCATCGGTGTTGCGATCCTCGTCTACGATCTGCTGACGCACGCGTTTCTTGGTTACTACCTGTTCATGCCGATGGCGAAACGTTCGTCCGACGATCTTGCCGCGCTGATGGTCATCACCGCAGAGTCCTGGAGCAGCCGCTGGGCGCCCGAGCGCCCCGATTTTGCGGATCGGCTCGCGCAGGAACATGAACTGCGGGTGGACCACGAAGGACAGGTGCTCGCACCTATCGACGCACATTCGCCGTACCTGACGGCATTGTCGGAGGCGCTGGAGCGCCGGACCGGCGCGCCGGTCGAGTTCCTCACCGGCCGTGATGCGACTTGGTATTGGGTGGATGTTCCGATTGCTGGCGAGCCGGTGCGAATTGGATTCAATGCGGATCGACTGGGGATGGATCCGTTGATCTCTGTTTTCATCATGCTCGTGCTGGGATCTTTGCTGGCATTCGGTACGGCGCTCGTTTTCGTGCGCCGTATCAATCGCCCCCTTGGGCGTCTGGTGAATGTTGCACGCCGTATCGGGCAAGGAGAGTTCCCCGACGCGCTGCCGCTTACCGGGCCTGAAGAGATCGCGGAACTGACAAGTGCCCTCAACCACATGAGTACGCAGGTCAAGGAACTGCTCGCCGGCCGCACCACGATGCTGATCGGGGTCTCGCACGATTTGCGCACGCCGCTTGCAAGAATGCAGTTCGCCATCGAGATGCTTTCGCCGCACAGCAGTCCGAAGCTGGTCGCTGCCTTGCGACGCGACGTTGAGGAGATGAACGAACTCGTTGCACGTTTTCTGGAGATCGGCCGCGGTTTTTCCAGTGAAGGTTCGGAGGAATTGGAGATCGGCGTCATGCTCGACGAGCTCATCGATAGCGTGGACAGACTCGGCGGTCGATGTGAGCGCGTTGGATGGCACGAATGCACTGTTCTGGCACAACCGATGGCCCTGCGCCGCATTCTTTCGAATCTGCTCGACAATGCGATGCGCTACGGCGGCGATGGGCCGGTCACCGTGACACAGAGCTGTGAAGAGGAACAATGCGTGATCTGCATTGCCGACCGCGGGCCGGGCGTTCCCGTTTCCGAGCAGGAGGCGGTGTTCAGGCCCTTCTATCGGCTCGATCATTCACGCAGCGCGAGGACCGGCGGGGCCGGGCTGGGTCTGGCGATCGCCCGACAACTGGCGGAGGCCAACGGCTGGAAGGTGGCACTGCGGGCGCGCCAAGGAGGCGGCTCCGAAGCGCTCCTGAGCGTGCCTCGGAAAGTTCGATTTGCGGGGCATTCAAGCCCGGTGAACTCTTTGGCAGGCGTGGCAACGAGAAAGCTTGCCTGAGGACCGTTGAGGCTGGTTTCATCTCAGACGAAACGCATACTGAATGGCGACCCAATCTTCCCCGAGCCCGCGTGCCGGGAGAAGTTGGGTCGTCGTGACGGCGATTAGCGGCCCTTTGTCGTGGGCAGGGTCTGCGTGTAGGCGAGAATGTCGATCGTGATCTGCTCCGGGAAGGCCCTCAGCGCAGGCATCTCGGGCTCGAGATCGCCGTTGCGGATCTTGTGGACCACCTCCGCTGGAACGCGATTGGCCAGCGAACCAAGAGTCTCGTCCATGTTGCTCGGGCCGTCACCCTTCAGCCCATGGCACTTTGCGCATACGGTATTGAAATAACCGGCTCCCTTTGCGGGATCGCCGGTGGCCTTGCCGGTCTTGAGGTCGAATGCCCGATTCATGTCGAACTGTCCCTTGGTCAGGAACAGCACGAGTGCGGCGCGCTCGCTGTCGGTGAGTGTATCGGGGGGCAGGGCGTGGGTGGCGTCGTTGAGCACCGCCAGTGCGACCGCCGGATCCGCCCCGTCCATCGCGCGAATGCCCTTGATGCCGGTATATCCCTTGCTCTCTGGGCCATATCCGCCGTCCTTGCCCAGATAATCCCATCCGTGGCACTCCTTGCAGCGCCACGTCGACTTGCCCTTCTTCGACGCGCTTGCCGGATAGGCCGGGTGAGTACCGGTCGGAACGGAGCCCGCAGTCAGCTCCATCCAGTTATCGTATAATTGACCGCCGAATGCGATCGTCGATTCTTCCTCGGCCTGCGCCGTGGAAACGGCAAGCGTCATTGCCACCAACGATGCGGCGGCTAGTTTGCAGAGCTGTCTCATTCTCGTTTCCCCCTTTGTTTTACCGTGAAAAGCGTCGGTGCCTGGACGACACCGATAACATTCATGTTCCGATCGCGGGGCCTGTGTTGCAGGGCGCACCTCAGAACTCCCAGGCAATGCCTGCATTGGCGATGCTGCGACCGCTTCCTCTTCCCGCCGCAACACTCAGCTTCAGGCCGCTGGCGATCTCCCAGCGCAGACCGACCTGCTTGTCGGGACGGCTGTGCTCGGCGCCGAAGATCTCGACGGTGAGCTGAAGGGTCTCGGCGAGCGGTTGCTCGAAACCCAGCCCCCACACGTTCACCGCCTCGGTATCACCATCGATGCGCTCCCATTCCCGGCCCAGGTTGAGATGGATGATCTGCCCGGATTCGAAATTCCAGCTCGCCAGCCCGATCAGACCGCGGGTGCGGGCAGTCTCCTTGTTTCCGATCCGGTCGTCCGCCTTGGCGCGGCCGAACTCGAACTTCAGACCTGCCGACAGCCCCGTCTCATTTTGCAGTGGCACCCATTTGGCGGCGAACCCGACTCCGGACAGGCGCGTGTTCGGGCTCGTATCATGATCATAGGCACGCTCGAATGCGATCTCGACTTCGACGTTGTCGATCGGGCCGAATCCCGCGGCAATGTCCCAGCCGCGCACCCGGTCATCCTTGCTCCATCCGCCCTCGAGTTTTGCGCCGCCTCGGTCGAGGGTGCCGGCATCATCGACCGCCATGGGACGTTCGGCCATGGCAGGTTGCGTAGCGAATGCAGCGAGCAGCAGGGCCGCGAGAGCAGTGCGGCGAAACGAAGATGGGTCAATCCGGGCCTTCATGCGCATCCCCCTTTTGGCAAGTGGCACACCCTTCCGCATTCGCGATGCAGGCATGCCGAATGCTCGGGGTGAGGTGGAGTGAAACGGGAAGCGTGAAACGCTTTCTGGTCTTGCGCCAATGCGTTTGCACATACCCATTCCGATTCCGGGACGCTAGCAGTCAGATCTTTCCAATATGTTTCGCAGGTATTTCAGTTGTCGAAATATCGTGTCGCAGCTGGATGTCGCGGCGGAATCGAGAGGGGGCGCGCGAGTGTGCCCGGAACGGACGCAAGCGTCGATCTTTGCACAGCGCGAGATGAGGTTTCCTCTCGGGCTGTGGGCCAGTCAGGGCGAAGTGCGGCCAGTTCTTACCACAACTGCCACCAGGGTTTGCTCGTACGGGGACCACCCGCGAAATAGACGCTGTTCGGGAAGTTCATGCGCATGACGCGATCGGCATCGTCGCGAAGCTCCTCCATTCCGAGGGCGTCGTAGCTCTTCACCAGAAGAAACAGCGCTTCTTCGATCG
>DAOMNN010000141.1:0-5320 GCA_035443825.1 Rhodocyclaceae bacterium | reverse complement strand
CCCAAGCTCAAGGACTGCTTCGCGCGCGACGTGGTCCTGCTGAAGCTGGTTGGCCTGAATCCAGTGGTCGTTCACGGCGGCGGCCCTCAGATCGAGCACCTGCTGGCACGCGTCGGCAAGAAGGGTGAATTCATCCAGGGCATGCGCGTCACCGACGCCGAGACCATGGAAGTCGTCGAGATGGTGCTCGGCGGGCAGGTGAACAAGGAAATCGTGAATCTCATCAATCAGCACGGCGGCAAGGCGGTGGGGCTCACCGGCAAGGACGCCAACTTCATCCGTGCAAGGAAGCTGATGATGCAGAAGAAGGATGCGCCCCCGGGGGACGTCGTCGATGTCGGACAGGTCGGGCAGATCACGAGCATCGACCCGAGCCTGATCGCTTTTCTCGACAAGGGGGACTTCATTCCCGTCATCGCACCGATCGGGGTGGGGGACGCGGGCGAGACCTACAACATCAACGCGGATGTGGTTGCAGGCAAGCTGGCCGAAATCCTGAAGGCCGAGAAACTGGTGCTGCTCACAAACACCCCGGGCGTACTCGACAAGGCGGGCAAGCTGCTGACGGGTCTTACGCCACGCGATATCGACGCGATGGTCGAAGACGGTACGCTGTCGGGCGGAATGCTACCCAAGATCGAGTCTGCCCTGGATGCGGCGCGCAGCGGCGTCAAATCGGTACACATCATCGATGGCCGCGTCGAACACTGTCTGCTGCTCGAGATCCTCACCGACCATGGCGTGGGCACCATGATCAACAGCAAGTAGGCGGGCCTTCAGAACTCGGAGGCTGTGAAAGGGGCCGGATACGATGAATCGTACCCGGCCTTTCTCCCGTTCAGGCCGGCACGCTCGGCAATCCCGCAAGTGCCATCGCCAATTCGGCCTCGTCATACTCCAGATCGGCCAGATTGCCGGCAAAGTAGTCCGTGTAGGCTGCCATGTCGAAATGGCCGTGGCCGCAAAGGTTGAACAGGATCACCTCGCTCTTGCCTTCACGCTTGCAGCGCAGCGCTTCCTCGATGGCCCCCTTCACCGCGTGGTTCGCTTCCGGCGCCGGAACGATGCCTTCGGCACGCGCAAACTGCACGCCCGCCTCGAAGCACTGTCGCTGGTGATAAGACACTGCCTCGATCAGGTCCAGCTCCTTGATGTGCGACACCATCGGCGCCATGCCGTGATAGCGCAGGCCACCCGCATGGAATCCGGGAGGGGTGAAAGTCGACCCCAGCGTATGCATCTTGGTGAGCGGCGTCAGGTGCGCGGTGTCGCCGAAGTCGTAGGCATACTTGCCGCGCGTGAGCGACGGGCACGCCGAAGGCTCGACGGCGACGATGCGCCGCTTCTTGCCGCCGCGCAACTGCTGGCCAAGAAAAGGAAACGAGATCCCGGCGAAGTTGGACCCGCCGCCGGTACACCCCACGATCACATCGGGATCGTCGCCGGCCAGTTCGAACTGCTTCATCGCCTCCTGACCGACGATGGTCTGGTGCAGCAGCACATGATTGAGCACCGAACCGAGTGCGTACTTGGTGTCGTCGCGCTTGGCCGCCAGTTCCACGGCTTCGGAGATCGCGATGCCGAGGCTGCCCGGGTGGTCCGGGTTCTGCGCCAGGATCGCGCGGCCCGACTCGGTCAGATCGGAAGGTGACGCGATGCAGGTCGCGCCGTAGGTCTCCATCACCGCACGCCGGTATGGCTTCTGGTTGTACGACACGCGCACCTGGAAGACCTGCACCTCCAGGCCGAACAAGGCCCCTGCATACGACAGCGAGGTGCCCCACTGCCCGGCACCCGTTTCGGTGGTCAGCTTGCGGATGCCGGCCTCCATGTTGTAGAAGGCCTGCGGAATCGCGGTGTTCGGCTTGTGGCTGCCGGCCGGGCTCACGCCCTCGTACTTGTAGTAGATCCTGGCCGGGGTGCCGAGCGCCTTTTCAAGGCGTCGCGCACGGAACAGGGGCGACGGGCGCCACTGGCGGAACACGTCGCGCACCACGTCCGGAATCTCGATGTAACGCTCGGAGCTGACCTCCTGCATGATCAGGCTCATCGGAAACAGCGGCGCCAGATCGTTCGGCCCGACCGGCTGCAGCGTCCCCGGATGCAGCACCGCCGGCAACGGCACCGGCAGGTCGGCCGCGAGGTTATACCAGTCCTTGGGAATGTCCTCCTCGCCCAGCAGATACTTGATTTGTTCGCTCATTCTCCCGTCCCCCATTCATCGAAAACACGTCGCGACAGGCCGACTTCCCCGCACGGCCCTCTCGGATCCTGCATGCATCACAAGGAATCCAGATTACCTCACGCTGCGATCCGGCGCCAACCCTTGTCCCGCGCATTACTCCATCGGACTAGTCCCGTCAGGATTGGCCGGGCGTGGGTGGGCCGGCGGCGCGGCCACGCTGCTAAACTTGCGCGACCAAAATTCCGTACTTCCGCACCATGGGCGACACACGACTCCTTCATCACCTGATTTCAGCCTCCGCGGAGCGCACGCCCTCGGCATCCGCGCTGACCCACGCCGGTGCGGACATGAGCTACGAGGGGCTGGCGGAGTCGACGCACAGTCTTGCGGCGGGATTGATCGCGCTTGGGCTGGCGCGTTCGGAACGCGTCGCGATCTACCTGGACAAGCGCCCCGAAGCGGTCATCGCGTCATTCGCAGCCAGTGCCGCCGGCGGCGTGTTCGTGCCGGTCAATCCCGTCCTGAAGGCAGCGCAGGTTGGCCATATTCTTCACGACTGCAGTGCCCGCGCGCTCGTCACATCGCCCGAGCGCATCGGCGCCCTGCACGACGCCCTGCGCCAGTGCCACGACCTGCGCCATGTCGTGCTCACCGGCAATCCGGCCGTCCTGCCCGAATTGCCCGGCCTGTCCGTGCACCGCTGGAATGACGTGATCGAGATGCGCGGCGGACGGGAACACCGCAGCATCGATTCCGACATGGTGTCGATTCTCTATACCTCGGGGAGCACCGGTCGCCCCAAGGGCGTGGTGCTGTCGCACCGGAACATGGTCAACGGGGCGAAGAGCGTTGCCGAGTATCTGGAGAACTGCGCCGACGACACCCTGCTTGCTGCCCTGCCCCTGTCGTTCGATGCCGGATTCTCGCAGCTGACTACCGCATTTCACGTCGGCGCCCGCGTGGCGCTGCTCAATTACCTGCTGCCGCGCGACGTCCTGAAGGCGCTCGAAGCGGAACAAGTCACGGGCCTGACCGCCGTACCGCCGCTCTGGATCCAGCTCGCACAGCTCGACTGGCCGGCGCCTATTGCAGGCCGACTGCGCTATATCGCCAATACCGGCGGGCGCATGCCGCTGGAAACCCTGCAGCGGCTGCGCTCCAGCCTTCCGCAAACCCGACCCTATCTGATGTACGGGCTGACCGAGGCGTTTCGCGCCACGTATCTGCCCCCCGAGCAGGTCGACCACCGGCCCGACTCGATCGGCAAGGCGATTCCCAACGCCGAAGTGATGGTATTGCGTGAGGATGGCAGCACCTGTGCGCCCAACGAACCCGGAGAACTCGTCCAGCGCGGCGCGCTCGTGGCGATGGGTTACTGGAACGATCCGGATAAGACCGCCGAACGCTTCAGGCCCTTGCCTCCCCAGGCAGCCGGACGCGAGGCGGGCCTCGCGCTGCCGGAAATCGCGGTGTTCTCGGGCGATACCGTGCGAATGGACGAAGAAGGCTTTCTGTATTTCATCGGCCGGCGCGACGAGATGATCAAGACCTCGGGCTATCGGGTCAGTCCCACCGAGGTCGAGGAGGTCGTCTACGCCACCGGCAGGGTCGGCGAATGCATCGCTTTCGGCGTGCCGCACCCGACGCTGGGCCAGTCCATCCAGGTCATCGCAACGCCGCCGCCGGACCGAACCCTTGACACCGATGCCCTGCTCGCCGAGTGCCGCGCCCGGATGCCCGCCTACATGGTGCCGGTGCAGGTCGCGATCCATGATGGTCCGATGCCACGCAATCCGAACGGAAAGATCGACCGCAATGCCCTCAAGCCCGGAACATAGTGCATGACCAACCCGACTCGCGAAAAACCCCCGACCCATGCTCCGATGACACAGTTCCACCGCGATCGCGGTGAGCTCGTGGTCGGCGGCATAACGCTGACGCAGCTCGCCGCGCGGGTCGGACGTACGCCCTTCTATGCGTACGACCGCCGTCTGCTAGAACAACGCATTGCCGACCTGCGCCGTGCCCTCCCGCCCGGAATCAAGTTGCACTATGCGATGAAGGCCAATCCCATGCCGGCGGTGGTGTGCCACATGGCGAGCCTGGTCGACGGCATCGACGTCGCCTCGGCGGGCGAGCTTAAGGTGGCTCTGGATGCCGGCGCCGACCCGCACGAAATCAGCCTCGCCGGACCCGGCAAGACGGATGTCGAACTGCGCCAGGCGGTGGCGGCCGGGATCATGGTCAACGTCGAGTCCTTTCGCGAAGTTCCGGTGCTCGCCGCCGCATCGGCAGAACTCGGGCTTCCGGCAAGAGTCTCGGTACGGGTCAATCCCGACTTCGAGCTCAAGTCATCCGGCATGAAGATGGGCGGCGGCTCGAAGCAATTCGGCGTCGACGCCGAGGCCGTGCCCAAACTGCTCACCCACATCGGCCAGGCCGGGCTTGCATTCGAAGGCTTTCACCTCTTCGCCGGCTCGCAGAATCTGAAGGCCGAGGCGATCGTCGAAGCGCAGCGCAAGTGCTTCAACCTGGCCGTGGGGCTTGCGACCCATGCTCCCGCGCCAGTGCGCTTCCTCAACCTCGGGGGAGGTTTCGGCATCCCTTACTTTCCCGGAGAGCAGCGCCTTGACCTTGCTCCAATCGCCGGCAATCTCGCGACACTTCTTGGCGAAGCGGTACGATTGCTCCCGGAGGCGGAGATCGTGCTCGAGCTCGGCCGCTATCTCGTCGGCGAAGCCGGCATCTATGTCACCCGCATCGTCGATCGCAAGGTCTCGCGTGGCCAGGTCTTCCTCGTCTGCGACGGCGGAATGCATCACCACCTGGCGGCTTCCGGCAACTTCGGCCAAGTCATCCGCAAGAACTACCCGATCGCGATCGGCAACCGCATGCCGGAGCCCGGAACCGGCGGGGAAATGGAAATCGCGTCGGTCGTCGGCCCGCTATGCACCCCGCTCGATGTCGTCGCCGACAAGATGCCACTCGGCCACGCACAGATCGGCGACCTGGTCGTGGTGTTCCAGTCGGGCGCCTACGGAGCAAGCGCCAGCCCACAGGGATTTCTGGGCCATCCAGCGGTGATCGAAGTCCTCGTATGACCGGCGACGCCGCCGGTCGCGACGGGCTCTGTGG
>DAOMNN010000140.1:1579-5328 GCA_035443825.1 Rhodocyclaceae bacterium | reverse complement strand
GCGCGTGACCAAATGCCTCGTACTTTCGTCGTAGGGTGTGTTTATAATCCCGGACCCTTTGCTGCCCCATAAGCACTCTCCAACTCTGATACGCCTGCGCCGCACCAGCAGTTCGTGCGCGTGCAGGCCCTTTCGCAACATGAGCCTTATAGCCGATCTCCTTCCCCTCTCGAACGTCGTCACGAACCTGGATGCAAGCAGCAAGAAGCGGGTTTTCGAACAGGCCGGGCTGCTGTTCGAAAACAACCAGGGCATTGCCCGCGGCGATGTGTTCGACAGTCTGTTCTCCCGCGAGCGCCTCGGGTCGACCGGTCTCGGCCAGGGCATCGCGATCCCGCACGGCCGCATCAAGGGCCTGAAGGAAGCCGCTGGCGCATTCTTCAGACTCACCGCCCCGGTGCAGTTCGACGCCCCGGACGGTCGCCCGGTAAGCATGTTGTTCGTGCTGCTCGTGCCCGAGCAGGCCAACGAGCAGCATCTCCAGCTGCTTTCCGAGCTTGCGCAGATGTTCAGCGACAGCGCGTTCCGCGAGCATCTCCAGAACGCGCCCGACGGCGCGGCGATCCATGCGCTGTTCGTGTCGTGGGATTCCCATGCGGCAGACCAACGTCGCGCAGCTATTTGAATTCCAGCGAACGCTGCTGGAGCTGACCCATGTCTGCGGTCGGCTCGACCGGACCATCTCGGTTACCGAGGAACGCATCTGGCCTGCCGATCTGGTCGGTCACCTCAACCTGATCCACCCCGAGCGCCTGCAGGTGATCGGCGCCGCCGAACTGGCCTGGGCGCGCAGCCAGTCGCGCGAGAAGATCGCACATCACCTGCAGGAAATCTTCGCTGCACGGCCACCGGCCATCATCGTCGCCGACAGCTGCGAAGTCCCGGGGATGCTCCGTTCGATCTGCGAAACCAGCGATGTCGCACTTCTTACCACCCCCCTCGCCTCGGCGAGCGTCATCGACCAGCTCCGCCTGTACCTGTCTCGCCAGCTGGCGGAGAAAATCTCGCTGCACGGGGTATTGATGGACGTGCTGGGACTCGGCGTATTCATCACGGGTGATTCGGGGGCGGGCAAGTCGGAACTCGCACTTGAACTCATCTCCCGCGGCCACGGCCTGGTGGCCGACGACATCGTCGAGTTCTCCCGCATCGCCCCGACCGTGCTGGAGGGTCGCTGCCCGGAACTGCTCCAGGACTTCGTCGAGGTGCGTGGACTGGGCTTGCTCAACATCCGCACGATCTTCGGTGAGACCGCCTGCCGACGCAAGATGCGACTGCGCCTGATCGTATACCTGCAACGACGCATGCCCGGCCAGGACGACCCTTCGCGCCTGCCGATTCACGTCGAAACAGAGGACATCCTGGGCGTGTCGGTCCCGCGCACCATTCTTCCGGTGGCTGCGGGCCGCAACCTGGCGGTCATGCTCGAGGCCGCTGTCCGTTCGACCATTCTGCAGCTGCGCGGGATCGACTCCACCAAGGAGTTCATCGAGCGCCAGCAGCACATGATCCATCTCGATCCGGACGCACACTGAACGCCGGTCCGTCGGCCTTGCTTAGAAACGGCATGGGCTGTTACGCTCATCGCCTTTGCTCGGAGCAAGCCGGATCGTCCCAATGACCAACGCAACACCGGATTATCTCGAAAGGATTCTGAACGCCTACGTGTATGACGTGGCCGAGGAGACACCCCTCGAGCTCGCAGCCAATCTTTCCGCACGCATCCACAACCGGATCCTGCTCAAGCGGGAAGACATGCAGCCCGTGTTCAGCTTCAAGATTCGCGGCGCATACAACAAGATGGCGCATCTGTCGCCTCAGGCGCTCAAACGCGGCGTGATCTGTGCCTCGGCCGGCAACCATGCCCAGGGGGTCTCGCTGTCGGCGCACAAGCTCGGGGTGCGCGCGGTGATCGTGATGCCGGTATCCACGCCACAGATCAAGGTCGATGCGGTCCGCGCGTGGGGTGGCGAGGTCGTGCTGGTGGGTGACTCCTACTCGGACGCCTACGCTCGCGCCAAGGAACTCGAGAAGGCGGAGCGGCTCACGTTCGTGCATCCCTTCGACGACCCGGACGTGATTGCCGGACAAGGTACGATCGGCGTGGAGATCCTGCGCGCCCACCCGAAGCCGATCCACGCGATCTTCTGCTGCGTCGGCGGCGGCGGACTCATTGCGGGCATTGCCGCCTACGTCAAGCGCCTGCGTCCCGAGACCCGGATCATCGGGGTCGAAGCCGTCGATGCCGACGCGATGACCCGCTCCCTGGAAGCCGGTGAACGGGTACTGCTCGACCAGGTCGGACTGTTCGCAGACGGCGCCGCAGTCAAGCAGGTGGGCGAGGAAACCTTCCGCCTGTGCCGTGCATATGTCGACGAGATGATCACGGTGGACAACGATGCGATATGCGCGGCGATCAAGGACGTATTCGAGGACACGCGGTCGATTCTCGAACCTGCCGGCGCACTGGCGATCGCGGGTGCAAAGGAATACGTGAAGCGCCACAAGCTTCGCGACAAGGAACTGGTCGCAGTCGCATCCGGCGCGAACATGAATTTCGATCGCCTGCGTTTCGTCGCGGAACGTGCCGAACTCGGCGAGCAGCGCGAAGCCGTGCTGGCAGTCACGATCCCGGAAAGGCCCGGCTCGTTCAAGAAGTTCTGCAGCCTGCTCGGTAACCGCAACATCACGGAGTTCAACTACCGCTACTCCGATCCTTCACGGGCCCACGTGTTCGTAGGCGTGACCGTGCATAACCGCGGCGAGGCCGCGCGCCTGGTCGAGATGCTGGAGCGTCATGAACTGCCCGCACTGGATCTCACCGACGACGAAATGGCCAAGACCCACATCCGCTACATGGTCGGCGGCCGTGCGCCGCAGGTGAACAACGAGCTGCTCTACCGCTTCGTGTTCCCGGAGCGCCCCGGCGCGCTCATGAACTTCCTCTCGCACCTGCGCTCGGACTGGAACATCAGCCTGTTTCACTACCGCAATCACGGCGCCGATTTCGGCCGTATTCTCGTGGGCATGCAGGTGCCGCCGGATGACAAGATCGCGTTCCAGGACTTTCTCGATCGGCTCGGCTACCAGTATGCCGATGAATCGCTGAATCCCGCTTACCGCATGTTCCTCGCCTGAAACGCACCGGCCTCGGTGACGATCCAGTCCATGGGACGATCGTGCGCCTGGGGAAACACGGTAGGGGCCCGTCCAATCTCGAAACCAACCCCGACGGCGACCGAATCGAGCACCGCCAGCGTCCGGTCGAAATAGCCGCCACCATAGCCCAGCCGAAAACCGGCCGCATCGAACACGTTGAGCGGCACCAGCACCACGTCCGGCACGACGGCTTCGCCGGAAGGAGGATGCAGGATGCCGTGCCGATCGGGAACGAGCGTCATCGTCGGCGTCCACGAGCGGAACATAAGCGGCTTTTCCTTGTCCAGCACCACGGGCAATGCAGAGATTCGTCCCGGCACCTCCTCCATCCACTCGGTCATCATCCGGCGCAGATCGGGCTCGCCACGAAACGGCCAGCAAAACCCCACCACCGAAGGCGCGAGCGTGGCCAGAAGGTGTCTCAGGGGTTTCTCGAGACGCGTCGTGAGTGCAGACCTGGCGGTTGCAGTGAGCGCTTCGCGACGCGCGATTGCGCTGCGACGCAACTCGCGCCGGAGCGCGTCGGGATCATCGCCACACAATGGAGCGTTCATGTGCTTGTCGGCAGTTCGGGGAATTCAGTGCGCATA
>DAOMNN010000140.1:0-1479 GCA_035443825.1 Rhodocyclaceae bacterium | reverse complement strand
GGTCGCGAGCTTGCGCTCGCCGCCCTCGTGCGCCTCGCGCGCGAGGATGCACTGGCTGCACATCCACGATTCCTGCGCATCAACGACCGTCTGAGCCATGACGAACGCAGCTACATGCATGTGATCCTGGGGCACCACGGCGCACT
Organism: Rhodocyclaceae bacterium; assembly: GCA_035443825.1. Lineage (GTDB taxonomy): Bacteria > Pseudomonadota > Gammaproteobacteria > Burkholderiales > Rhodocyclaceae > DAOMNN01. The sequence goes on along the minus strand of DAOMNN010000140.1, from coordinate 1,333 downwards.
CTCCCGCCTGCCTCAGGCAGCCGAGTGGTACGCTGCCGCCGGTGAGATCGAGATGACCGACGTCCAGCGTGCATGGCATGTGCGTTCCGCGCTGCGGATCGAAGACTGGCGTCGGGTCGAATCCGCCATCGGCGCCCTGAACGAGCGTGAACAGGCAGCGCCCGAGTGGATCTACTGGCTGGCCCGTGCCTACACCGCCCAGGGACGTCGCGACGCCGGCGAAACCTTGTACCGCAGCATCGCCGGCGAGCCCCACTTCTATGGCATCCTGGCCGCCGAGGAATTGGGGCAGCAGTTCGTGCCGCCTCCGCCCGACGAAACGGTGTCCGCGGCGGATCGTTTGCGCGCCGCGAGCGATCCCGGCATTCGGCGTGCGCTTGCATTCTATCGACTCGATATGCCTGCCGAGGGCGTGCGCGAGTGGATTCGCGCGGTCCGCAACCGAGACCGGGCGTTCCTCCTCGCGGCTGCCCACCTCGCGCTCGCCGAAGGCTTGTATGACCGCGCAATCAACACGGCGGAACTGGCCGACCCGCGCGCCAACTTCGCGATCCGCTTCATCACGCCTTATCGCGAAGTGATCGAGCCACAGGTACGTGAGCAGGGTCTCGACCTCGCATGGGTTTACGGGCTGATGCGTCAGGAGAGCCGCTTTATCGCCCCCGCACGCTCCAGCGCCGGCGCGCAAGGCCTGATGCAGGTCATGCCGGCAACCGGGAAGTGGGTCGCCGGACGCATCGGCATGCGCGACTACCATCCGCGCATGCTTACCGACCCGAAGACCAACGTGATGCTTGGCACCAGCTACATGCGCCTCATCCTCGGCGACCTCGACAATCATCCCGTCCTCGCGTCGGCCGGATACAATGCAGGTCCGGGGCGTGCTCGCAGATGGCGTGACGTACGCCCCCTGGATGCCGCGATATTCGCCGAGACGATTCCCTTCGACGAAACGCGCGATTACGTCAAGAAGGTTCTGGCCAATGCGGTGATCTACGCTGCGATGTTCGAGGGCCGTCCGCAATCGCTGCGCGAACGACTGGGGGTCATCGCCCCGGCGACCGAACGACAATAGGCGCACAGCCCCGCGACTCGCGGAGCCGGAGAGGCAATACCATGCACATTGGACGCGTCGTCCTCATCGGAGGAAGCGGGTTTCTCGGGCGCTCGGTGGCAAACCGACTTGCCGACGCCGGCGTCGACGTGCTCGTGCCCACCCGCCGGCGCAGTCGTGCCGGCCATCTTTATCTGCTGCCCACGGTCGAAGTTGCGGAAGCGGACATCCATGACGCCGCGACCCTCGAAAGGTTGCTCGCAGGCGCCGATGGGGTCG
>DAOMNN010000139.1:0-5335 GCA_035443825.1 Rhodocyclaceae bacterium | reverse complement strand
GCCCAGTCCGCTTTCGGATAGAGTCGCCCGAGCAGACCGAAGACAGGACGTCGCAATCCCAGGGGCAACGCGCCGCGCAACTTCTCCTCCATCATGTGCAAGCGATAGCGTCTGTATCCGCCGAAACTCTCGTCACCCCCGTCGCCGGACAAGGCCACCGTGACATGCTTGCGCGCGAGCTGGCAGACCCGGTAGGTGGGTATCGCGGAGCTGTCCGCGTAAGGCTCGTCATAGAGAGCCGCGAGCGTGTCGATGAGGTCGAAATCGTCCGAAGCGACGGTTTCGATGTGATGGTTGGTGCGGTAGCGCTGGGCAACCTTCTGCGCGAACTCGGATTCGTTGAAGGCCGGGTCGTCGAAGCCGATCGAGCAGGTATTGACCGGTTCGTCGGACAGACCCGCCATGAGCGCGACGACGGCGCTGGAGTCGACCCCGCCGGACAGGAAGGCGCCCAGCGGCACCTCCGAGATCATGCGCAGCCGGATCGATTCGCGAAGGCGCTCCGTGAGTTCGGCTGTCGCGTCGGTGACGCTGATCGGGTTGTCGAGCGTGAAACGAACGTCCCAGTACGAGCGCGGCTCCGGGATCGGCTCGCCGCGCCGGATCGTCAGCGTCTCGGCCGGCCCGAGCTTTCGGGCGCCCTGGAAGATCGTGCGGGGTTCGGCCACATAGCCGAGCGCGAAGTATTCCTCGACCGCGCACGGGTCGATGCGCCGGTCCAGCGCCGGCAACTGCATCAGCACCTTCAGTTCGGAACCGAATGCGACGCTCCCGTCGGGCAGCACCGAGTAGAACAGCGGCTTGACGCCGAGCCGGTCCCGCGCCATGAACAGCGTCTCGCGATTTCGATCATGGAGCGCGAAGGCGAACATGCCTCGAAAGCGCTGCACGCAGTCTTCGCCCCACGCTTCCCAGGCGTGCACGATCACTTCGGTGTCGCTGCGGGTATGGAAGACGTGGCCCAGCGCCTCGAGTTCGGGTACGAGTTCCTGGAAATTGTAGATCTCGCCGTTGAACACCACCGCGACCGATCCATCCTCGTTGAACAGAGGCTGCTGGCCGGTGGACAGATCGATGATGGAGAGCCGGCGGTGCGCGAGGGCGACCCCTGGCTCGAAGTGCAGACCGCCTTCGTCAGGACCGCGATGGAACTGCACCTCGTTCATCGCCTGAACCAGCCCACGATCGAATTCGCGCCTGCCCCGCGCGTCGAAGAGTCCGGCGATTCCACACATTCTCGATTTTCCTTGTTCTCTCTGTTTCTTTTCAGGTATCGCTCAGGCCAATCGCATGGATGTCAAGTGCATTGACTCCTCCCCCTTCAAGGGGGAGGGAATCAATTCCCACATCATTCATGCGATTGGCCTGCGGCATTGCTGTCTGCGGCACGACCCGCAGGGGTGCTGCCCGTCACGTTAGCGACTCCGTTCGGCGCAACGCTCGTCCTTACGAGAGCACCGGCTCCACCGCCCTCGTCAGCCCTGCCGCGGCCATGCTCGATTCGTACAGATCGGCGTACCTTGCCACCATGCCGTCGAGACTGAACTCCGATTGTGCTCGCGCCCGCGCGGCCCGGCCATGAGCCAGGGCCCTTGCCGGATCGGTCACGTATGCGGCAAGCGCTTCGGCCAGAGCACCCGGATCCCTTGAGGGTACGAGTGCCCCGGTTTCATCCGGGACGACGAGTTCGCCGTTGCCCCCGACGTCGGTCGCGACCACCGGCAGCCCGCTCGCCATGGCTTCGAGTATCGTATTCGAAATTCCCTCAGCCCTCGACGGCAGGGCGAACACATCCATTGCCCGCATCGCCTCGGCGACGTCATCGCGCTCGCCCGCCAGCCACACCCTGTCGTCGAGCCCGTGACGTGTGACTTCGGCACTTACGGCGGCGCGCAATGGCCCGTCGCCGACAATCATCAGGCGTGCTTGCACGGCAAATTGCGGTGCACGCTCGAGTATCAGGGCAAATGCCCGGACCAGGTTGAGTTGATCCTTGATCGCCTGGAGGCGCCCTACGGTGCCGATGATGCGAAAGCGGTCTTCGTTGAATGGAGAGCCTGGCAGCGGCTCCCGCCCTGCTGCCGCCGGATGAAATTCATGCGTATCGACGCCGTTGCAGATGCGCGTGATCCGCTCCGGCGCGACGCCGATGCAATCCGTCAGGTACGACGCCAGATGGCCCGACAGGGCAACGTAATGACTGACGAAGGGTTTGTACAGGCGGCGCATGATCCGGTACTTGAGACGGCTGCCGTCCGGATCGGTCACGTCCCAGCCGTGCTCGCCGTGGATGCGCACCGGAACCCCTGCCGCACGTGCCGGAGCCTGCGCTTCGAGCGCAGCGAGGTTGCGGGTGTGCACGATCGCGGGCTTGAGTTCGCGAAACAGGCGATACAGCGCCGGATAGAGGCTGAACGCATGCCCCGGGGGCTTGCGCAACTCGATGAAGTGCACGTCATCCGGGACGACACGGCCGCAGAATTCCGGCGAACAGTGCGTGAGGGCCACCACGGCATGGGCGTATCGCTCGCGAGGAAGGCGGTTGATGAGCTTGACGACGCCGTTCTCCAGCCCCCCGGTATCGAAGCTGTAGACGACGTGAACAATGAGCGGGCGTGAATCCATCATCTGTGCTTCGCGGCCTCCCCGAGCATCGATTCGATATCCGGCCAATGGGCCTGGAGAAAGGACTCTACGAGCGGGCGAGTCTCGTCCCCTCGATCGTCCACAGGCGCAAGAACCGCGACGAAAGCCGCATCGTCGGGCTGGCCGGTCAGGCGATTCAACGCGAGAAGCGCCTTCGCGACGCGAGGGTCGATGATGGTGCGATCGTTGCTGCGATACCAGTGCCACACGGCGATGCGCCGGTCACGATCGCTGACCACGGTGCGCCTCACCTGCCCCGGCGGCATCTGCTCGACGCGATTGATGACTTGCATCCAGCGCGTGTTCTCGTCGCGTGTCGTCAGCCGGTTGGCCCATGCAATCAGTTCCGCTTCCGGGCGCTGGCGCGCGTAATAGGCGACGTACAGTCCAAGGACTGCGCCGCTTTCATGCCGATAGGTCTGATAGGCCATGCCCCGATAGCCGCTGTAGATCGGCAGGTAATCGTGGAAGATCATGTCCACGGCGGTCCACCCCGGCTGCGGCGCGGGCGGGCGCAGTTCGACGGTGAAGGGCTCCACCGGTTCGTCCAACTGCTGAAGCATCAGCGGAAACAAGGCCGTGGCTCCTGCCAGCAGCGCGACCGCCGGCCAGCGTCGCACGATTGTCGACGCCGACACGCTTGCCGCGGCAGCTGCATTCGATCCGCGCTCGTCGACGTCCTCGCGCCAGCGCGCACCGATCCAGAACATCGCCAGAATCACGACACCGAAGAACAGCCAGCCGTAGATGAGGTGGTCCACCCCCGCGGCGACCTTGTTGTCGGTCAGGTAGCCGATCATCACGATCAGGTAGGCACGCAGCCAGTTCGCAACGATCGGCACAATGATGGCGACCCCGACAAAAAGCAGGCGACGCACGGGGCTGCGGTAGTTCAGATACGCATAGAGCGTGCCCACCATCAGCGACGCGATCAGGTAGCGGATGCCGCTGCAGGCTTCGACCACCGACCAGCGCCCGTTGGGCACGACGAAGAACAGGCCCTCCTGATAGACCGGAACACCGGAAACTCGCAACGCGAGCACCGTGAACTCGGCGGTGTAGTGCATCAGGGTCGGCATCAGGAATTCGCCGATCGGCACACCGAAGAACAGGAATGCGAGCGGAAACGCGAGAATGCGCGACAGGCGCCAACCGAGCACGCCGACAAGCACGGCCACCAGCATCGTCACCAGCGAGAAATGCGCCAGCGCATTGACATTGACGAGTTGTCCCAGCAGCCAGCCGATGCCTCCACCGATCACGGGGATCACCATCCACGCGACCGGCTCTGGCACCAGCCCGCCAATCTCCCGGCGCTTGCCCCAAACGAGCCAGGCACTGATCGGAAGCACGACCAGACCGTGCGCGAAGGTTTCGGAACGCCACCAGATGCCCGCGATCTGCGTGGCGGTCGACCAGTACCAGGCGATCAGCCACAGCAGCGATACAAGCAACACCGCCGCCACGTAGCGGAACCCGCTCGCGTCCCGCGCCTGAGCGGACGGCGCTTCGGCCGCCGATGCCGTGAGATCCACGCGGTTTGTCATGCTCGAGCTCCGATCGCCGACACCGAATCCGGGCTGGTTCGGGTTGCGTTTCCATCGAGAAGAATGTCGAAATGCCGAAAGTGCGCACTCCAGCTATAGCGGGCAAGCACGCATTCGCGCGCAAGCGCTCCCGTACGTTCGCGCAGCGGCGCATCCGCGATCAGCGCGTCTACAGCGTGGACGAACGCTTCCGCCCCGTCCGCGGTCACCAGGTCGCGCCCCGACACCGCAGAAAGTCCCGCTGCGCATGTAGTGGATGCCACGACCGCCTTGCCCATCGCCATGGCCTCCAGGACCTTGTTCTGGATACCCCTGGCGACACGCAAGGGGGCGACGACTACATCCGCATGGGCAAGCCAGGGACGGATGTCCTCGACCGTCCCGGTCACGAACACATGGCCGCCGGCAAGTGCGCGCACTTCCTGCGCCGGATTCATTCCCGCGATGTAGAAGCGCGCGTCCGGATGCCGTTCAAGAATCCTGGGCAGTACTTCCTGCGCGAACCAGCACACTGCATCGACGTTCGGCCAGTAATCCATGGCACCGGTGAACAGGATCACCGGACCACCGTCCGGGTACGGGTCGTCATGTGCTGCAGCCGGTGAAAAGTAGTCCGCATCCACGCCGTTCTGAATCGCGACCACCGCATCGGCCACTTCGGGCGCCGCACGGCGAAACAGGGCGGCCTCGCTCTCGGTGACGAACACGCTTGCATCCGAACTGCGCGCAGCCAGGCGTTCGAAGGCCAGCAGACGCTCACCCTCGCGGCGGTACAACCACGACATCGGCCACCTCCGCCCCGTCGCGTACTGGGTCCACTTGGCCGAATCGACATCGCAGAAATCCACCACACGACGCCGTAATCCCGGGACATCGAGGTATTGCGCCATGGGACCGGAGAAGACCACCGCATCGCTGATGCGATTGCTCGCCACCGTCGCTTCCACCCAGCGGCGCAGCGCGGCGCTTCGATAATAGGGAAGGCTCAGGGCTTCGCCCGAAACGAGGCCGTAAAGACTCGCAATCCGTGCACGCTGCGGCTGGAGACGAACCGCGTGTACGTCGACACACCATTCCTTGAGTCGGGCGACGTACTGCATGTCCTCGGGCCGATCGACGAAACAGCCGAGATGGACGCGGTG
>DAOMNN010000138.1:0-5385 GCA_035443825.1 Rhodocyclaceae bacterium | reverse complement strand
CCCGCGCAGAAGGTGCATTTGTCCATCTTGCCGCGCACGCCGAAGGCGGTCTGCTGGGGGTACTGTGGCGCGCCGAAGGGACAGGCGTAGAAGCAATAGCCGCATCCGATGCACAGGTCCTTGTCGTGGAGCACGATTCCGTCATCGGTGGTGTAGAAGCAGTCCACCGGACACACGGCCGCACAGGGCGCATCGGTGCAGTGCATGCACGCCACCGAGACCGACTTCTCGCCGGGTATGCCGTCGTCCATGACGATGACACGGCGGCGGTTCACGCCCCATGGCACCTCGTGCTCGTTCTTGCAGGCCGTGACGCAACCCTGGCATTCGATGCAGCGCTCCGCGTCACAGAGAAATTTCATCCTGGCCATCTTGGCTCTCCTCTATCCGGTTCAGGCGGGCACCACACGGCAAAGCGTGGTCTTGGTTTCCTGCATCATCGTGACCGCGTCGTAACCATAGGTGGTCGCGGTATTGGTCGATTCGCCGCGCACGTAGGGCGCCGACCCCTCGGGATACTTGGCGAGCAGGTCTTCACCCTGGAAATGCCCACCGAAGTGGAAGGGAGTGAATACCGTTCCGCGCCCGACGCGGTTGGTGACCAGTGCCTTGATCCTGATGCGGCCGCCTTCCGGTCCCTCCAGCCACACCGATTGCCCGTCGCGCACGTTGGCGTCGTTGGCGTCGGCAGGATTGATCTCGACGAACATGTCCTGCTTCAGCTCGGCCAGCCACGGGTTGGAGCGTGTCTCCTCGCCCGCGCCTTCGTACTCGACCAGACGTCCGGAGGTGTGGATGAGCGGGAACTCGCCGCTGTAGTCGCGTGCCTGGACGGACTTCCAGCGCGTGGGCAGGCGGTAAAACACCTTGCGGTCGTCATAGGTCGGATAGTCCGCCACCAGGTCGTAGCGCGGCGTGTACAGCGGCTCGCGGTGCACCGGCACGCCGTCCGGGAAATTCCACACGAATGCGCGTGCCTTGGCGTTTCCGAAGGGGTGGCAACCATGCTTCATCGCGACGCGGATGATGCCGCCCGACAGATCGGTGGTCCACGCCTTGCCTTCGGCCGCGACCTTTTCCTCGGCGGTAAGTTCGTCCCACCAGCCGAGCTGCTTGAGCAGATCCGCGGTGAATTGCGGGTAACCGCCCTGGATCTCCGCACCCTTGGACCAGGAATCCTCGGCGAGCAGGGTTTCGCCGTCGCGCTCGGTGCCGAAGTTTGCGCGGAAATTGCCGCCACCTTCCATCACGTGCTTGCTGGTGTCGTACAGCACATGGGTGCCCGGGTGCTTGAGTTCCGGTGTGCCATAGCATGGCCATGGCAGGCAGTAGGTTTCGCCGTCGAGTGGACCACCCTGCGCCTTCAGGCTCACTACGTCGAAATGCCGCTGGTTGGCCATATGCGCCTTCAGTCGCTCCGGGCTTTGCCCGGTGTAGCCGATCGACCAGGTACCGCGGTTGACCTCGCGCAGCACGCTTTCGGGCGTGGGCATGTTATTGACGATCTCGTAGTTCTTGAACATCTCGTCGGCGAAGCCGAGCTTGGTCGCGAGCAGATAGGCGATCTCCGCGTCGGCCTTGTGCTCGTAGAGCGGCTCGATGACCTGCTCGCGCCACTGGAGCGAACGGTTCGACGCGGTGACCGAGCCGGCCTGCTCGTACTGCGTGGCTGCCGGCAACAGATAGGTGTTGTCGGTCCGGTCGTGCAGCACTGCGGATACGGTCGGATACGGGTCGATCACCACCAGCAGATCGAGCTTCTCGAAGGCCCGCTTCATTTCCGGCCCGCGCGTCTGCGAGTTCGGACCGTGGCCCCAGAACATCGCGGCACGGATGTTGTCGCGCTGCGCAACGTTGGCCTTGTCCTCGAGCACGCCGTCGATCCAGCGCGAGACGGTGATGCCGCCGGTGTTGATCGGCTTGACCTTGCCGCCCCGACCGTCGTCGTACTCGGTCTGGTCGAAGCGCGCCTGCAGCCACGCGAAGTCCACCCCCCATACGCGACACCAGTGTTGCCAGCCGGCATCGGTGATCGGGTAGTAGCCGGGCAGGTTGTCCGGATTGGGACCGATGTCGGTCGCGCCCTGCACGTTGTCGTGACCGCGGAAGATGTTCGCCCCGCCGCCTTCCTTGCCGATGTTGCCCAAGGCGAGCTGGAGGCAGTTGTATGCGCGCACGTAGTTGCTGCCGATGGTGTGCTGCGTGCCGCCCATGCACCAGACGAAGGTCGCGGGACGGTTGTCGGCCAGCGTCTTGGCGATCTCGTACGCCGCGTCACCGTTGACGCCGGTCACACGCTCCACCTCCTGCGGGTTCCACTTCGCGACTTCCTCGCGCACCTTGTCCATGCCGTACACGCGCTGGCGGATGTACTCTGTGTCCTCCCAGCCGTTCTCGAAAACGTGCCACAGCAGGCCCCAGATCAGGGCGACATCGGTACCTGAGCGGAAGCGTACATAGATGTCGGAATGGGCCGCGGTCCGGGTGAAGCGCGGGTCCATCACGATCAGCTTGGCGCCGCCTTCCTTGCTGCGCAGGATCATCTGCATCGCGACCGGGTGGGCTTCGGCGGCGTTGGAGCCACACATGATGATGCACTTCGAGCGGTTGATGTCGTTGTAGGAGTTGGTCTGAGCGCCGTAACCCCAGGTGTTGGCGACGCCGGCCACGGTGGTGGAGTGGCAGATGCGCGCCTGGTGATCACAGTTGTTCGAACCCCAGAAGGCCGCGAACTTGCGCTGCAGGTAGGCACCCTCGTTGCTGGCCTTGGACGACCCCGCGAACCACAGCGCGTCCGGGCCGGACTCGTCGCGGATCGCAAGCAGCTTGTCGCCGATCTCGTTGATCGCCTGTTCCCAGCTGATGCGCTGCCACTGGCCACCGACCTTCTTCATCGGGTACTTCACCCGCCGCGTGCTGTGCCCGTGGTTGCGCAGCGCCGCACCCTTGGCGCAATGCGCGCCCAGGTTGATCGGACTGTCGAACACCGGCTCCTGCCCGATCCACACGCCGTTCTGCACTTCGGCGATGGTGCTGCAGCCGACCGAGCAGTGGCCGCAGACTGTCTTGATCTGCTTGATCTCCGCCTGGGGATCGATGCGTCGCGCCGCTCTGGCCTTGCGCACCATCGTGCCGGGGATCATGCCGGTCACGGCAGCACCGCCCATGGCAAGGCCGGAACCGCGCAGGAACGCGCGCCGGCTGACGGTCTTGCCGAGCAATCCGGCGCCGGACGGGACCGGGGCCGCACCGTTTTTCCTGACCAATTTCATGGTTCTTCTCCTTCGTCAATGACCGCGGCATGGTGCGCGCGCAGTCACGCTAGAATTGCGCCTTGGCGTAGTAATCCCGGATGTGCTGGGTCTCGTGATAACCGGTCGGCTCGTCCTGGCCATGTCGCCCTTCGACCTCGTTCTCCGTGGCCGCGGTCTGGCCCATGGCTACCGCCACGCTAACCCCGCCCCCGGTCAAGGCCATCGATTTCAGGAACTTGCGCCGGGACTTCGGTGCCGCTTCGTCTCTCTTTTCCATCTCCGACTCCTCTTCTTCGTTGTCTCAGGGGCGCCTTGCGCCGCTGTCTCGTCTTGTCGACTCAGGCCGACATTGCGTAAAACCGTCGTTCGAGTTCGATGAACGCCTTGCCCAGCGCACCAACGGCACGGTAGAAGTCCGCACTGGGTGCATTCGCGATGTCCTCGAAGAGGCGTCCCATCCAGCTGTCGGCATGACGCAGAAACAGATCCTTCTGCCATTCCGGGTCGACGTCTCCGTCGAGGATCGCGAAGGCCATGATCTCGCACACTGCCCCGGCATGATCTTCGGGCTCGCTGCAGTCCGAATTTCGCGTCACGCCGAGCGCTTCGAGATCCTCGCGCAAGCGGACCAGGGGCCGGTCCATCAGCGACCCGCTGAGATACCACGACGCATAAGGCGTCACCTCGCCCCCGCCGACGCCGACGAACACGTTCTGGTACTCCGCGCGCAGCGCCTCGTCGCGCGCGTCACGCGCCGCGTCCTTGAGTCCGGACCAGGCCGTGCCGAGCGCATCCGCGTCATCTCCCGACGACCCGATCGCGGCCAGGCGCTCGCGCATTTCGGCGGAAGGCGGTTCGATCAGCAGGCGACCGAGCAGCGTCCATGTACCCGCGCGCAGCGCGTCGACTTCATCCGTGTCGATGGCGGGTTCGAGCGTGTCGTTCATCATCATCGGCGCACCTCACCTCGGTCCCAGCCAGCGGGGTTTGGAACCCCCCTCGAGATCCTTCCTGAACAGGTCGACGACACGGCAGTCGCCGCACATCCTGAGCCGGCGCAGTGCTTCCTCCGACTGGAACATGTGATGCCCCTGCAGTTTCTCGACCATCCGTCCGATCACGCTCTGTGTCGCGAAGGGCTTGCCGCAGCTGATGCAGCAGAACGGTTCCTCCTCGTTGAGCACGCGCGGCTTGCGGCGCTGCTCCCAGTCGAACAGGTAGCGCGCCTCCAGGGTGATCGCGTCCTCGGGGCAGGCGGTACGGCACAGACCGCACTGAACGCACAGATCCTCGGTGAAGGAGAGTTGCGGCTTGTCGCCGGCGTCCGACAGCGCGCGCGTGGGGCACACTTGCGGACAGGCCATGCATAGTGTGCAGGCCTGGCGATCGACCGCCACCTGGCCAAAGGGGGCACCGGACGGCAGTGCCGTCAGCGGCGCCCGTTCGGGAGCCTGTTCGTAGAGATGATCGAGCGCGAGGCGCAGCGTGCCGCGCTTTTCGCCGAAGGTGTCGAAAGTCGCGGGGACCTTGACTGCGGGTGTCCTGCCCCGCGCGAGCGCCTCGCGCACGTCCTGTCCCGGTGCGAGCCAGATCAGCCGACCGCCGTCATGACCCATCGCGTCCAGCAGCGGGCGCGTGTAGTCGATCTGGGCCTGCATCGCCGCCCGGACCGTAGCAGGGACCGCATCGGTATCGAGGAGAAGGATCTCGCTCGCGCCGTAGGCGATCGCAGACAGCCAGACATCCATGCCCACCGCGCCGATCTCGCTCACCCGCACCGGCACTGCACGCGCAGGCAGGCCGGCAGCGATCGCGCGCAGGCGCTCCAGGCCGGCTTCCTCGTCGTGAAAGACCAGGATCGGCGAGGTGCCCCCCGCATCACGACAAGCCGAAAGCATCCGCTTGATCCGCGCGATCTGGTCCCGCGGTCCGGGGTACGCATAGGTCATCGCACCGGTCGGGCAGACGCTGGTACAGGTACCGGCGCCCTGGCACAGATAGGGGTCGATGTCGACCAGGTCGCCGATGGAGCGGATCGCGCCGGTCGGACAGGCGTCGATGCAGCGGGTGCAGCCTGTCAGGCCGCTGTCGCCGTGGGCACAGATGTCCGAGTTGTAGTTGAAGAAGCGCG
>DAOMNN010000137.1:0-5440 GCA_035443825.1 Rhodocyclaceae bacterium | reverse complement strand
ATGAGGATGACGACGACGATTGATGATGAACGCGTAGCTGCGGGAGCCCTGGGTAGGCCGGGCGTCCATTGAAGCTGCGGTCGACGCGCTCGAAACCCAGTTTGCGCAGATCGAGATGCTCGACGAAGGCGTCAACGACCCGGACCGGATTGTCCTGCGCGACGTAATCATCGAGATGCTCCGGAAGCAGCGTGCCTTGGCTTCGCTCCTCGCCCTCAACAAAACGCTTCACGGCTGCCCTCCGCCCAATCAACGCGTACGGCATATTTTACCAGAGGTTTTGACACAGCCTGGACCCGTTGCCGCCGTTGAGCTTTTAGGGAAGCTGTCATTCAACGTTAGCCATCAGTCGCGCGCGTCAGCGCGTCGGCTGCATGACCTTGTTGGATTATTCCTCATCATAGTAGCTCTCCCACCACGAGCTCGTATCAACGGCGAAGGCATTCTCTTCCGCTGCTATGTCACCCGGGTCGCCAACTGGACTGGTGAGTTCGCAACTGAAGGGAAAAGCCTCGTTTAAGGTCGCACCATCGCCACGGCGTAGGTCAGAGTTTGAACCCCAACGCAGCTCGCACTCCACGGTTCCCTCCGCGACAAAGTAGATGAAGTGCGCGTCGATTTGCCTGATATGGACCTGATCTGTATAGACTGCATCAATGCAGTGATGAGTGGCGAGCTCATCGATCGAGACGATCGTTTCGGAGATCGCCGCGTGAACCACGGAAGCGTCAAGGTGCTCCATGAACGCCTCTACCAAGGTGGTTCGGCATGCACTGATGGTTTGAAAAAAGTCAATAACAGCAGCAAGTGTCTCGTTGACGAACCCCTCAACTTCCTCATCGCCTAAATTGAACGTAGCTTGTTCAATATGCGTATGCTTGCTCAGGTTGTCGATCGAGTCGCGGAGCTGCCGATGGATCTCACCTACATCAAGGTCAAGCTCATCCGTTACGTATTCGTCGGCAAGGCCACCTTGCACTGCATAATAGACCCGCTGCCGTCTTGAGATCCCGTTAGGCCGACCGGTCTCCTCTTTGTACCATTCGCAGGCTCGAACCTCATCATCTGGGGCCAACCGTGCCATTACATGGCGAACAAGTTCTCTCATCGCGTACGCAAAGTTGTTGAACCGCAGAGGGTTGCCACGGTCCTCGAGGTTTCCAAGTGCGGCGGAAAAAAGCGCCTTTTCGAAATCTCCCTCGAGTTGCTTTTCGATCACTTTATCCATCGGTCACGATCCAACGTGAAGGTGAGGGGCGCCGGGCCGGCCCCGCCGTTACGGTGCCCCAGTTGCGAAGCCGCGCCTCGATCGCAAGTTTATGCGTATTTGATAGCACTGGCGTTGCGGACTTTGCCAGAATTGCAAGGACTATGAGGCTTACCGTCTAGGATAGAGTAACCGCACTCGTATTCGGAGTATTCGTGGTCAACATCCAGTTCGCGCCCCTGGTATTCAACCGATTCAGAATGAAATTCGCGGGCGGTTAGAGCGGATCCGCAGTGTGGGCAAAGGAAGTCACTTAATAGCTCTCGCGCAAGCGAGACTTGTTTTGTGAGCTCCTCAGCTTTTTGGCGAGTTGCACGTAGCTCCTCTTCTTTGCTGTGCACGAGTTCCTGATTTGCGTCCTTGTCCTGTGAAAGGCGTTCCAGTTCGCCTTCGAGCAATTTGACCCGCCCGGATAATGACTGAGCAAGAACGTCAGGCGTGGATCTACGTGCATCGACCAACTGATCTTTCAGGATGCTGACCGTTTCTTTCAGAAATTGAATTGTGGCGTCCTTTTGATCTACGAGGAGGCGGTAGAGCCCGAAGACCAAAAATACAAAAGCCACAATTGACGCGATTTGAGTCCAGAAAATTACGTCGTTACTCACGGGCAAACGCTCCAAGACGCATAACGTAGAGCTAACCGGCGCTGCGCAGCTTTATCGCGAAGCGTCCAGCGACCGAAGGGAGCGAGGTTGAGCGCCATGTTAGAGGTTGGTTTCAACGACACGTTGCCACTCACCCGTCCGGATTTTGCGGTCTATCTGGCGATGGACTTTCTGCACCAAGTAGTCTTTGTCGCCCTCATGGTGGAGAAGATCACTGTTGCAGGTTTCGCACGTAAGGACGGTCTTTCTGTCAGGATCAAAGCGACTGCCAATTTCTGAATACACGAGCATCGTGTCACAGTGGGGACAGAACGCCCACGCATTTGCGGGATGACCAGACATGTATGACCAGCGCCACTTGAGGCCAAAGAAAGAGTCTTGGTTGTATGCGGTGATATTTGGCCCTTTCGGTTTTGTGACGCGGGCGATCCAGTAAACAACGGTATGGGCGCTCATTAAAGCCAAGAGATACAAACTCCAGTTAGGGAACTCCGAGGTTCCCCGTAGGTGACTCCAGAAATCAGTAGCCACTTCCGAGACCCACATAAAGGCTCCCGGAACAAATGAGATTGAACCAAGAACGGCAGCGACGATTAAGCCTGCAATTACCTGCGAGGACAGCGATGAGTGCTTATCGTCAGCCACGGACAAACCCCTAACTTGTTCTACAAGTTACTGTTTAGAAGGAGAAATTACGCGAAACACAGAATAACAAGGCAGGAAAAGCAGCAGCCGACAGCTTTGCGCGTCGATGCGACCGATCTGGCATAGAGGCCGGTAGCATACCGCCTCGCCCAGATGACCGCTATCCGGATTGGGTGACCAGTGACGGCTGCTGGCCGGGTCGAGCCAAGGCGGGGTTCAAGTTGGCCGCCGTAAACCGGTCACCCAAGGCGATCCAGCGAGGGAAATCCTGGCCGGATCTCCAACGGCCGGTGATGGCCGGGTCGAGCCAAGGCGGGGTTCAAGTTGGCCGCCGTAAACCGGTCACCCAAGGCGATCCAGCGAGGGAAATCCTGGCCGGATCTCCAACGGCCGGTGATGGCCGGGTGCGTGAGGTCACGAACGGCAGCTTCGGAGCAGCGAAACTCGTGGAATCCCTGGGTACCTGACCGGCAGCTTTGCGGAAGTCGCAACGACCGCTCGGGGTCGGTTTGAGACTGTCGCAGACGGTTCGCACGTTGCTTTGGGGGGCAGGCGGATGGCACGGTTCAGGCAATAGCCGTCAGTGAGAACTCGCCGACGTGCGGCACATTCATCATCCCTATGCGCTATGCTCGGCGCGTCAGTTTCCAGCTCCGTTAATCAGGCGTCACAACCTGAGGGAGTACGCGTGTCGACACCGCAAGAAAAACTTCTCGAGGGCATAGACCAGCTTCGCCCGATGATGGAAGCGAACGGCTTCGAGTTCTCGTTGGGCGAGACTGGCATAGGCTCCGGCGGCACGTTCGCCGTGGGTCAGTTCCAGCGCGATGACCGTATCCTCGCCTTCAGCGTTCGCTATGGCCTGGGACTGGTCGAGTACAAGGTTGGCCAGTCGCGCATTACTCACGAGGACTTTCTGCGCTACTCGGGTGCTTGGGGTAACCACGCGTACCCAAACTTCGGCGGCACCATCCAAGCGAGCTTTGCGGCGCTCAAGCAGGATCTTGCCAACCACTTTTCAGTTTTTCTGTCTGGCAAGGATGAGGAGTTTCTGGCTGTCGTCCGTGATCGCGACGCCGAACCGAACAAGTTCAAAGGCCTTGCGGCGCTCGGCGGAAGGCGGTGACACCTCGCCGTTTACTGGGGTGGATGCGCGCACCCTCGGCTCAAGCGTTGAATGACCGTTCTCCTCCAGGTGCAGAGACCGCATTGGGTCGGTACTTCCAGTTGGCAGAATGGGGAAGCTGCCGTTCGCCCTCGCCTGACGCTCGAACGGCAGGTGACCAGCACATTGCTGCCTGGCTGCGCCATCGAGCCACCGGCAGCTGAGGCCGATTATGTAGATGCCTCGATTATGTTGAGCCAGCATGGGCGTCGTGCGCCAACCGCCCGGCTGGGGCTGCAGGCGCCGTTTTTGATCTCCACATAATCAGAGCGTTCGCAGGAAGTCGATCAGCGAGTCGGGTGCCCGATAGCGCCTGAGTTTGGCCTCTGGCTCGTGAAGCCGGGCCAGCGCCCGCTCCTTCATCGCCAGATCAGCTTCGACGTACTGGTGCGTCGTTGCCGGGCTCTCATGGCCGAGCCAAAGCGCAATGACGCTGATGTCGACGCCGGCCTGCAGCAGGTGCATTGCCGTCGTGTGGCGAATCATGTGAGGCGAGATGTGACGTGTCGCCAAGTCGGGGCACGATTTCGCGGCCACCTGGACGGCGCGCTCCAGTCGCTGCATCACGTTCCATCGCGACATCGCTTGGCCATCGCGATTGGGTAGCAACGGCGAGTTCGAATCGAACTGCGGATTGCGCCGAAGCCAAGCCCTGATCGCCCTGATGGTTGAGCGCCACAGCGGCACGCTGCGCTGCTTGCGCCCCTTGCCATGCAGATGAACACAAGCGGCGGCATCGTCGAGTACGACATCGCCGACCTTCACGCCGACGATCTCTGAAACCCGCGCACCGGTGTTGTAGAGCATCAGTAGCAACACATGATCCCGTTGGCTGAACCACGTCCCATCTGGCGCTCCGATCACCGCCAGCATCTCTTCCCGGGACAGATAGCCGAGCATCGGGCGTTCGAAGCGTTTTGCCGGAACACCGAGCGCATGTTCAATCACCTGCAGCGATGACACGTCGCGGTGCGCCGCAAACTTCAGGAACGAACGCAGCGCCGCGAGACGGGCATTGCGGCTACGCACGCTGTTGTGCCGATCGCGTTCCAGATGATCGAGGAAGGCCATGATCAGATCGGGCGTGATGTCGGGCAGCGTGAGCTGCGCCGGCGACCGGCCAAGGCGCGCCTCGGCAAAGCCCAGGAAGAGCATGAAGGCATCCCGGTAAGCGGCCACAGTGCGCGGGCTGAGGGCGCGTTGTTGTGTCAGGTGCTCGACGAAGAAGGCTTGTACGAGCGCGGGAAACGATGGCGGTGGTTTGGCTTGCCTACGCATCATCGTCTCCCGCGAGGTCGGCGAACTGCTCGAACCGCCTGGCTGTGATGGCCATCAACTCCGGAACGCCGGTGAGGTACCAGTACGTGTAGAAGATCTCGGCATGGCCCATGTAGGTCGCCAGGGCCAGCATCTTCTGGTCGATCTCGGCACCGTCGGCGTACCAGCGCATCAACCGCCGGACAGCAAAGGTGTGGCGCAAGTCGTGCAAGCGGGGCGCCTCGTGTCCGCCGCGATTGATCCATCCGAGGCGCTCGCGCAGGCCGGTAAAGACGCGGTGTACCTGTCGATCGCTGAGCGGCAGCCCCAGTCGGCGGCCACGACTGCTGATCAGAAACGGCATGCCCGCTGTCGTCGGAAGATGCCTCTCGCGCTGCCTTCGGTAGCAGCCCAGTGCCTTGACCGTGCTCGGATGGATCGGCAGTTGCCGAGACTTGGCGAACTTGGTCTGCCGGATCGTCAGCATCCCGCGCTTGA